>CAJXNV010000042.1 GCA_913057155.1 uncultured Actinomycetes bacterium | reverse complement strand
TCCACGGGCTGTCGCAACGCCTCGAGGGTGTTGCGGGGGAATTCGGGGGCTTCGTCGAGGAAGAGAACCCCCCGATGGGCGAGTGAGACCGAACCCGGACGCACCGAGCCGCCGTGCACCGAACCGAGCAACGCCGCCGGGCTCGTGGAGTGATGCGGGGCCTGGAACGGAGGCCGAAGGTCCTCCCCCACCACGAAACCCTCACCCGCGACCAGGGCATGGATCGCCATCACATCCACCGCGGCGCTTTCCGCAAGGTCGGGCAGCAACCCCGTGATGCGCTCGGCGAGCAGGGTCTTGCCCACTCCGGGCGGCCCGACCATCGCGAGCGAGTGCCGACCGGCCGCCGCGATCTCCAGGCAACGACGTCCCTCCGGCTGGCCGAGCACATCGGCGAGGTCCGGTTCGTGGCGCTTCGGGCGATCGACTCGCGGCGCGCTCACCCGTAGCCCGGTGTCGGTACCCAACAGCACCTGCACCGCCTGCTGCACCGACTCGACTCCGATGATCTGCACACCGGGCACCCGCGAGCATTCCGCCACGTGCTCGGCCGGCAGCATCAAGGTTCCAAAGCCGGCCTGTTGGATGGCGCAGGCGACGGTGATCGCCCCGGGGATCGGTCGGACGCGACCATCGAGTCCGAGTTCACCGACGATCACCCAGGATCCGAAGTCCGCGGGCAGTTCGCCGATCTGCCCTTGCGCGGCGAGCACGCCGATCGCGATCGGCAGATCCAAGCCGGTGCCGTGCTTGCGGACATGCGCCGGGGACAGTCCGATCGTGACCCGACCCATCGGCCATTTCATCGAAGAGTTCTCCACCGCGCAGCGGGCCCGTTGTCGAGCCTCCCCGATAGCCGCATCGGCGAGACCGACCAGCCCCACGGCCGGAAGACCCGCGGCGACGTCGACCTCGACGGTGACCACCGTCCCGGTCATCCCCGCGATCACCGCGCCGTGCACCTGCGCCAGGGTCATGTCAGACCGCCCGGAGGTGCTCGATCACCGGCTGTCCCGCAGGTGGGATGACGATGGCCACGACGTCGAATCGGATCGCCGGCGCATGGATGCTGCGGTGCTCGAGCCAGGCCAGCGTCAACGAACGCAGCGCCCGAACCTTGCGGCGGGTGATCGCCTCGGCCGGTGATCCGTAGGCGATGGATCGACGAGTCTTCACCTCGACCACGACGAGTTCATCGCCATCACGGGCGACGATGTCCAACTCCCCGCGCACCCCCGCCCCGCGCGGGCGCCAGTTGCGGTCGAGCACCAGCATCCCGGAGCGTCGTAGGTACTCGAAGGCCAAGTCCTCCCCGCGGCGGCCGAGTTCGCGGCGGTCATCGTGCGTCGTGGAATCGCTCATGCAGCGAGCATGCGCCCGATAACGGCCAGCGCGGCAGGGGTAGATCAGCGCTGTGGACGACGCGCACGCCGCCTGTGGACGACCTTTCTCCCGCTCAGATCACACCAGGTGCCAACTACGCCGGTGCAGATCACACGCCCCGAACTCGGCGATCGCCCGACGATGGCTCGCAGCGGCGTAGCCCACATTGGTATCCCAGCCGTACTGCGGATGCACCCGGTGCCAGCGGCGCATCAGTTCGTCGCGTTCCTCCTTGGCCAGGATGGACGCCGCCGCGATGCTCGCGCAGCGGCCATCACCACCGACCACGGTCCGCACTTCGAATCCCGGTCGCACCGGGGTCAGGAAATCGAAGGTGCCATCGAGCAGCACCACGCTGAATGTGCTGGCGTCGCCGCCGTCGTCGTCGTTGTCGAAGTTGTCGTTATTGTCGTCGACCGCCGGCAGCCCGTCGATCGCCGCGCTGGCCGCTTCACCGAGCGCAACCATGATGCCGACTTCGTCGATCCGCGCGGCTTCGGCGTGCCCGACGTGGTGCCCGCGAACCCACGAAACGATCGGCCCGCGCATCTCGCGCCGGCGCTTGGCGGTGAGTCTCTTGGAATCGTCGATGCCCGCCGGTGGATCGACGGCGACGACATCGACATCGATCACGACGGCTCCGACGCTGACGGGTCCAGCTAGCGCACCGCGGCCTACTTCGTCGATCGCGATCACCCGGCGATAGCCCCCATCGAGCAAGGTCCGCTCGAGGGCGAGGTCGGCGCTCACGTCAGCGGCGGGTGCTCAGCCGTCGAGCGCCGGGTTGCCGAAGATGGAGGGGATGCGCTCGAGCGCGAAGCGATCGAAGGGCCACACCACCAAGAACACCCGGCCCACGGCGTTGTCGACCGGAACGGCACCGTCGTTGGCCTCGAGGTGGTAGCGCGAATCACGGGAATCACCGCGATTGTCACCGAGGACGAACAGGCTGTCCTCGGGCACGGTCACATCGAAGCGCACCTGGTCGGTGGGTCCGATGATGTAGTCCTCATCGAGCGGGACACCGTTGACGACGATCCGCCCCTCGGCGTCGCAGCAAGCAACGCGATCCCCGCCGATACCGATGACCCGCTTGACGAGGTCATCTCCCGAATCGCTGGGCAGCACTCCGATGAAGGTCAGGGCCCGACGGACCGTGGTCTGCCAGGTGTCCGGCGCCGGGAGCGGATCGGGTAGCCAATCGCCCGGGTCCTTGAACACCACGATCTCGCCGCGGTCGACTCCGGAGACGTTCGTGGTGATCTTCGAGGCGATGATGCGATCACCCGGGCGCAAGGTGTCGTCCATCGAAGCACTCGGGACGTAGAAGGCCTGGATGAGGAACGCACGAATCAGCGCGGAAAGCACCAAAGCGATAACGACGATGACGACGATCTCGCGCAGTCCCCGCCAGAACGGATGGGCTTTCTTTTTCGGCCGCGCGTGCTTACCGGGGGCGTCGCGGTAGTCCTCGGCTCTGCTCTCGGACCTACCCTCGAGCTCCGGTGTGTCATCCCCGCCGCGCGCGGAAACCGCCATCACGAACCTGCCGGCTGCGTGGCGCTGGGGATGTCCCCGTATTCCGGCAGCGGGATGGACGACAGTCGGGACAGCGGCCACACGACGTTCATCGCTCGGCCGACCACGGCGTCTTCGGGGATGAAACCGCCGCCCGGGCTGCCTAGGTGCGAGCGGGAGTCCGCCGAAGCCGACCGGTGATCACCCATGACCCACAGCATGCCCTCTGGGACTTCCACATCGAAGGTTTGCAGACTCGGCGCGTCACCGGGATACAGGTAGTCCTCCGGGAGCGGAACACCGTTGACGGTGATGCGGCCCTCGGCATCGCAGCAGGTCACGCGATCTCCGCCGACCCCGATCACGCGTTTGATGAAGTCGGTGGAATCGGGGGTGATGAGCCCGAAGGACTGCCCCACCCAGACGAGTGCACCGGTGATCGGATCGCGGTCGGGGATCACCTGGGCGGGAACGAAACGCCCGGATCCGTCGAAGACGACCACATCGCCGCGCTCGATGTCGCGGACGCGATACACGGCGCGATTCACCAGGACCCGATCGCCGATCTGCAAGGTGTTCTCCATCGACCCGGAGGGAATGGAGAAGGGTTTGACCAAGAACGTCGTGATCAACAGCACGACGCCGAGTGCGATGGCGATCGTGACTGGGATGTCCCACCAGGACTGCCGACCCCGGTCGGCCAAGGTCAGTCTCCGGAGGTCGGGGAGTTGTCGCGGCGCTCGCGGATCTTCGCCGCCTTGCCGCGCAGGCCGCGCAGGTAGTACAGCTTCGCGCGCCGCACGTCACCCTTGGTGACGACCTCGATCTTCTCCACGACGGGAGAGTGCAGCGGGAACGTGCGCTCGACGCCCACTCCGTAGGACACCTTGCGAACGGTGTAGGTCTCACTGGCCCCGGTACCCGATCGGGCGATCACCACGCCCTGGAAGATCTGGACACGGGTCTTGTTGCCCTCGACGACCTTCACGTGCACCTTGACGGTGTCGCCGGCGCGGAATTCGGGGATGTCGTCGCGCAATACGGCGGCGTCGACGGGATCGAGGGTCTGCATCGGAACTTCTCTTCCTGTAAGCGCCACAAGTCGCCCACGGTCTCGTGGAGTGTTGCGCCCTCATGCGTCCCTTGTGGCAGACGTCGGGCGGATGGTGCCGAAGCAGGCGCAAGTGTGCCACACCCCGACACCCGTCCCCTTCCTGGACCCGATCCTCGATCGGGAAGGCTCCGGTTGAGCCAGGTGCGGTCAGGTCAGGTCGGGTCTGCGCTGCTGCGTGCGCTCGCGCGCCCGCTCCTTTCGCCACGCCGCGATCCGACCGTGGTCTCCCGAGAGCAGCACCTCGGGCACCTCGAGCTCGCGCCACTTCGGCGGCTTGGTGAACACCGGGCCCTCCAGCGCCGGTCCGGCTTCCTTGCTGAAGGAATCATCGGCAGCGCTTTCGGCATTGCCGAGCACCCCGGGGATCAACCGCACCGCGGCCTCGACCATGACCAGCGCCGCTGCCTCTCCCCCGCCGAGGACGTAATCGCCGATCGAGTACTCCAGCACCCCGGCCCAATCGCTACGCGCGGCGTAATGCTCGGCCACTCGTGCATCGATCCCCTCGTAGCGACCGCATGCGAACACGAGGTGCTCGTGGCTTGCCAGCGTCGTCGCCGTCGGTTGGTCGAAGCGATAACCCGATGGTGTGGGTATCACCAGCCACGGATCGGCTTTCGCGTCGGCGCGGATGGCATCCAAGGCCGCGCCCCACGGCTCGGCCATCATCACCATTCCGGGACCACCGCCGTAGGGAGTGTCGTCGACACTTCGGTGCTTGTCCGTGGCGTGGTCGCGCAGGTCATGGACTCGCACATCCAGCAGACCGGCGTCGCGGGCCTTGCCCACCAGCGATAGCTCCAGGGGAGCCAGATACTGCGGGAATATCGAGACGATGTCGATGCGCATCAATCCTCCGGATCCAGCAGCCCATCGGGAGGATCGATGACGATGCGACGATTGCCGACGTCGACGATCGGCACGATCGCCTCCACGAAGGGCACCAACACCTCACGCTCATCGGGCGTGGCCACGACGAGTACGTCCTGCGATGGAAGGTGCGCCACTTCGCGAACCACGCCGATGAGCGTCGAGTGCTCGTCGAAGACTTCGCAATCCACCAGCGAGGAGTCGTAGAACTCCTCGGGATCCGCGGGTTGCTCGTCGTCGTCGCGCTCGACGCTCAGCACCTGCCCGCGCAATTGCTCGATGGACGTGCGATCGGGGTAGCCCTCGAATGTCAGCAGCAACCGACCGCTGTGCCACGTGGACGAGGCGACGGTTACTTCGACTCCGGAGTCCGTGACGAGGGTGGAGCCGACCGCGAACCTGCGCTCGGGCTCATCGGTGCGAAGTTCGATGCTGACCGCCCCGCGTACCCCGTGGGGGCGTCCGATGCGGCCGACCACGACCAGCATGGTGCCGGTACTTACCGCTCGGCGACGTCGAGGAAGTCCACCCGCACTCCGCGGCCACCGTTGACCGCGGTCATCACCGTGCGCAGGGCCGTGGCGGTGCGTCCACTGCGGCCGATCACCCGCCCCATGTCGGCAGGGTTGACCGCCACCTCGATGGTGGTTCCCCGGCGCCCGGAGCGCGTGGTGACCGAGACGTCGTCGGGGTTGTCCACGATGCCGCGGACGAGGTGGCCGAGCGCCTCGTCGAGCATTATTCGGACTTGCTTTCGCTGTCGGAATCCTCGCCCTTGGCCGCTTCCTTGACCTTCTCGGCGGCAGCCTCGACGACTTCCTCGACCTTGTCGACGACCGTCTCTACGGCCTCCTCGACCTTCTCGGCGGCGGTTTCGACGACTTCCTCGACCTTCTCCGCAGCCTTCTCGACCGGCTTCTCGGCGGGCTTGTCAGCCGACTTATCAGCCGACTTGCTCGCCGGGGTCTTCGGTTCGGCGGAGGCCTCTTGCACCGCGGCCTCGTAGGCGACCTTCTTGTCCGGCTTGGCCTCGGCGACCTTCAGCGTGCCCTCGGCACCCGGCTCGCCGGTGAACTTCTGCCAATCGCCGGTGACCTTCAAGATCGCGGCGACGGCCTCGGTGGGCTGGGCGCCCACTCCCAGCCAGTACTGCACGCGATCGGAGTCGACCTCGATCAGGCTGGGCTCTTGCAGGGGCTGGTAGACGCCGATTTCCTCGATCGCACGGCCGTTGCGGGCGGTGCGGGAATCAGCGACGACGATTCGGTACTGGGGCGCATGGACCTTGCCCAAGCGCTTCAACTTGATCTTGACTGCCACGGGTGGCTGCTCTCCTGACTGGTGGTGGCCCGTCGTCCGCTGGCGTGGGGTCGCCTGCGTCGAACCGGCTCATGGACCGCTGCGGGCGAGGTGAGAGGGCCACGCCCGAAGCGAGAACGCCGTGATTGTGCCAGAGGCTGCCCAGCGACTCGAACACCGGGGGGACGCGCAGGAACCTCGCACACTCCGGGAAATTCAGCGCACATTTCCCACTTAGTGGGAAATGCAGCGCAAATTTCCCGGAGTGTGGGAAAAAGCGTCAGGACAGCAGCTTCTTGAGGTCGTCGGGTAGTTGCGACATGTCCGGTGGGGTCATCGTCTCCTCGGGCGCACCAGCCGCTGTGCCGGCCGCTGCACCGGAGTCCCCGGCCTCCTGGGCGGCCCGCTTCGCGGGGTTGCCGCTGCGACCCTTCTTGGCCTTGCGTCCGGTCTGCTTGGCCATCTTGCCCTTGGACTTCTTGCCGCCGGCGCCCGGCATGCCCGGCATACCCGGCACACCACCGGCGCCCGGCATACCCCCCGGGCCCGGCATGCCGCCGCCCTTGCCCATCTGTCGCATCATCTTCTGGGCGTCGGCGAAGCGTTCGATGAGTCCGTTGACGTCGCTGACCTGCGTACCCGAACCCCGGGCGATGCGGGCACGGCGGGATGCGTTGAGGATCTTGGGGTCCGCGCGCTCACCGGGGGTCATCGACTGGATGATCGCCGAGACGCGATCCAACTCGCGATCGTCGACCTGGTCGAGTTGGGCCTTCATGTCGCCCATACCCGGCAGCATCCCCAGGATCTTGCCCAGCGATCCCATCTTCTTGATCGATTGCATCTGCTCGAGGAAGTCCTCGAGGGTGAAGTCCTCGCCGCTGGAGACCTTGCGGGCCATCTTCTCGGCCTGCTCGGCATCGAAGGCCCGTTCGGCCTGCTCGATGAGGGTGAGCATGTCGCCCATGTCCAGGATCCGGTTGGCCATCCGATCCGGATGGAAGGTCTCGAAGTCCCCCACCTGTTCGCCGACCGACGCGAACATGATCGGCCGCTCGGTGACCGACACGATGGACAGCGCCGCACCGCCGCGGGCGTCGCCGTCGAGCTTGGTGAGCACGACCCCGTCGAAGCCGACCTGCTCGGCGAATTGCTCGGCGGTCGCGACGGCGTCCTGGCCGATCATGGCGTCGACGACGAGCAGGGTGTCGTCGGGCTCGATCGCATCGCGCACCTGACGCAATTGGTCCATCAACTCCGCATCGATGGCCAAGCGACCAGCGGTGTCCACGATCACGACATCGTGCAACCGCGTTTCGGCGTACGGCCGGGCATCGCGGGCCACTTCGACCGGATCCCCGACTCCGTTACCCGGCTGCGGTGCGTAGATCGGCACGCCTGCGCGCTCGGCGACGACCGTCAACTGATCGACGGCGTTCGGCCGCTGCAGGTCCGCGGCCACCAGCAGGGGCGTATGACCCTCGGACTTCAGGTGGGCGGCCAGTTTGCCGGCGAGGGTGGTCTTGCCCGCACCCTGCAGTCCGGCCAACATGATGAACGTGGGGCCGGTCTTGGCCATCCGCAGTCCGCGGGTCTCACCGCCGAGGATGTCGACGAGTTCGCCGTGGACGATCTTCACGACCTGCTGCGCGGGATTCAGCGCACCGGAGACCTCCTCCGAGAGCGCGCGCTCCTTGACCCGGGCGGTGAAGGAACGAACGACCGGCAGGGCGACATCGGCTTCCAGCAAGGCGGTGCGGATCTCGCGCACCGTGGCATCGATATCGGCCTCGCTCAACCGCCCCTTGCCGCGCAGGCCCTTGAAGGTGGCTGCCAAGCGGTCCGACAGTGACCCGAACAAACCGGCTCCTCGTGCAGACGAAAAGGACGTGAGTTCGGTCAGACTAACGGGCTACCGACGCCTCACGCATCGTGGCCTGCAGGCTCGCCCGGACCGTGGTGCGCACCGCCTCCGCGTGGTCGGCTCCCAGGCTCCCGCCGGTGCGGTCGGTCACGAAGAAGGAATCCACCACTTCCGATCCCAGCGTGTCCACTTTGGCGCCGACGACGACGACGTCAGCGGCCACCAACGCCCTCGTGACCCGATAGAGCAGCGCCGGTTCATCGTGCGCCCGAACCTCCACCACGGTGTGGTGGGTCGCGGAGTCGTCGATGAACACCAGCGGCTCGGCGCCCTGCGCACTCGGCGTAACCAGCGCGCTCGGATCCCCAGCGACGCCAGCGCCGCTCGCCGATTGCGACCGCTTGTGCAGCCTGTCGCCTACGTCGAGATCACCGGCGAGGGCCGCTCGGATGTCCGAGGCGATGGCACGGTCGTCGGGTGGTTCACCGAACAGCGGTTTGACGAACCACTCCTGGGCGGCTCGCCCATCACGAGTATCGATACGCGCCCCACGGATCTGCAGTCGGTGCAAGGACAGCACGCCCGCTACGAGGGAAAGCACACCGACCCGCTCGGGGGTCGAGACGACGATGGAGACCATGGCACTGCCCGGATCCGCGGCGAGCACCTGGACGCCGGTCTCCCCCTCAGCGGCGAGCGCCGCGTCCAGCGCAGCCGAGGACTGCGGGGCAACCGGTTGTCCGGTGGCCATCTGGGATGCGCAGCGGCGCACCAGATCGGCGATCAAGCCGCGCCGCCACTCGCTGCGCACCGCCGGACCGGTGGCCTCGGCGTCGGCCCAAGTCAGCGCGTGCAGCAGTTCCAAGGTCGCGCGATCGGGGACCCGATCGAGGATGACACCGATCGTCCCGGGATCATCGAGATCGCGTCGTGTGGCGATATCCGGCAGCAGCAGATGCTCACGCACCAGCAAGCCGAGGGTCGCGGCGTCGGCTTCGTCGAATCCCATCACCGTTGCCATCTCGACTGCGATCGGTTCACCGACGATGCTGTGGTCGCCGGGGAAGCCCTTGCCGATGTCGTGCAGGAAAGCGCCGACGAGTAACAGGTCGGGGCGTTCGACATGCCTGGCGCGCTTGGCCGCCTGGATCGTGGTTTCCAGCAGGTGACGATCGACGGTGAACTCGTGGATCGGATTGTGTTGCGGTTGGGAACGCACCGCGGCCCACGCCGGTATCCACTGCTGGACGACACCGGCTTGATCCATCGCCTCGAAGACCGGTAGCAACGCCGGCCCGGCGCCCAGTAGTGACACGAAGGATTGGCGCATGTCGGCGTCCCATACGGCGGCCGGATCGTGCGGGATTCCCGCCAACCTGTCGACCGTGCTGGGAGCCAGCAGCACCGACGCCTGCGCCGCGGCCGCGGCGGCCCGAAGCGCCAGCCCCCGATCGGTGTCCGGGTTCGCCCCGCGCGCCAAGGACACCTCGCCGTCGACCAGAACCACACCCTCGGCAAGCGGTACCCGCTCAGGACCGGTGGACTTCTCTCCGCGTGCGCGCCTGGTGGTGAGCCGGCGCAGCACCCGCGGGCCGCTGGTGGCCTTGCGTCGAGTGGCGCGCATGGCGCGGTACCAAGCGACGTCGCTGGTGTACGCGACCTCGCGCGCGGCCAAGTAGACCGCCCGCAGCAGATCATCGGAGTCCGTGCAGCCGAGCTGCGGCGCGAGGATCCGCGCGATCTCGTCTTGGTCTTGCATGCTCAACCGGTCGCGTCGCCCGCGCGCGTGCAACGCATCGCGCACATCCAGCAACGTCTTGACCGAATCGGTCCATGTGGTGCGCGGCACCTCGACAACCCAGGACGCGGCCAACGCGCGCAACACGACGGCATCGCGCAGCCCGCCGTAACTGTCCTTCACATCCGGCTCCAGCAACTGAGCCAGGTCCCCGGCACGTTCGCGCCGGGCCGTCACCATCGCGTGCAGGTCGCCGAGTCGCGACGCGGCACTTGCCCGCCAGTCGCCTAGGACACCCGCTCGTAGCGACTCGGCGAGCGCGGCATTGCCGGCAACCGCTCGCGCATCGAGCAATCCCAGGACGACCTTGTAGTCCTCCTGGGCGAGCGTGCGCGCCTGCGCGACGGTGCGAACGCTGTGATCTAAAGCGATTCCCGAATCCCAGATCGGGTACCAAATGGCCGA
The DNA here is from genome assembly GCA_913057155.1 of uncultured Actinomycetes bacterium. Classification (GTDB taxonomy): domain Bacteria; phylum Actinomycetota; class Actinomycetes; order S36-B12; family S36-B12; genus S36-B12. Next base: position 2,179 of record CAJXNV010000042.1, on the reverse strand, counting down.
ACAGACCTTCTCCACATCGCTTGCGCGTGGATCGTGCAGCATCAGGACGTCGATGTCGCTGCTCGCGGACATCTCGCGGCGTCCGTAGCCACCGATCGCAACGAGGCAGAACTGTTCGGGATCGTGGCCATCGGTCGCGCGCGCGAACAACTGACGCAGCCAGGCGTCGATGGTGTCCGTAAGCAGCGCACGGCGCTCGGACCCCGTAAGGTCCGAGCGCCGTGCGATCTGCGATCTTTCGGCGGCGGCATCGATCACCGCCACCTGGCCGTGTTCGGTGTTCATCCGTGGGTTACAGGGCTTCCGCTCCGTGTTCCCCGGTACGCACCCGGACTACGTCGTCGACCGGCGAGGACCAGACCTTGCCGTCTCCGATCTTGCCCGTCTGCGCGGCACCGACGATGGCGTCGATCACGTCCCCGGCGCGATCGTCCTCCACCACGATCTCGATGCGCACCTTCGGCACCAGTTCCACGGTGTACTCCGCTCCGCGGTAGACCTCCGTGTGTCCACGCTGCCGACCGAAGCCAGAGGCTTCCGAGACCGTCATGCCCTGGATATCCAGCGCTTCCAGAGCGGTCTTCACGTCGTCCAACTTGAACGGTTTGATGATCGCCGTTACCAGCTTCATCACTCCACCTCCTTCGCGCGGGCAGCGTGCCCGACGCCTGCGAATGCACCGCCACCACCGGAGTCACCCAGTTCGTAGGCAGTCTCAGCGTGCTCGGCGAGGTCGATACCGCCAACCTCGTCTTCCTCGTCCTCACGGATGCCCATGGTGGACTTCAGCACGAGGGCAATGATGCCCGCCAGGATGAAGGAGTACACCATGACGCCCACCGCGGCGATGATCTGAACGATCAGCAGGTTGATGCTGCCGCCGTAGAGCAGTCCGTTCTGGCCACCCTCGGCCGCGATGTCCGAGGCGAGGAAGCCCAGGGCCAGGGTGCCGACGATGCCGCCGACGAGGTGGATACCCACAACGTCGAAGGAGTCGTCGTAGCCCAGCTTGTACTTGATGGTGACAGCCCAGGCACACACGGCGCCGGAGATGATGCCGATCAAGATCGCGCCCAGCGGTGTCACGTTGGCGCAGGCCGGGGTGATCGCGACCAGGCCGGCCACGATTCCGGATGCTGCACCCAGCGAGGTCGCCTTGCCGTCGCGGATCTTCTCCACGATCAGCCATGCGATACCCGCACCGCAGGTGGCAACCAGCGTGTTCGTCGCCGCGATGGCAGCGGTGTTGTCCGCGGCGTAGGCCGAGCCGGCGTTGAAGCCGAACCAGCCGAACCACAGCAGACCGGCACCGAGCATCACCATGGTCAGGTTGTGCGGACGCATCGGCGTCTTCGGCCAACCAAGGCGCTTGCCCAAGATGAGCGCCACCGCGAGTGCCGCGGCACCGGCGTTGATGTGGACGGCCGTACCACCGGCGAAGTCGATGACCTCCGCGCCGCCGATGTTCAGCTGGCCGATCCAGCCGCCGCCCCAGACCCAGTGGGCGACCGGGAAGTAGACCAGCGACGCCCAGATAGCAGCGAAGATGATCCACGCCCCGAACTTCATCCGATCGGCGAGCGCACCGGCGATGAGGCCCACGGTCAAGCACGCGAACATCGCCTGGAACACCACGTCGACCATGACGGGGAATGCGTCGCCTTCAGCCGGCGGCGCGAGTGCGGCCTCGAGGCCGAAGTAGTCGGTGAAGCTACCGACGAAGTAGCCGGCGGTGGAGCCGTAGGCCATCGAGTAGCCGTAGAGCGCCCAGAGAATGCCGACGATGAACAACGCGCCCATGACCATCATGAGCATGTTGAGTACTGATTTCGACCTGTTCATTCCTCCGTAGAAGAACGCCAAGCCGGGAATCATCAAGAAAACCAGCGCGGAAGAGGTAAGCAACCACGCGGTAACACCCGAATCCATAAAGGTACCTCCTGTTGTGTGGCCCTAGCCGGAGCAAACATTGGAGGTGCGGCGTTTCGGTCGATGGCGTAACAAGTTTCGCGTCGGTGACGAAATCGCCCTTCGTGTTTCGGGTGCGTTACAGGGTCGAAGGAGACGCCTACGCCAACAAGGCGTCGACGAATTCGTCGACCTCGAACGGTGCGAGGTCATCGGGACCCTCGCCGAGACCGACCAACTTCACCGGAACGCCGAGTTCACGCTGCACCGA
>CAJXNV010000041.1 GCA_913057155.1 uncultured Actinomycetes bacterium | reverse complement strand
TGAAAATTTGCGGCCACAACGGACGCCGCAACGGGGCGGGGGCGGGGGCGGGGCGGGGGTGAGGTGTTTAGGGGGTCATGGAGAACGCGACGCGCAGCAGGGTCGGGTCGTGCTCGGGGGCGCCCATGCCGCAGGTCGGCTCGACGAGGTAGACGGTGGTCATGCCCATCTGCGAACCCATCCGGCGCATCGCCTGGGCGTCCATGTCCTTCATCTTGTTCATGTCGACCATGAACTCCGGGACCACGATCAGGCCCGCATCCAGCCCGTTCACCTTCGCCCGCACCACCAGCAGGGCCTGCGAGGTGGCCACCTTGGTGACCTTGGTGATGCAATCGCGCAGCGTCTGGGCGTCGGCGGTCATGCCGCCGGGGATCGGTTGCCAGGTCTCCTCGGGCATCGTCAAGACGTCGGTCGGTTCGTCGACGCCGGAGGCCTCGAGCAGCTCATCGACGGTGTCGGGGATGGATTCGGCGCTGATGTCATCGGGGATGGACATGACCTTCTTGGCCGGCGGGACGAATCCGGCCTGCACGATGCGCGGGCTCGGCGGCTCGGCGGACTGCGGCGCGGCCTCGTCGGCACCCTCGGCGGAGGCGACCACCGCATCGGCCGGAGCGTTGTCGGTGCCGACCCGTTCGAGGACGGTGCTGCCCAGCACCAGCGCCAAGGCCACCGCGCTCACCGCGACCAGCGGTGTGGTCCACCGACCACCGGGAAGCACGCGGCGACGGGTAGTGGCACTCTCCTGCTCGGTTTCGATGCCGGCGAGGATCCGCTCCCATACCTGCTCGGGCATCGGTTCGTCGCCCGGGCGGTCCACGGCCCGGGACCAGCGACCCAGCAAGCCGGCGACGGCGTCTTGGACCTCGGGGCGGTAGGCCGGATCGTCGGGGTGCTCGCCGACCGGGCGCATACCCTCATCGCTCACTGGCCCGCTCACCTCCTCGCCCTTCGTCGAATCCTTGCGATCCATCGCCCGCCGCCTGCTGACCGGAATCGTCATCCGTCGCTTCTGTGACGGTTGGCGGGGGTGGGTGGTTCCTCAAGAACCCGAGCGTCTGCGCCAACTTGGCTCGACCGCGCGAACAGCGGCTCTTCACGGTGCCCGGTGGACAGTCCAGGATCTCGGCCGCCTCCTCCACCGAGTACCCCTCGACGTCGACCAGGACGATCGCCTCGCGTTGGCTTTGCGGGAGGTCGGCGAGCGCCCGGGCGATGATCACCTGGTTCTCCCGGTCCTCGATCGGGTCGCGGGGCGGTCCTCCCCGGCCCACCGGGGTGGCGGCCGCGGTGAGCGAGCCGGCGATGTCGTCCTCGGGCAAGGGCACGCTGGAGCGCACCGAACGCCTGCGCAGCCGGTCCAGGCACGCGTTCACCACGATGCGGTGCAACCAGGTGGTCACCGCCGAATCGCCGCGGAACTGACCGGCGCGTCGGAAGGCCGAGATGAAGGCGTCCTGCAGGGCGTCGGCTGCTTCCTCCGGGTCACCGGTCGTGCGCAATGCGACCGCCCACAATCGATCCTTGTGCCGGGTGATCAACGTTGCGAAGGCGTCCGGATCCCCCGCGACGTGCGCGTCGAGCAGGTCGCGGTCGGAAGCCTCCACCGCCTCGGACACGTTGGTGAGCCTACTGATCGTCGAGTTCCTCCGGCGGATCAAGTCCGGTGATGGAGATCTGCTGGATACCGCCCTGGAAGCGCGGGTTGTCGGTGGCCGTGGTCGCCGGGATGACCGGCAGGCCCGTCAACCAGACGAGCACGTACTGCCCGGTCACCGACCGGGGCGAACGCAACGTGATCTCCGGCCCGGCGTCCTTCACCGTGGCGAATTCGGTCCACAGATCTGGATCGTCGGGGATCTGGTCGGCCACGCGCACATCGAGGTCGGTGCCGAAGCCCACCAAGTCCAACTCCACCGTCGAGATCTGCTTGGGCGCACCGAGATCGACGATCAAGCCGACGCCGCCCTTGTTACCCACGCCGGGGGTGTCGTACTTGCGGGTCAGCCACGCGGTCGTGCCGTCGGAATCGGTGGCCAACTCCGCGCGCGGGTTGCGTTCCTTACCGTCCGCTCCGTCGAGGACGCCGTCGTCGTTGCGGTCACCGAGGGGGTCGTAGGAGCGCACGTCCACGATCGGAAGCACCGCGGCGAGATCTGCATCGAAGTCCTCGACGAACGGTGTCGCCTCGGAATCCAAGACGGTCTCGAACGCGGTGGCTCGTTGCTCGTCGTCGATGTTCGGCTCCGCGGTCAACAGCTGCCAGCCCACCCAACCGAACCCCCACACCACGGCGACGGCAGCCGCGAAACCCAGGATCCGCGCGGTGAGCGTGCCGGCGCTGGGCGCTTGTCGCCGACGTGCCTGTTTGCCCGAACCACGCGATCCCCGCTCGGAACGGCCGGCGGTGGCGTCGTCGTTCGCGGGATCGTCGTCGACGGTGACCGGGGCGTTGACCGTGGTCGCCGTGACGTTCGTGACGGTGTTGCGCAACCGCGCGCCGACACCAACCGGCGGTGCGCCGCCTACCGGCGCGATGTAGTCCATCGCCGATCCGGCGGCGATCGCGAACGCCTCGGAACTGGTTAGCGGTAAGGCACCGCGCGGGCGAGCCACTTGGCGTACCGACCTACTGACGAGATCGTCGATGTCACCGGGAACGCCCGCGCGCACCCGCGAGGGCATCGGGACGGTGCGGCCGGTCGCCGGGGCCAGCGGCAGGTGCACGGTGGAGGCATCGATCGCCAGGGCCGGCCATCGCCCGGTCACCATCGCGTACAGCAGGCAACCCATGCCATCGACATCCGCATCCGGGGCGGCCGGGTCGATCGGGCCGAACAACGCGGCATCGACCGCGAGCCCGCGGATGCGCACCTCGCCCGCTTCGGTCCACAGCAGCGCCGTGGGCCGCAACCGTCCGTGCGCCACATCGGCGGCGGCGCTGGTCGCCAGCGTGCGCGAGACCTCCCCGATCACCTCGAGTGCCGTCGTTGGGTCGAATAGCGCGCCATCGTCGAGCCGCTGGGCGAGGTGCTCGCCTTCGGCCCACTCGCTGACGATCGCGGTGCGTGCGACCTCGCCGTCGCCCCTGGGGGCATCGAGTACGTCCAGGATGCGCAGCAACCGACGGTCGTCGACCAAGGCGGCCGCGCGGGCGGCCCCGAGGACCCGGTTCATGCGGGCGTCGTCCTTGCGGATCAGTCGGATGGACACCGGTCGGTCGAGTACCTCGTCGTGTCCGCGCCACAACTGGGTGGGGAACTGGCGGTAGCCCTCGAACTGCTCGGCCGGGGTGTGCACGCTGATCAGATCGAGCAGCACGTACCGATCGATCCGGGTTCGACCGGGTTCTCGAGGTGGATCTGGAGTGCCGGGTGTTTCCGTCATGAGCGCATCACCTTGGATTTGACCATGCGCAGGGCGCTGGATACCTCTTGAACACGCACCAACCAGGCGAACAGCACGAAGGCCCCGGCTCCGATGGCACCGATCACCACGATGGTCACCGCCGAAGTCACCTGGGCCGACCACTCCGGCAGCGGTCCGCTGTTGATCAAGTACACGCGGGCGATCGCCATCACGGCCACCGTCGCGACACCGGCGAAGACCAAGCGCACGAGCACCCAGATGGTGCGTGGTGTCTGCAAGCCACCGAGTCGAAGTGCGAGCCACAGCCATAGCAGCGCGAAGCCGAACCAGTAGGCGAGCACGTAACCCAAGGCGATGGACGCCACCTGCGGACCGCCGGCTCCGGTGACGCCGACGTTCGTGAGTACCGAGAACAACCCGACCACGAGCACCAGCATCACCGCCGAGAAGGCGACGGTCACCAGGAACGGCGTGCGGGTGTCCTCGAGTGAGTAGAAGCCACGCAACAGCACGTAGAACAACGTGAACGGTAGGAGCCCGAGCATGAAGATCGAGACGATGTCACCCATCACGGCGGCTTGCTCGGTGGTGGCGGCGCCGTAGCCGAACAGGACGACCGATACATCCGAGCCCAACACCAGCAACAGCGCCGATACCGGCACGATCAAGGCCGCGACGACGCGCATCGCACCGGCGACGTCGTCGCCTACTTCCTTGAGCTTGCCTTCGTGCGCGAGCCGGCTGAGTGCCGGTAGTAGCGCCGTGACGATCGAGATGGTGATCACGCTGTGCGGCAGCATGAACACCAGATGCGCCTTCTGATAGGTCGTGATGCCGGCGGCGGTGACCCCGGCGGCTGCGGCGTCGACGTTGGCTTGGGCGGCGAGCCGGGTGATGACTACGTAGGTGATCTGGTTGACCAGGACCAAGCCGATGGTCCAGCCCGCGAGCTTCGCGGCCTTGCCGAGTCCCTGGTCGCGCCAGTCGAACCGTGGGCGCCAGTTGTATCCGGCGCGGGACAGGACGGGGAACAAGATGATGGCCTGCACGACGACGCCCAATGTGGTGCCGATCCCCAGCAGGAGCACCTGACCGGTGGTTAGTTCCCCATCGGCGGCGGCCGAGGTGCCGGCAACGGCGATGAACAACCCGAAGGTCGCGATGGCGACGATGTTGTTGGCGATAGGTGCGAACATCGGGGCGCCGAACTTCCCGCGGGAGTTCAGCACCTGCGCGAGCATCGTGTAGACGCCGTAGAAGAAGATCTGCGGCAAGCACAGCCGAGCGAATGCGACCGCCAACTCGAACTGCTCTTGCGGATAGTCGGCCGGCGTGTACAGATCCACGATCCACGGCGCGGCGATCACCGCGGCGATCGCCAAGACGATCAGCACCGCTCCGGTGAGGGTCAGCAGTCGATCCGCGTACGCCTTGCCGTCGTCGGCGTCGCTTTCCATCCGGCGCACCAATTGCGGGATGAATACTGCGTTCAACGCGCCGCCGACGACCAGGATGTACACGATCGTGGGCAGGGAGTTGCCCAATGAGTACGCGTCGGAGACCAGGAAGAAACCGAGCGCGGCGGCGAGGGCGATATCCCGGGCGATCCCGGTGATGCGCGAGAGCACCGTGCCGGTGGCCATCACCGTGCTCGGTCCCAGGAGCGCGCGGGTGCTACTCATCTCGATCACCGGCCTGGACTGCATCCTGCGAGCCGGTGCTGCGGCTGGCGATGCGGATGCGGCGGGTCACTCCGACGATCACGAACACCACGATCGCGACGAACGCGATCGCAACCACCCAGGCGGCGGCGCGGGCGTAGGCGGTGCTCGCGACGTCGATGCGCGCGGGTGAACCGAATCGCGAACCCTCCGGGGTCAGCAGTTGCACACGCACCGGCAGGGTGTTGCCGCCGACCACCCGTGCTTCCAGATCCACGCTGACCTTGCGCCCGGGTTCGACGTTGATGCCGGTCAACGGTTCGGATTCCAGTCGCAGTGAAGGCGAGGCGCGCAACTCGACGCCGACCGTCACGGCGCGGTCGAGATTGTTCTCGATCGTGACGGGTACGCGTCCGGTGTCGCCGGAGAAGGTGACTGTTCCTTCGGAAAGCACCTGCACCTGTGCGACTTGCGCGTCGAGTTGTTGCCGGGTTCCTTGCAGCAGTTGGAGTCCGCGCTCGGGTTCGGCGCGCCAAGCACTCGAAGCCGACCGCAGCAGGGCGGCGGCGTAGACATCGGAGATGCCGATCGGGTTGTCCAGCACGCTGGTGAACGCGGCGAGTTCCTCGCTGGCCCTTCGCACCTGGGCTAGGTACTCGGTCGTCAATTCCGCGGCCTGCGCCTTGCGCCCGTAGCCACCGCGCTTGCGTTGCAGGGGATTGGTCGGCCCGTCGAGCAACTCATCCAAGGGCAGGGACGTCATCCACGGGGCGCTGATCGTCGCTCGCAGCAGTGAGTTCACGACGGTGGTCGAGGGATCCCAACGGATGTCATCGGGTCCGACGACGATCGCGCGCGAGGGCGCGTCCTGCGGGATGGTGCCCGCGAGCACCGCGGACTCGGCCAGGAAGGCCTGGCGCACTTCGATGGCATCGGAGCGGTTGCGCTGTGGTGCGGTGAGCAGGTCGGACATCCGTGGCTCGCGCAACACGGCCTGCAATGCGCCGAAGGACGTGCTGATCACCGCCCGGCCGGTGTTCGCGCCGGCGAAGGCGTCCTGCGCGCGCAGGAACCGACCGGAGACGATGACCGTGCGCACACCCGCGGAGGCGAGCAGATCGGCGGTCGCCCGGTCGATCCGACCGAACGGTGCCCAGTAGATGCCACCGGTCACCGGCTGGCCGATCGCCGCCGAGCCGACGGGGACCGCTTGGGTGATCGAGCGCACCACGTCGGTGGACATGTCCGCCCCGGTCAACGCGGTGGCGTCGACGTCGGCGTAGGGGATGACCCGCAGGGCGGGGGATTCGGTGGCCGGTGGTGTCGCCGCGGCGAGTGCACCCTGCAGTGCGGTCAGCCAGGTTTGTGCGTCCTGCGAACGGTCCCCGACCACGACTTCACCGGAGCGTTCCACCCGGTAGCCGTCGGTCATGTCCTGCACCGATTCCAGCAGAGCCGGATCGGCGATCCAGGTGACCGACCGCGGTTGCAGTTCCCCGCTGCGCACCAGTTCATCGAGCCGGCCGCCGGGGGAGATCGCCTGCGGGGTTTGATCGTCGAGGAAGACCCCGTCGGCGGCGCGTGCCGGGTAGTCGGCCAGCGGCCACAGCCATACGAGTTCGACGGGGTTGATCGCGTCGGGGTCGGGGAACCAGGGCAAGAAGGTGCGCATGATCCCCTGGCGCTGCTCGAATTCCTGGTTGCCGCCTGCTTGCTCCCCGGTGGCGCGACGCACACCCAGTACTTCCACACCCAGCCCGTAGACCCCTTGCTCGGCGAGCGGTAGGCCATCGAGGGGAAGACGCAACGCGAAGGACACCTGTCCGCGCGGTGGAATCGGATCGGCTATCGCTGTGCGCGTGTCATCGACGACGACGCCCACCGGTTCGGCAAACGGCTCGGTCGGTCCGTCCGGTGAGTCCGGCGGATCCTGCGGATCCAAGGGGGCTTCGCGCAGCTTCGTTATCTGCGAACGGCGCGTGAGCGGTTCACCGGAGACCAGCACCCGCACCGCGGCACCTGCGATGGCATCGGCGGTGTTGTTGACGATGCGGCCCTCGATCCGCAGGTTGTCACCCGGTTCGGGAACCACGGGGGTGAGCCGGTCGAGCACGATCTGCACCGGTGCGTCGGTCACGGCCTTCGCCGCCGGCGCGGTCGACACGGTCACCGCGGTGAGCGCGGAGCCGACCACAGCCCAGGCCACGACTCCGGTCAGCAACGACACGAACCACCGTGGCGCGCGCAAGGTCACCAGGCGCCCCTAGCCGGCGTCGGCCAGCAGTTCGGGCACCTGGGCCATCAGGCGTCGTTCGTCGGCGTAGGCCAGCCGCGCGGTCAGTTCCTCCAGCGGCACCCAATCCACGTCCTCGACTTCGACATCCTCGGCACTGAGTTCGCCGCTCTCGGCGCGCAGTAGATAGTGGTGCACCGTCTTGTGGATCCGCCGGTCCTCGGCGGTGAAGTAGAAGTCGATCACGCCCAGCGGTGCGACCACCCGGCCGGTGATCCCGGTTTCCTCGCTGACCTCGCGCACCGCGGCGTCCTCGAGGCTCTCGCCTTCCTCGAGGTGGCCCTTGGGCAGCGACCACAGCAGTTGCCCCCGACGGTTGGTGCGGGCGATCAAGGCGGCGCGGCCGTGCTCGTCGACCACGAGACCCCCGGCGGATGTCTCCTCGACTGCGCGGCGGGCCATGGCCCGAGGATAAACCTCGCAGCCGGGCTAGCCTTGGGCGTCGTGTCGGCCTCCCGCAACTCCCCCAGCTCCCCCAACTCGCCCGAGCTGGCCGAACTGCGTCGGCAGGCCGTCGCCTCGCTCGCCCCGGTGACCGGCCCGCTGCAACGGATCGGCCAGCGCTTCACCGAGGCCGGACACTCCCTGGCGCTGGTCGGTGGCCCCGTGCGAGATGCCCTCCTGGGCCGCCTCAGTGCGCAGACCGATCTGGATTTCGCGACCGACGCCCACCCCGAACAGGTCCTCGCGCTGCTGGAGGGCTGGGCCGAGGCCGTCTGGGATGTCGGGATCCGCTTCGGCACCGTCGGAGCGCGGGTCGATGGCCGGGAAGTGGAGATCACCACCTACCGCACCGAGGCGTACGAGGCCGATTCCCGTAAGCCCGAGGTCGTCTACGGCACCGAGTTGGGCGAGGACCTCTCGCGGCGCGACTTCACCATCAATGCGATGGCGATGACGTTGCCCGATTTCGGCTTCGTCGATCTCTTCGCAGGCATCGAGGATCTCGCGGCGCGGCGTATCCGCACGCCGGTCACCGCCGAGCAGTCCTTCGATGACGATCCGTTGCGCATGATGCGTGCGGCTCGCTTCGCAGCGCAGCTGGACTTCACGGTCGACGACGACGTCATCACCGCGATGACCGAGCAGGCTGCACGGATCGAGATCGTCTCGGCCGAACGGGTACGCGAGGAACTGACGAAGATCATCATGAGCGATCACCCGCGCACGGGATTGACGTTGTTGGTCGATACCGGCCTAGCCGACTACGTCCTACCGGAGTTGCCACTACTGCGGCTCGAGGCCGATGAACACCATCACCACAAGGATGTCTACGAGCACACGCTCACGGTGCTCGAGCAGGCGATGGCGCTGGAGAGCGCGCACGAGCCTGCGTGCGAGCCGGATCTGACGCTGCGCCTCGCCGCGCTGCTGCACGACATCGGTAAACCGAAGACCCGCAGGTTCGAATCCGGTGGACGCGTGTCCTTCCACCATCACGAGGTGGTGGGTGCGCGGATGACCAAGAAGCGCATGCAGGCGCTGCGTTATCCGAACGATCTCACCGACGATGTCGCGAAGTTGGTCGAGTTGCACTTGCGCTTCCATGGCTACGGCACCGGAGAGTGGACCGATTCGGCCGTGCGGCGGTACGTGCGCGATGCCGGTGACCAGCTCGTGCGGCTGCACAAACTCACGCGCGCGGACTCCACCACCCGCAACCGCAAGCGAGCGTTGGCGTTGCAGCGCGCCTACGACGATCTAGAGCACCGCATCGAGGAACTGTCAGCTCAGGAGGAACTCGACGCGATCCGCCCGGATCTGGACGGCAAGCAGATCATGGAGATCTTGGACATCCCACCGGGCCCGGTGGTCGGTGAGGCCTACAACTTCCTGCTGGGCCTGCGGATGGATCGCGGGCCGATGGATGAGGCAGACGCCACCGAGGCACTGCGGGCCTGGTGGGCCGCGCGGGCGAAGTGAACCGCTAGCCCCCGGACTTGATGGCGCGGTTCGCGTCGGACAACTGCCCGACCATGTAGACCAAGCCCGCAGCGAGCACACCAGCGATCGGGCCGTCGGTGGCCTCGAAGCCTCCGGTCAGTTCGGCGCCGACGAAGATCAGTAGCACCAACCCGAAGGCGACGATGGCGAAGATCGACAAGGCACGTAGCCGCCGTGCGCTTTGGCCCTGGGGGGCGAGTCGCTCCGGAAGGGCACGACCTTGTCCTGCGACCACGAACAGGACGACAGCGAGGACAACCCCGGCCAAGTTGACTACCCAGTCCGATAGTTCCCAATCCCCGACACTCGTGACGAGGAAAGAGATGGCCACACCCACGAGGATGACCACGCCCATTCCGATGGTGATTCCGCGATTCGCCGATTGCTCAGCCATGAAGTCCCCCTTCACTGGTCGCTTTTGGACCGCTCCAAACGATGGCGGAAGCCTATCGGCTCCAGGTGACCGGAACCGACTGATTACCGAGTGTGGCTTTCGAGCGCACGGTTGATCAAGGACAAGCGTCCGGCCACGGAGATCGCCGCGGCGGCGATCAACCCCACGACCGCTCCGTCCTGCGGGTCCCAGGAACCGGTGAGCCCCGCCCCGAGGAACAGCAGCAGGACCACGCCGAATGCTGCGATGGCGAAGATCGCCAGTACCCGGGTGCGGCGCAGACCGTGCTCGTCGGTGGGCAGCGAACCTAGGGGGCTGCGCCCGAGTGCGGCGAAGATGAACAAGGCGACGGCGAACGCCACCGCAACGCCGTTGAACAGCCAGTCGAAGAACTCCCAGTCCGCGACCGGTGTGGTCAGCAGCGAGAGCGCAACGCCGGCGAGGGCCGCCACGCCCATCCCGATACTGATGCCACGCGAGGCGGACTTCTGTGCCATGGGAACTCCTTCGCGCAGCGCGCGTGGTTGGTTGCGAGCTGCGTTTCGCGGTGACTATTGGTTCGTCAGGTTACGTGCTTCGGAGGGCCGATGTTCGGGAGCGGCGTCATCCGGCGCGTACATCAGGATCTGCGCCAGGGTCAGTACCCCGACGAGCAGCGCCGTCCAGCCCAGGGTGCGTTCCAAGGTCACGGCCCCGAAGGCGAACACCGCGATCAGCCAGATGGCGAGCAGGCCCCACCGCACGAAGGGTGCGTACTCGCGTAGCGGCCGGCCGATCGTGGCCAGGGACGTGGGCAGGCGTTGACCGACTTCCGCGAGTCCGGAATCGATCGAACCGCGCACCGAGACCGCCGCGCGGGTGTTCCCGCAGAACCAGCCGAGGATGATGATCACCGCCCCGAGCAGCAGCAGGCCCTGCACGGCGAGCAGGAGATAGACCAGGAGTTGGTTGTAGAACGCGGTGGCGGCTTGCTCGAACAAGGTGTCCTGGAAGGCGTCGACGAAGCTGTCCTCGGCGACACCCAGCCCGTAGTTGAGGGCCAGCGACCAGGCCATCACGGTGATGCCGACGGCCACCGTGGTGCGTGCCCGACGTGTTGCCAGCAGTACCGAGAGCGTGAACAAGGCCGCGGTGAGCAGCAAGATCACCGACAGGATCGGGCTGGCCAGGCCGTAGATGGCGCGTGCCTGCGCGAGGGCGGGGGAATCGAGCAGCACCACCTGGGCGTCGGAATCGGGGATCGTCACCGAACCGGCGATATCGATGCCCTCGTCCACCAACGCGGTTTGGACCTCTTGCAACAGCGAGGAGATGTTCAGCACCAGATCGTCGCCCTCGAACTGCACCGGTCCGCTCGGATCACCGGATAGTGCGGCGATGAATCCGCGCTGGGCGGCTTCGTTGATCTTCACCCAGGCTTCCTGGAAAGCGCTCGAGGTGACGAAACGATCCACGCCGCCGCGGATGAGGCCGTCGATACCGACCTTGATCGGCCCGGCCAGCAGATCCGAGAGGCGTTCGTTGGGGATGACGGCTCCGAGCAGCCCACTGGCGAGGTTTCGGGTATCGATTTGTTCGATGATCGCTTCGCTGACTACGTCGGCCACGGCCTGCTGGATCTCCGGATCCTCAGCCAGCGGCGCGACGGTGCTGATGTATTGCTCGGGGTTGGCGATCGTCTGGTGGCCCCAGTGGCCGATGACGGCGATCGGGGTCAGCAGCGTCGCGACGATGAACAGCGCCAGGGAGACGTAGGAACGGGCACGCCAGCGCTTGCGGGTCACGGGGCTTTGCACGTAGGTGGCCGAAGCACCGTTCGTCGGACCCGTTGCCATGGCGGCGAGCATAGGGGGCCACTAGACCCGCTGTCCGGCCAACTATCCGATGGTGCGCTTGTTGCCGGCGCGCTACCGGCTGGTGCGCGCCGATCGGGCGAACCAGGCGCCCGACCCGATCAAGATCGCCGCGCAGATGAGGTAACCGAGGGTGAAGCGCCCCGACAGCGGCGAGGTGAAAGCGGTGATGGTGATGCCGAGGACGAGCGAGACGTTGACGATCATGTCGAACAGCGCGAACACCCGTCCGAGTCGATCATCGGGGATCTCGCGTTGCAGCACCGTGTCGGCGCAGACCTTCACCGATTGACCGGTGAAACCGATCGAGGCGGCCCCGGCGACCAACGTCGTCAGCCCCGGCTGCAACGCGGTCGCCGTCAACAGGCCGAAGCCGATCACCCCGCCTTGCGCGAGCACCAGGACTACCCAACGACGTATCCCGATGCGGCGCGTCATCGCGGGGGTGAGGACGGCACCGATCAGTGCACCGAGGGCGGCACCACCGGTAGCGATCGCGAAGTCGGCGAGGGCGGCGTCGGCGTCCTCGACCGGATGCAAGCTCCCGCGTACGAGAAGTAGCGCCCCTGCGGTGAGAACGCCGAACACGAAACGGTTCGCGATGATCGCGACCATGATGTCCCGCGCGGGCAGGTGCTCGCGCAGTGATTTCGCGCCGAGGACCAGGCCGTGCCACACCCGCGCGAAGGTGTCGGCCGGAGCCTCCCGGTCCGGGCCCAGCGCATCGAGCGCCAGTCGGGTGGCGATGATGCCGGCCGCCAGGTAGGAGCCGATCGCGAAGACCAGCACCACTTGACTGCCGGTGTCCCCGCCACCGGCCAAAGCACGGATCCCGACGCCCGCGATCGCACCGACGCCGGTCGCGATCGTCCCCGAGGTCGGCGCGAGGGCGTTGCCGGTGATCAGGTTGCGGCCGCTGACCACGTGCGGCAGGGATGCCGACAGACCCGCCAGGATGAAACGACCGACCCCGAGCACCGCGAGGACGAACAGTCCCAAGACGAGGTCGGCTTGGCCGGCGCCGACGATGACGATCACCGGGATGGTCAACAGTGCCTTGAGCCAATTGGCACGCACCAGCACGTTGCGCCTGCGCCAGCGATCCA
>CAJXNV010000040.1 GCA_913057155.1 uncultured Actinomycetes bacterium | reverse complement strand
GGACGAGGTTGATCGACAACTGCCCTGTCGAACTCGGCGGCACTCATGTCCGGTGACGGTTTCGTCGGAGGGCCTCGCTCGCTCAGCGCACCGGCCCCCGGATGGACGGCCACGGCTGATGTCGTCGTCGTCGGCTCCGGTGTTGCGGGGCTGACCACTGCGCTGCGACTGCGGGCGCACGGATTGCGCGTGCTGCTGGTCACGAAGGCGACGGTCGACGAAGGCTCGACCAGATGGGCGCAAGGCGGCATCGCGGCGGCGCTGGCCGAAGACGATTCCCCCGATGAGCACATGGCCGACACCCTGGAAGCCGGCGGTGGGTTGTGCAATGAACAGGCCGTTCGGGTGCTCGTGACCGAAGGACCGGATGCGGTACGCGAGTTGATCGCCTGGGGTGCTCAGTTCGATACCGATGCCACGGGTTCCATCGCCCTGACGCGTGAAGGCGGGCATCACCGCAACCGCATCGCCCACGCCGGGGGCGATGCCACCGGTGCGGAAGTGTCCCGGGCACTGGTCGAAGCGGTTGCTGCAGATCCGGGGATCGAACTCGTCGAGCGCGCTTTGGTCCTCGATTTGATCCAAGACTCCCGAGGGCATGCGGCCGGAGTCACCTTGCACGTCATCGGCTCGGGCACCCGTGATGGCGTGGGGGCGGCCTTGGCGCCGAACGTCGTCCTCGCCACGGGCGGATTCGGACAGGTCTTCGGGCAAACCACCAACCCGTACGTCGCCACCGGCGATGGTGTCGCCCTCGCGTTGCGAGCCGGGGCAGCGGTCGCCGATCTGGAGTTCGTGCAATTCCATCCCACGGTGCTGTGGGTAGGTCCGCTCGCGCAAGGACAGCAACCGCTGGTGTCCGAGGCGGTTCGGGGCGAGGGCGCGGTGCTACTCGATGATGCGGGCAACCGCTTCATGCTCGATGTCCATCCGATGGCCGATCTCGCGCCGCGCGATGTCGTGGCCAAGACCATCATGCGGCGGATGAGGGAGACAGGTGCGGCGCATGTGTGGCTCGATGGTCGCGACCTCGGTGCCGATACCTGGGTGCATCGCTTCCCGACCATCTTGGCTGAATGCCGCTTGCGGGGAATCGATCCGGTATCGGATCTGATTCCGGTGGCACCGGCGCAGCACTACGCCTCCGGTGGGGTCATTACCGACTTGGACGGGCATTCGACGATTCCGGGCCTGTACGCGTGCGGTGAAGTCGCCTGTTCGGGCGTCCACGGTGCGAACCGGTTGGCGTCGAACTCGCTGCTCGAGGGATTGGTGTTCGCGCGGCGGATCGCGGAAGCGATCGCGCACGATCCTCGCCCGATCAGTGATTCGGCTGCGCCTGCGATCTCGGCGAATGACCGCGATTCCGGGGTGATCGCCAACAGCATGCGCCGCCGACTGCAACAGGTCATGGATACCGACGCCGGAGTACTGCGAAGTCGTGACTCGTTGACCACCGCCACGGAGTCGATCGCGGTGACTATGGCCGATCCAGCATCTGGCGGCCGGCCGTGTACCGAGGACTGGGAGACCACCAATTTGCACTGGGTGGCCTATGTTCTAGCCACCCATGCAGCCGAAAGGGAGGAAACGCGCGGTTCGCACTGGCGCGAGGACTTCCCGGAGTCCGACCCGAATTGGCGGTTCCGGTTGGTCTCCACCTTGGATCCCAGCGGTCGGCTCTTGACCGAGCGCCGGCCTCCGCAATGGCTCCCGCGAAGCGAGCAGTAAGGGCGATCGATGAACTACCCGACCTACCGACTCAGCGCCTACACGACCGGTTTGCTCGCCGAAGCCGGCATGGGCCCACTGGACGTCGAATCGCTCGTGCTCCGGGCGGTAACCGAGGACATCGGCGATGGCGTCGATGTGACCACGATGGCTACGGTCCCGGTCGACCAGCGCGGGGTGCTCGTCCTGGCCGCACGCGCGGCGGGCGTGGTGGCCGGGCTACCGGTTGCTGCAGCCGTCTTCGATGTCGTCTGCGGGGAGGATCGGGAGATAGAGATCCTCGTCGTCGATGGGCAGCGGGTCGATGTGGGGCAACCGCTCCTGCAAGTGCGAGCTCGAACGCACGATCTGCTTCGGGCGGAGCGTCCGGCGCTGAACTTCCTGGGTCATCTCAGCGGCATCGCGACCTTGACTGCGCAATGGGTTGCGGCGATCGCCGACACCCCGGCGGTCATCCGCGATACCCGCAAGACCACCCCGGGCATGCGCGAAATGGAGAAGTACGCGGTGCGGGTCGGTGGAGGCGAGAACCATCGCATGAGCCTCGCGGACGCTGCGTTGGTGAAGGACAACCACGTGCTCGCTGCAGGCGGTGTGGCGCAAGCATTCGCGGCGGTTCGCGCCATCGATCCCGACATCGACGTCGAGGTCGAGGTAGACGACCTCGATCAGCTCGATGAGGCTCTCGATGCGGGGGCCGATCTGATACTCGTGGACAACTTCCCACTGGAGGACATGATCGAAGCCGCTCGGCGTAGCCAAGGGCGAGCGCGGTTGGAAGCTTCCGGTGGCCTGAACTTGGAGCGGGCGCCCGAGGTGGCCGCGACGGGTGTCGACTACCTTGCCGTCGGAGCATTGACCCACTCGGCGCCGGTGCTCGATATCGGTGCCGATCTCAGCGTGAGCGATCGGGAGTAGGAGACGAGCATGCTGTTGGCTGTCGATGTCGGGAACACCAACACCGTCCTCGGTCTGTTCGATGGAGAGGACCTCGTCCAGTCGTGGCGCATCACCACTCACGCCCGTGCAACGGGTGATGAGATGGCATTGACCTACCGGGGCCTGCTCACCAATCAACCGACCGTGACCGGCCTGGCCTTGTGCAGCACGGTGCCCAGCGTCCTGCGCGAGATGCGACCCATGATCGCCGAATCCTTCGCCGATGTTCCCGTCGTGATCGTCGAGCCGGGCACTAAGACCGGCGTTCCGGTATTGACCGACAACCCGAAGGAAGTCGGAGCCGATCGGATCGTCAACACCCTGGCCGCACATCAGCAGTACGGAGGTCCGTGCATCGTCGTGGATTTCGGTACATCCACCAACTTGGATGTCGTTTCCGCGAAGGGGGAGTTCCTCGGAGGAGCCCTGGCACCGGGCATCGACATCTCGCTCGAGGCACTGGCCGCACGTGCGGCCCAATTGCGCAAGGTCGAAGTCCTCAAGCCCCGATCTCCCGTCGGGAAGAACACCGTCGAGGCCCTGCAGTCAGGCGCGGTCTACGGGTTCGCGGGCCAGGTCGATGGCCTGGTGGATCGGATCATCGACGAAGTCGGGCCGGTGACGGCCGTCGTCGCGACCGGCGGGTTGGCCACGGTGGTGATCGGTGAGTCCGAGACGATCACCCACCACGATCCCAATTTGACCTTGACCGGACTGCGCATGGTCTTCGAGCGCAATACCGATTGACCGATAGCGTCCAATAGCCTTGCCCACCGTGGATGAAGCCGAGATCGACGAGGATCTGCCGGAGCAAATTCGAATCCGGCGTGCCAAGCGTGATGCGCTCGCTGGAATCGGTCGTGATCCCTATCCGGTCTCGCTGCCGATCACGCACAGCATCGCCGAGGTTCGCGCCGCCCACCCGGATCTGCCGGTCGATGCGCACACCGGCGAGATCGTCGCCCTTGTCGGCCGGGTGATCTTCGCTCGCAACACCGGCAAGTTGTGCTTCGCCACCCTGCGAGCCGGCGATGGTTCGCAAGTACAGGCCATGCTCTCGCTGGACAAAGTGGGGCAGGAGGCGCTCGACGAATGGAAGGAGTACGTGGATCTCGGGGACCAGGTATTCGTGCGCGGTGAGGTGATCACCTCCAAGCGCGGGGAGTTGTCGGTGCTGGCCGATGAATGGCGAATGGCGGCCAAGGCGCTGCGCCCGCTACCGGTTGCCCACAAGCCGCTCAGCGAGGAAGCGCGCGTGCGCCAGCGCTATGTGGACTTGATCGTGCGCCCGGAGGCCGCCCAGATCGCCCGGCTACGTGTCCAGGTGGTGGCCGCGCTCCGCGAGTCCCTCACCGATCGTGGTTTCCTGGAGATCGAGACACCGATGCTGCAAACCCAGCACGGCGGCGCAGCCGCACGCCCGTTCGTCACCCACTCCAATGCGCTCGATATCGATCTCTTCCTGCGGATCGCACCCGAGCTGTTCTTGAAGCGTGCGGTGGTCGGGGGGTTGGAACGCGTCTTCGAGATCAACAGGAATTTCCGTAACGAGGGTGTGGACTCCAGCCACTCCCCGGAATTCGCGATGCTCGAGTTCTACCAGGCATTCGCCGACTATCGGGACATGGCGACGATCACCCGATCCTTGATCCAGCATGTTGCCGATGCGGTATTCGGCTCCCAGGTCATCACCCGGATCGATGGAACCGAGGTGGATCTGTCCGGCCCGTGGGACACGATCGATCTCTACGAGAGCCTGTCCCAGGCGGTAGGTCGCGAGATCACCCCGAATACATCTCGAGCCGAACTCGAGGAACTGTGCGAACAAGCCGGGATATCGGTGGCGCCGTCCTGGGTTCCGGGGAAACTCGTCGAGGAACTCTTCGAGCACCATGTCCTGGCGGGTCTGCAAAGACCGACGTTCGTCATGGACTACCCCGTCGACACATCGCCACTGGTGCGAGCCCACCGGGACAAGCCCGGTGTCGTGGAGAAATGGGATCTGTACATCGGTGGATTCGAACAGGCGACCGGCTACTCCGAACTCGTGGATCCGGTGGTGCAGCGCGAACGACTCACCGAGCAGGCCGCGCTCGCTGCCCGAGGTGATGAGGAGGCCATGTCGGTGGACGAGGACTTCCTGCGAGCACTCGAACACGGGATGCCGCCCAGCGGTGGGGTCGGTATGGGAATCGACAGGCTGCTGATGAACCTGACCGGTTCGGGGATCCGCGAGACGATCTTGTTCCCCCTCGTGCGTCCCGAGCGCCCATGAGTGCCCCGGTAAGCGGTCTGAAGGTGCGCGCCGCGCGCACCCCGGACGTTCGCGCCATCCGTCGACTCGTCGATGAGTACTCACCCGATGGCAACTTGCTGGCCAAGGCCCCGGTCACCTTGTTCGAGGACATCCAGGAATTCGTCGTAGCCGAAATCGACGGGGAGATAGTCGGGTGCGGGGCCTTGCATGTCATGTGGGAGGACCTCGCCGAAGTCCGCACCCTCGCCGTCTCCGGGCGCTACTTGCGCCGGGGTATCGGTTCGGCGGTGCTCACCGAGCTCATCACCCGCGCCCGCGCCGTGGGTGTGCGCCGCGTGTTCTGCCTGACCTTCATGGTGGGTTTCTTCGCCGAACACGGCTTCGTCGAGGTCGATGAAGCTCCGGTGGATCACGACGTCTACGAACAACTGCTGCAGTCCTATGACGAAGGCGTCGCCGAATTCCTGGGGCTCGAACGCGTGAAGCCCAACACGCTCGGTAACCACCGCATGCTGCTCGACCTGCAGCGGTAGGGCCCGTCAGCCGGTATTGCGCAGACCGGTGGCGATGCCATTTATGGTCACCGATAGTCCGCGGCGCTGCTGCTCGCTGGATTCCGGCTCCTGTCGGATTCGATCCAGCAGCGAGACCTGCAACGAATGCAGCGGCAGCAGATAGGTGTCCCGAGTAGCCAGTGTGCGCTGCAACGTCGGGTTGTCCGCGAGTAACTCAGGTTGTCCGGTGACGCGCAGCACCTCGGTGACCGTCAATTCGTGTTCGGCACGGATCAGGTCGAAGATTCGGTGCAAGGAATCGGGGACCAGCCGCTGGACGTACTGCGCGGCAACGTCGAGGTCGGTCTTCATGAGGGTCATCGAGACGTTGGAGATGAAATTCCGGAAGAAGTGCCAGTGTTCGTACATCTCGGCGAACTCGGATTCGTATCCGGCCTCACGGGCCGCGCGCAATCCCGAACCGACACCGAACCAGCCGGGAACGATCTGCCGGGACTGGGTCCAGCCGAAGACCCAGGGGATGGCGCGGAGGTCCGAGATCCCCGACGCACCATCCGGTCGGCGAGCGGGGCGCGATCCCAGATGCATGGCACCGAATTCCTCGACCGGTGTGGACATGGCGAAGTACCTGGGCAGGTCGGGATCGTCGACTAGGCGCCGGTAGGCACTTTGCGCGTGTTGCGAGGCGGTGCTCATCACCTCGTCCCAGCGCTCGATCTGCTCGAGGGACTGCCGGGAGGATCGGTGCAGCAAGGACGCATCGAGTACGGCGGCCACCATCTGCTCGAGGTTGTCGCGCGCGAGCGCGGGAAGCAGGTACTTGTCGCTGATCACCTCGCCTTGCTCGGTGACCTTGATCTGACCGTCGAGTACGCCCCAGGGCTGGGCCAAGATGGCGTCGTACGTCGGTCCGCCACCGCGACCTACGGTGCCCCCTCGTCCGTGGAACAGACGCAGCCGCACTCCGTAACGGGCAGTTACGTCACGCAAGCGCCGTTGCGCGAGGTGGATCTCCCACTGGGAAGTGGTGATGCCGGCGTCCTTGTTCGAATCGGAGTACCCGAGCATCACCTCTTGGACATCCCCCCGGGATGCGACGAGAGCTCGGTATGCGGGGTGCTCGAGCAGTTGCTCGATGATGCGGCCAGCGCCCCGCAATTCCTCGACGGTCTCCAGCAGCGGGACGAAGCCGATGCGTGCGGTGCCGAGCGTGGTGTCCACTAATCCGGCTTCCCGGGCCAAGATCACCGCGGCGAGGATGTCGTCTGCTCCCTTGGTCATCGAGACGATGACCGACTCGATAGGACGGGTTCCGTAGGTGTCGAGGAGGTCGCGGATCGTGGTCATCGTGTTGTAGGTGACCGTGGCCGACTCATCCAGATGCGGTGGATGCTGGGCCAACGGCCGTAGGGCGCTGAGTTCGTTCGACAACAGTTCGAAACGATCCGTAGCGTCCATCTCCGCATAGGAGAAGCCCAGCCGGGTGAAGAGTTGACCGACGGCCTCGTGGAATTTCGCGGAATGCTCGCGGATGTCCAAGGTGGCCAGCGGCAATCCGATCGAGGCCACCACCCGGATGGCACGGTCCAGCACCCCGTGCGCGGCGAGTTGGCCACGGTGTTCGAGCAGGTCATCGCGGATCAGCAGCAGATCATCGAGGAGTTCACGGGTGCTGTCGTAGTCGCGGCCCGGTCGATGCGGCGAGCCCTCCAGGAGTCGTTCGCGGGTCAAGCGCAGACGCATCCGGATCACGGTCAACTTCAAACGCACCGGCTCCTCTGCGTTGATGCGCAAGAAGCGCGGATCCAGGTCGGGCAGGTAGGCAAGATCGGCATCGACCGATTCGCGCAGTGCCCGGCTCGAGCCGGCCAGCCGTTCGGAGATCGACAGGTCCTCCAGCAGCCGATCGATGTGGGGCAGCAGGTCCAAGACGGCGTGATCGCGCTGGAAGCGGACGACGTCCGTTGTGACCTGGGGGGTGACGAACGGGTTGCCGTCGCGATCACCGCCGATCCAGGAACCGAAGCTCACCGGCCGGGAGTCGGCCGGTAGTTCGACGCCGAGTTCGGCGAAGCTTGCAGCGAGATCCTCGAGCACCTTGCCGAGCGGACCCCGGGTCAAGTCGTCGAGGTAGTAGAGCGCGTTGCGTGCCTCGTCCAGGACCTGCGGTCGCTCCAAACGGAGCTCGTCCGTCTGCCACAGCAGATCGATCACCTCGGCGAGGCTGCGCGAGCGGTCGGTATTCGAGGCCGTCGTATCGAGCAGGATGTCGGCGATGCGCCGAAGCTTGACTAGCACCGAGCGCCGCGCTGCTTCGGTCGGATGGGCGGTGAAGACCGGACGGACCGACATCGCCGCTGCCACCTGCTGGACCAACTCTCGATCCACGTCGGCTCCGCGGGCCGCGTCGACAACGCGGTGCAAGGGACCCGAGCGGCTCTTGCGATCGTCCCCGGCATCGTGGGCCCGCTCGACCTGCTCGGCCACGTTCGCGAGGTCGAAGTAGATGGAGAAGGATCGGGCCAGTTTGGTGGCGGTATCCAGGTCCGCGGAATCGAGCAGACGGGCGGCTTCCTGCGGGTCGCTGCGCACGGCCAGCCGGACCGCCTCGACCTGGTCGAGGAGGGACTGCCCCTCCTGGCGGACCAGGGTTTGCCCCAGCAGGTCGCCCAGCAGGCGGATATGCGAGCGAAGGCGGGCGTCGCCGCTCGCCTCGGGCGCTTGTGGGTCCAGATCCGGGTCCGTCACGGCCCGGATTGTCCCCCACGGGGGATTTCCGGTCGGTTTCGCGGTGGGCGGACGCCTCGTGAGGCGGCCGTGGTCGCGTCCCCGGCGTGGATGCAGGAGAATGCTGTATCCGGGTAATCCGGGGAACTGGCCACACAGATAGCCGATGGGGTGTTGACGGATGTTCGAGAGGTTTACCGACCGGGCCCGCAGGGTCGTGGTGCTCGCGCAGGAAGAAGCGCGGATGCTCAACCACAACTACATCGGCACCGAGCACATCCTGCTCGGCCTGATCCACGAGGGCGAGGGCGTCGCCGCCAAGGCGCTGGAGTCCCTCGGCATCTCGCTGGAGGCCGTACGCCAGCAGGTGGAGGAGATCATCGGCCAGGGGCAGCAGGCGCCCAGCGGGCACATCCCGTTCACGCCGCGCGCCAAGAAGGTGCTCGAACTCTCGCTACGCGAGGCGCTGCAACTCGGCCACAACTACATCGGCACCGAGCACATCCTGCTCGGCCTCATCCGCGAGGGTGAGGGCGTGGCGGCCCAGGTGCTCGTGAAGTTGGGCGCCGATCTCAACCGCGTCCGCCAGCAGGTCATCCAGTTGCTCTCCGGGTACCAGGGCAAGGAGCCGGCTACCTCCGGTGGCCCGCAGGAGGGCACTCCGTCGTCGTCGCTGGTCCTCGATCAATTCGGCCGCAACCTCACCGCGGCTGCGCGCGAAGGACAACTCGATCCGGTGATCGGTCGAGCCAAGGAGATCGAGCGCGTGATGCAGGTGCTCTCGCGCCGCACCAAGAACAACCCCGTGCTCATCGGCGAGCCCGGAGTCGGCAAGACGGCCATCGCCGAAGGCCTCGCCCAGGACATCGTCCGCGGCGAAGTGCCCGAGACCCTCAAGGACAAGCAGCTCTACACCCTCGACCTCGGGGCGCTCGTGGCCGGTAGCCGCTACCGCGGTGACTTCGAGGAGCGCTTGAAGAAGGTGCTCAAGGAGATCAAGACCCGTGGCGACATCGTGCTGTTCATCGACGAGATGCACACCCTCGTCGGCGCCGGAGCCGCCGAAGGTGCGATCGATGCGGCAAGCATCTTGAAGCCGATGCTCGCTCGCGGTGAACTGCAGACCATCGGTGCCACCACGCTGGATGAGTACCGCAAGTACATCGAGAAGGACGCCGCGCTCGAGCGTCGCTTCGCACCCGTCCAGGTCGATGCACCCGATGTCGAGCACACCGTGGAGATCCTCAAGGGCCTGCGGGACCGCTACGAGTCCCACCACCGTGTGTCCATCACCGATCAGGCACTCGATGCCGCGGCTCGGCTCTCCGATCGCTACATCTCCGATCGTCAACTTCCCGATAAGGCGATCGACCTCATCGACGAGGCCGGTTCGCGTTTGCGCATCCGCCGCATGACCGCGCCGCCGGACCTGCGCGAGTTCGACGACCGCATCGCCGATGTCCGCAAGGAGAAGGAATCGGCGATCGACGCCCAGGACTTCGAGAAGGCGGCGTCGCTGCGCGATGTCGAGAAGAACCTGCTGGCTGAGAAGGCCGAGCGGGAGCGTGAGTGGAAGGCCGGCGATCTCGACGTCGTCGCCGAGGTCGACGAGAAGCTGATCGGCGAGGTCCTCGCCTTGATGACCGGCATTCCGGTGTCCGACCTCACCGAGGACGACATCGAGAAGCTGCGCCGGATGGAGGAGGAACTCCACCGCCGCGTGATCGGCCAGGAAGATGCCATCAAGGCCCTGTCCCAGTCGATCCGTCGCACCCGTGCCGGTCTGAAGGATCCGCGTCGGCCCGCCGGCTCGTTCATCTTCGCCGGCCCGTCCGGTGTCGGTAAGACCGAGCTGAGCAAGACGCTGGCGGAGTTCCTGTTCGGCGACGAGGACGCCCTCATCGCGCTCGACATGAGCGAGTACTCCGAGCGGCACACTGCCTCGCGTCTCTTCGGTTCGCCCCCCGGATACGTGGGCTACGAAGAGGGCGGCCAGTTGACCGAGAAGGTGCGGCGCAAGCCGTTCAGCGTGGTGCTCTTCGACGAGGTCGAGAAGGCCCACCCGGACATCTTCAACTCGCTGTTGCAGGTGCTCGAGGAAGGCCGTCTCACCGACGCCCAAGGCCGGGTGGTCGACTTCAAGAACACCGTGATCATCATGACCACCAACCTGGGCAGCCGTGACGTGTCCAAGGGTCTGATGCTCGGCTTCGCGCCCGATGGCAACGACGACAACGCCTACGAGCAGATGAAGGCGAAGGTGCAGCAAGAACTCAAGCAGCACTTCCGGCCGGAGTTCTTGAACCGCATCGACGATGTCATCGTCTTCCACCAGCTCACCGAAGCCGAGATCATCGAGATCGTGGATCTGATGATCTC
Organism: uncultured Actinomycetes bacterium; assembly: GCA_913057155.1. GTDB lineage: Bacteria > Actinomycetota > Actinomycetes > S36-B12 > S36-B12 > S36-B12. The sequence goes on along the minus strand of CAJXNV010000040.1, from coordinate 2,172 downwards.
CGGTCTCGAGGAGCGGCTCCAGGATCGGGACATGGCCATCGAGTTGACGCCGGCCGCGAAATCGCTGCTCGCCGAGCGGGGCTACGACCCCACCCTCGGTGCGCGGCCGCTGCGCCGGACGATTCAACGCGATCTCGAGGATCCGCTGAGTGAGAAGATGCTCTTCGGGGACCTGCAGCCGGGTTCGATCGTGGTCGTCGATGTCGAAGGGGAGGGTGATGACCGCACATTCACCTTCTCGCCGACTCCGAAGGCCGAATTGCCCGACACCCCGCCGATGGAAGCCGCGGACCAAGACTGATGCGTGGGTGAGCGGATCGTGAACAGCGGTCCGCTCATCCCCGGCATCAACGAGTTCGACGGACCCAAGCGCCGCGTCCCACGTTTCCTGTGGTGGCTCCTGGCCACCCTCGTCGTGGTGGCTGTCCTGATCGGCGCCGCAGGCCTGTTCGGCGGTGTGGGTCCGCTTCGGGCCCTCGGGCTCGTCACCGAGGACCTGCAACCCGTCGCCTACCGGCCGACCACCGACGAGCGCGCCATCCAAGTGGCTGTCGCGCTGCCACCACGCGGCCTGTGCCCCGATGAGCAGGTGCAAGTGACGGCCTACGAACGTGGGCCACGCGTCGAGGTCAGTGCGCAAGTGCAGCGGTCGCGAACCTCGGACTGTCCGGTGACCGGAATCGCCGGGGATCGTCAATGGGTGGACGTCACGCTCATCACCGATCTCGGTGAACGCACGGTTATCCGCACCAGCGACCGCGAGCCGCTGCCCCGCGAAACGGGCTAGGGCAAGCGCAACCCGGTTGCGTCCTGCACCACCAGACCGTCCGCGATCAACGACGACAACGCCCGAGCCGCCTGCTCCTCATCCGACACTTCCGCCAGCACCGACCGCCGAGGTAGCGGCTCATCGGCATCTCGGAGCGCGGCCATGATCCGTCCACGGGCCTGCCGGTCACTGCCCTCGTAGCGAGGTTGTCGCCGAGTAGGGACCGCGCCTTCCGGTGCTCCGGCGTTCTGCCACGCGCAGTCGGTCAGCAGCGGGCATGACTGGCAGTCGGGCTCGCGTTTGGTGCACACAACCGCCCCGAGTTCCATGCTCGCCGCCGCCCACTGGGCCGGATCATCGGCCGAGTGCGCCAAACCCTCGGCCAGTGCGCGCTCCACCGCGGTGAGGTGCCCGGGTGGCTCTGCCACCCCGCTCCAGGCACGGGCCAGCACCCGGCGGACGTTCACATCCAGCACTACCGAGGGCAGACCGAACGCGAAGGCACGCACCGCCGCCGCCGTGTACTCACCCACTCCCGGTAGGTCCCGCAGCTGCTGTTCATCGCTCGGCACCACGCCGCCATGGTTTTCGGTGATCGCCACCGCTGCGGCGTGCAAGCGAAGTGCTCGCCGTGGGTAGCCCAGCCGGCCCCAGGCCCGCACGGCCTCCCCGGCCGGTTCGCCGGCCAGGTCCGCGGCCTCGGGCCAGCGCTGCATCCAGGCCCGCCACTGCGGCTCCACCCGCGCCACCGGGGTCTGCTGAAGCATGAACTCCGAGACCAACACCCCCCAGGGTGATGCACCCCGCCATGGCAGGTCCCGCGCCGACGCCTCGAACCATGAGCACACGGCCGTGATCGAGCCTGTGTCCTTCGCCACGGCCCGGATCGTTCCATGCTGGGCGGGGCGTCGCAGTACCGTGGAGAACATGTCGGGAGTGCTGCAGCCTGTGGGGCCGGAGCCACCCATCGTCTACTGGGTTCGGCGGGGCACGATCTTGGTCATCGTCCTCACCTTGCTCATCGGCGGTTGGTGGCTGCTGAGTTCCGGCAGCGCAGCTTCACCGGGAGCGGGCGAGCCCGTTGCCGCCGTCGACGAGGTCACCGGTGAGGAGATCGGAGAAGACGGCGAACCCATCGCGCCGATCGACGAGGCGGTGGCTTCTCCCGCGGAGCCCACCGACTGCCCCGACTCGGCGATCGAGGTGACGGCCAGCACGGACTCCTCCACCTACCGGGTCGGTCGCCAGGATCCGGTGCTCACCCTCACCATCGAGAACATCGGTGAGATCGCCTGCTTTCGCGACATCGGTCCCAAAGCCAACGAATTGAAGATCACCTCCGGTGGCTACCACGTGTGGTCGAGTGATGACTGCTCCACGAGCGATGAATCGAATGTCACCCT
>CAJXNV010000039.1 GCA_913057155.1 uncultured Actinomycetes bacterium | reverse complement strand
CAGCACCTCCGGTAGCGGCGCGATGCCGATGCCCAGCCCGTTCGGCACGGTCAAGCATCCGTCGTGCAGGACGAACGGTTCGGTCACGTCCTCTGCGTAATACCGTTCGGATGCACTCGTATCCCCGGGGAGCGTGAATCCGGGGAGCGCAGCCAAGGCGACATTCGCTGCGCGACCGATACCCGTCTCGAGCATCCCCCCGCACCACACCGGTACGTCCCGGGCCAGGCACAGATCGTGGATCTCCTTGGACTGCAGGAAGCCACCGACTCGACCGGGTTTGATGTTGATATTCGACGCGGCCTTGAATTCGATCGCGCTCTCCGCCGATTCGACCGACAGGATCGACTCATCGAGGCATATCGGTGTGGCGCAGGCTTCGGCGACGAGCCGGTGCCCCCACCAGTCCTCCTCTCCCAGCGGTTGTTCGATCAGCAGCAGATCGAACGCATCGAGCCGGGCGAGGTGGGTGGCGTCTTCACGGGTGTAGGCCTGGTTCGCATCCACTTGGAGCGGCATCGACGGCCACCGCTCGCGGACGGCGGCGACGGGCTCGAGATCCCACCCCGGTTCGATCTTGAGCTTGATCCGTCGATACCCGGCATCGACGTAGCCACCGACTTCCTCGAGGAGTTCGGCGATCGTCTCGGACGCGGGGATCCCGACACTCACGCCGCACTCGACTTCACTGCGCACAGCACCTAGGTACTCCGCGAGCGACTGACCCTCGGCCTGCAGCCAGATGTCGAGGACCGCGGTGTGGACCGAGGCCCGCGCGATGTGGTGGCCTCTGACGACCTCCAGTGCCGTGCGGAGCGACTCGGGATCCCAGTCCTTGCCGAGCACGATCGGCGCGAGGTATTCCTCGATGAGCCGGACGGCGCCTGCGGTGTATTCGGCGTTGTAGCCCGGCCAGCCGAGCGTGACGCATTCCCCCCAGCCGTGGGTGCCGTCGGAGTCGATGGCTTCGACGAGCATGACGTCGCGGACTTCCTGGGTTCCGAAACTCGTCCGGAACGGGCGCACCAACGGGATCTGCAGCGCGTGCAACCGCAAGGCCTCGATGGTCATCGCGTGCCCTCCTTCGCCAAGACGTACGAACCTGCGTGATCCAACCCCACGACAGCGAAGCCATGTTCGAAGGCGTCGAGGAACTGCTCACGAACGCTCAGCCGCCACTGCAGGGCAGCCGCAGGATCGGCGGCGCGCAGCGCGACGATGTCCTCCGGCAGCTCGATCACCCGAGCGGTTTCCAGCGTTGCCGGATCGATGGCCGGTAGCGGTGCCTGAGCTGCATGTATGGCCTTGGGGCTGTCCAACTCCCACCACGCGAAGACCCGGTCGGACGGATCGCCCGCGTTGATGGAGTCGTCCATCTCTCCGTAGAAGTTCGGTTCGTATCCGCGCAACATCGTGCCTAGCTTGCGCAGATTCAATCGGGCATTCCTGCGCACGAGCGGATCGAAGCTCCACACGATGGTGTCGATGCCCTGCGATAGGGCCCATGCCCGTTGATGGAGCTTCAGGGCGGTTCCGATGCTGCGATCGCGATACCCCTCGACCACGCCTGCCATGTGGGAATGCAGATGCCCATGCCAGGACGACGCCTCGGTTATCGGACCCTCGCCTACGCGGTGCCGGCCTACGAGCGCCAAGGCGGCACCGACAGAGACGTCGTCCACGAAGGCTGCGGCCACGTAGCCGCCCGAGTGGATCATCGCGCGCATCAGATTCGATTTGATGTGCGTGGCTCCCGAACCCGGCGGCCAGACCGAATCGAAGATTCGCACGGCCTGCACCTGGTCATTAGGGTCGTCCATGGTCCGGATGCGGATCCCGGCTGCGTCTTGAGCCCGAGCGGCAGCCAGCCACGCATCGTCTACGACATCCACGGCTGCACGGTACCGAGGAGGCGAGGAGGCAACGATGAACGAGCGCGAGATCGCAGGCTCGCTCGTCGACACCACCCGTGCGCTCGTCGAGGTCGAATCCCCCACCGACGATCTGGACGCCTGCAAGCGGGTGGTGAAAGCAGCCGATTCCCTCGCCACCGACTGGCTGGTCGACCCGGGGCGCATCGAGGAGCACCAGGGTCGCCCGGTGTGGCGATGGGGCCCGCAGAGTCCACGGATCCTGCTGCTCGGCCACCTCGACACGGTCTGGCCCATGGGCACGCTGGAACGGCTCCCGTTCACGGCCGAGGGGGACCGGATGACCGGCCCTGGCGTATTCGACATGAAGGCGGGGGTGGTGCAGGGCTGGTGCGCACTCGCCCGGGCAGGTGCACGTTCCGGCGGCCCGATCGGAATGCTGCTGACCACCGATGAGGAGACCGGCTCCCTGGCATCTCGGGACGTGATCGCCGAAGCGATCACCGCATGCGAGGCGGTCCTCGTCCTCGAACCATCTGCCGAGGGGGCGTTGAAGACCAGGCGCAAGGGAACCTCCTGGTACCACCTGACCTTCCACGGCCGGGCGGCCCACGCGGGCCTGGAACCGGAACGCGGGATCAACGCATCGGTCGAAGCCGCGCATTTCATCACCGAGGCGGTCAGTTGGGCGGACGCCACGACCGGGACGACCGTCACTCCGACGATCCTGACCTCAGGTACCACCGCGAATACCGTCCCCGCCGAAGCGACTTTGACGCTCGACTGTCGAGCCTGGACCCGCGCCGAGCAGGAGCGAGTCGACGGATTGGTGCGTAGTTGGGTCCTGCGCCACCCGGATGCCACCTGGTCCATCGCCGGTGGCATCGATCGCGCCGCCCTCGAATCCACGTCCTCCGCGGATTTGTTCGCACGCGCAGACGCCGTAGCGCAGACCCTCGGTCAGGCATCGCTGACCGAATGCGCGGTCGGTGGGGCCAGCGATGGGAACCTCACCGCTGCCGCGGGGGTTGCCACGCTCGATGGTCTCGGTGCAGTGGGGGACGGCGCGCATGCCGATCACGAATGGGCTTCGATCTCGGCTATGGACGAACGTTCCCGGTTGCTCGCCGGTCTGCTGCAGGACCTCGGTCAGGACATGCGATGACCGACGGTCCGCTCATCGTCCAAAGCGACAAGACGCTCCTGCTGGAGGTCGAGCACGAGGACGCCGATGACTGTCGCAAGGCCATCGCCCCTTTCGCCGAACTCGAACGCGCACCCGAACACATTCACACCTACCGTCTGACACCCCTGGGCTTGTGGAACGCGCGAGCAGCCGGACACGATGCCGAGCAGGTCATCGACACCCTCATCCGGTACTCGCGCTACCCCGTTCCCCACTCGCTGTTGATCGATGTTGCCGAGACCATGGCGCGTTACGGGCGCCTGCAACTCGCCAACGATCCGGCGCATGGACTGGTACTGCAGGCAATCGACACGGCCGTCCTCGAGGAAGTCCTGCGCAGCAAGAAGATCGCGCCCTTACTCGGCACCCGGTTGGACGAGACGACCGTCATGGTCCATCCGAGCGAGCGTGGGCACCTCAAGCAGGCGCTGGTCAAGCTCGGCTGGCCGGCTGAGGACGTAGCGGGATACGTCGATGGCGAGCGCCACGCCATCGCACTGGATACAACCGAATGGCAACCACGCGATTACCAGGTCGAAGCCGCCGATGGCTTCTGGTACGGCGGTTCCGGTGTGGTCGTCCTCCCGTGTGGTGCGGGCAAGACGATCGTCGGCGCCTTAGCGATGGCGCTGGCCCAGGCCACCACCCTGATCCTGGTCACCAACACCGTCGCTGCCCGTCAGTGGCGCGAGGAGCTCCTGCGTCGTACCTCGCTGACACCCGATGAGATCGGTGAGTACTCGGGCTCGAAGAAGGAGATACGTCCCGTCACCATCGCCACGTATCAGGTCCTCACCAGCAAGCGCAAAGGGATCTATCCGCATCTCGAGGTGTTCGATACCCGTGACTGGGGTCTGATCATCTACGACGAAGTCCACCTGCTGCCCGCTCCGATATTCCGATTCACCGCCGACATCCAAAGTCGGCGCCGCCTAGGGCTCACCGCCACCTTGGTGCGCGAAGACGGTCGCGAGTCCGATGTCTTCTCGTTGATCGGCCCCAAGCGGTACGACGCCCCGTGGCGGGAGATCGAGGCTCAGGGATACATCGCACCCGCCGAATGCGTGGAAGTGCGTGTCGATATGCCCGAGCCCGATCGCATGGTCTATGCGATGGCCGAACCGGAGGACAAGTACCGGCTGGCGGCCTGCACGCCCGAGAAGAACAAGCTCGTCGACGAGATCATCGCCAAGCACGCCGGTGAGCAGGTACTGGTCATCGGCCAGTACCTCGAACAGCTAGCGGAACTCGGCGAACACCTCGACGCACCCATCATCACCGGGGAGACCTCCGTGAAGGAGCGCCAGCGCCTCTTCCAATCCTTCCGCGACGGTGACATCAACGTCCTGGTCGTCAGCAAGGTGGCGAACTTCTCGATCGATCTGCCCGAAGCGGCAGTCGCGATCCAGGTCTCGGGCACCTTCGGTTCCCGACAGGAGGAAGCGCAGCGGTTGGGGCGGGTGCTCCGCCCGAAGGCCGACGGACGAATGGCGCACTTCTATTCGATCGTCACGCGAGACACCGTCGACGCCGATTTCGCCCAGCACCGGCAACGGTTCCTAGCCGAACAGGGCTACGGTTACCGCATCGTGGACGCAGAAGACGTGCACGCCGGTCGCTGGGAAGGTGCATGAGCGAGCAGCAGCAAGATCCGACAGCCTCCGCACCGACTCCACTCCCACTCAAGGCCTTCGGGCTCGCCATCGGTATCGGCTTCGTGGCCGCCGCCGGCGGATCGATCCTGCTGGAAGCGCTGCACCTAGGCGAGCGATTCTTCTATCGGACCCTGCCGACCTTCTTCGGCCTCGATGGTGTGCCGCTGTGGTGGGTGCTGGCGATGCTGGTCATCGGCGCCGCCATCATCGTGATCGCCCAGCATCTGCCCGGCAAATCCGGACATGGGCCGCTTACCGGGTTCCACTTCGACACCCCACCGATCAATGCCGTTTCCATCCTCGTTGCCGCGGCTGGATCACTGGTGTTCGGCTTCGTGCTCGGGCCCGAGGCCCCACTCATCATCCTCGGCACCACCATCGGCGCCCTGATCGCACGCCGATCGAATGAAGAGACCGTGAAGGCCGCGATGCTGCTCGGTGGAATAGCCGCTATCGGCGCGGTCTTCGGCAATCCCTTCGTTACGGCATTCATGATCTTGGAGTTCATCGCGCTCGGCGTCATGCCACGTGCCTTGATGATGCCGATGTTCGTTGCGCTCGGCGCCGGCTACCTCACCCAAGTGGGGATCGGATCGTGGGATGGCTTCGGCTTGCATCCGCTATTCGTTCCCGACCTACCCGCCTACACCACGATCGATCTCAGCGATCTTGGCGTTGCGGTCCTCGCTTCCTTCGCCGCCGCGCTCTTCGCCATCGGCGCTCGCACGATCGCCGAGCGCATCGACGCCATGAACACTCGATATCGGACCGCGATGCCCTTCGTGGCCGCCGTCGTCGTCTTCGGCCTTGTGGCTATCGCAGTGCTCGCCTTCGATCTCGAGCCCGCCATGATCTTGTTCTCCGGCCAAGGCGAAGCGATGTCGACCCTTATCGACGAGACCGCCGCAGGCGTGGTGATCGCCATCTTGGCTCTCAAGGCACTGGCGTACGCGGTGTCCTTGGGAGGCGGCATGCGCGGCGGTCCGATCTTCCCCGCGACTTTCCTGGGCGTAGGCATCGGCGTGCTGTTCGCGATCTTGTTCTCCGGCACACCGGTGAGCCCGCTGGCCACCGCCGGCATCGCCGCGACATCCACCGCCATGATCCGGTTGCCCTTCACTTCCGCGATGCTGGCCCTGCTGCTGATCGGTGGTGCCGGGATGGAGGTGGCACCGTTCGCGATCATCGGTGCCGTCGTGGGCTTCGTGGTGCGCCAGCGCATGGACCGGCTCGGCTCGGGCGCTCCCGAAGCACGACCCACCCATTGATGAGAAGTTCTTGAGAGGTTTAAGAAGGACTATCGATAGAAAGTAGAGAGCCGAGGTTGGCTCGTGCTTGCTGCAGGGCTCAGGCTGATCCGGCAGGCTAATGCCGGTCAGCCGCACAACGCTGGTGGGGCAAGCAACGACGGGCACCTAACGGAGCACAACTGAATGCTTCACGATTCACCGACAGGTTTCGATCCTCCGTTCCGTTTCGATGACGAGACGGGGGAACTGCGCGCCAACGGCAAGACGGTGTGGTTGACCGAACGCGAAGCACAGGTATTCGCCGCTCTGCTGCGCAGCCCCGGCGATGTCGTCGACCACGGCACCTTGCTCGAGGCGATTTGGGGAACCCGGGACGTCGAGGATCACCACCCCATCCAGGTCTACGTGAGTCGTATCCGCACCAAGGCGCGTGAGCTCGACGGTTCGGGTGACTGGATCCGTTCGATTCGTCGACGCGGCTACGTCTTCCACGAAAGGGATGCCACCCTGGTGCGGCTCACCTACGACTCCCGACTGATCGTCACCGACATCGACCCCGGCGACCGGCACTTCCTGGGCTGGAATCCGGCGCGGATCCTGGGAACGTTCTTCCTACTCGCCGACGGGAGCATCCCCCACGACAACCAGGAGCAGGCGATTCAAGCCGTGCAGACCATGCACGAGCTCGGGATCTTGGACACCGACAACACCTTGAACCTGCGTACCGGCGATGGGGACGTGCAAGCCCGCCGCGTGCAAATGCGTTCCCTGGGGCCACGGGGCGAATTCCAGGGGCTCGAAGCCGTCATCCACCTGTAGTCGCGACCCGGCCCAGCAGCCTGTTCGCCCTCGCAGCGGGCCTTCAACTCGGTTTGTCGTGAACAAACTGTGAGCCTAGGACACAAGTCCAAACACGCTTTTCCCGGATTTCGGACCCTATCCTCCGGTCGAGGTGGCATATGTCACCAAGGAGGGGGGGGGGGCGATTTCGATGTCGATACCCAGCACTACCCACCAGAGCGACGAACGGTCGGTGGCCCGCTCGTTCTCAACGCAGGCAGCCCCGCCTGGGACAGCCCTTACCGTCGAGGAAGACACCCGCGAAGTGCTGCTCGAGGGACGCCCGATTGCCTTGACCCGTGTGGAATTCGATCTGCTCAACGCCCTGTACCGCAATCCACGACGGGTACTCACCCACGCCGAACTCCTCGTCGCTATCTGGGGCTCGGAATGGGTGGGCGATGAACACGCTGCCGAGGTCTACGTCTCCCGGGTGCGCAAGAAGTTGGGGGAGTCCGCTCGACAGCAACGGTTCATCCACACCGTGCACGGCGTGGGCTATCGGTATGTCCCGGATGCACCGGGCGTGGTGCTGCCGACCTGCGCCTTGTTCGACGAGACCGGGGTACTGGTTGCGATCCTCCCGGCGGTCGATGAGATTCTCGGTTGGCGTGTTGCCGAGATCATCGGCACCAGGTTCATTCCTAGCAAGCAGTCGATCTTTCGATCCCGTCGCTTCATCACCAGCGTGAACAAGTACGCCGAACTCATCCAACTCAAAGGCTTCACGTTGCGTACCTGCGTGCGGGACCGTGCCGGCATCGATAGGGACGTCGATCTGGACGCGACCTTCATCTACAGCCAGGGACGAGTCCAAGGACTCTCAGTGGCGTATCGCTGGTGCGACTAGACGAGTAGGTCCATGAGCGCCGGTAGATCGATAGACGCGAAACGAATGTGCCAGTCGCTCACTCCATAAGGCAGGACCAGTCGGTCTGCGTGCACCATGCCGCCACAGGAATACACCACATTCGGCACGTACCCGTTGCGTTCATCTCCGATGGGCTTCAACAGGGGTTCGTCCAGCCGCCCTAGGACGATGCTCGGATCATCCCGGTCCAGCAGCATGGCCCCGATCGAATACTGACGCATCGCACCGGCCCCGTGGGTCAGCACCAGCCAGCCCTCGGGAACCTCGATCGGCGATCCGCAGTTGCCGACGTGTACCAGCTCCCAACGGCTCTTCGGCACCTCGATGGGCTGCACGTCGTTCCAGTGGTAACTGTCGTCGGACACGGTCAGGGACATGGATTCCCGATCCCACCGTGAGATCGCCAGATACCGACCATCGATTCGACGCGGGAAGAACGCAAGGCCCTTGTTCTGCGAGCCCTTGCCCGTCAGGGACATCGAGGAGAACGAACGGAAATCGTCGGTCTCGAGGATCCGCGATTGCACGCCACTACCGTCGAAGGCGGTGTAACTGCCGCGGTAACGCACCGGCTCATCGTCGTCCTGCAACCGGACGAGTCGCAGGTCCTCCATTCCACGCCGCTCTTCCGGTGCCGTCGGCCACAGCACCCGCTCGCTGAGCACCGACGTCTCCGGGAAGTCGGCTTCATAACTGTTGCGTGCGATGTCCTGCATGGTGGCAATCAGTTCATTGGATGTCGTGTTGCGCAGGCCACGGGGATCGAACTGATTCAAGGTCGCGAGAAGTTCCTCACCGGTGAACTTGTCCGGGAGCATGCCCAGCACCAGGTCGAGATCAGTGCAGTCGACACCAGCCTCCACAGCAGACTGCCGCACATAGCGCCGCCGGAGCACGGTGTATCGATTCGCACGAATGGAGGCGTAGGGCGATGGCTCGTCGATGACCACCTCTCCGGCGGACGTCACGAATCCGGAACGGAACACCACGGTCGAGATATGACCCTCCCCCACGGCGCGCACGCTCATGATGAATCGGAGGTTGCCCTTCTCCGAATCGGGTTCGTCAGGATGCGGCACCATCGAAGGGTTGAAGTAGGCCGCCCCCTCGATCGCGTACTCCTGGGTCAAGTACGCCCCGATGAGCAACTGGCGCTGCGTCGAGATCGTCTCTTCCACCAGGTGCGCCACTGCCCGATAGTGGGCAGCGAACTGATCGCGTAGGTCACGATGTCGAGTCGTGAAATCCCGCTCGATCGCCTGCAACGCCACCGCTACCTCGGACTCGCTCAAGTCCAGGCAGCGCCCGACTACTTCGGGGATCCGAGAAGGCCCGCGGATCAGATCCTCCTCACCGGGAATGAACATCCGGCACAGCACACGTTCGGCCGAGCCCGTCAACTCGATCGGCAGCCTTTGCAGCACTGTCATACGGCGACCCCGACAAGGTTCTCCGTCCGTTGATCCACGCTCAGGAAACAGATCGTGGATTCAGCTCCCCGGTTCTCGTTGCGACCATCCAGGGTCAGCGCGTCGAAGCCGGCGCCGGATTCGGCATCATGCATGGGAATGCTCTGATCGTTCCACCCATCGAACCAACGCCGGCCGGTGACCATGCGCTCCAGCCAGCCAGGATCACTCGTGAAGTCGTATGCGGTCTGACAGGCATCGACCAACGCCGCCACTTCGATCGGTTGCTGATCGAATGCCGGTAGCCGATCACCGGGCAACCACCCTTGATGGGGAACCATCGACAGCCGGTCCGCAACGCTCTGCAACTGCCACAACCACTCCAAGGCGTGTCTTCCCTGACGGAAGATGTCATCGCGCTCCGTATAGAAGCCGGCAAGCATCATCGCTTCGGCCACCGAGGCGTTGGCGTAGGTGAGCCGCCCCTCCGGCCACACCCACTTGCCCGCCGGAGCCTTGGGCAACATCGCGATCGTGTCCTGCAAGATCGCGAGTGCGATGCGATTACCCGGCAGGACATCGAGAACCTGGCTGGCCCCCAGGGAAGCGAAGACCATCGAGCGCAAGAACACCGAACGTCTACGCGCCGAGAGCCGGAAGTGCTCATAGGCCTGAGCGGACTGGTTGGTTTCCCGGCTGTGGCGCACCGCTGTGCCCCACGCCCACAGCGCCCTGCCCCAGTGGTCCGCGGTCGAAGGCACCCCGTGCCAATCACCTCGAGTATCGCGACGATTGACGATGCGCCCGTCCGGGAGTTGGGAATCGGCTAGGAATCTGCTGTAGGTCTCGGTGAGCCGCCGGCCTTCATCGCTGCGGTCATCCGCGCGAAGCAGCACGATCAAGGCTCTGGCGACATCGTCGACGCAGTAACCGTGTTCGGTGCGGGGTTCGTCGTACAAGCAGTGTTCGAACAGTCCGATGCCATCGGTGAGTGCCGCGAGATGCCCGGTGTTCATGCCGGCACCTGCTCATCGAGCATTCGCGTAGCGGGCTGCTTGCGGGCACCGCGCACCACGGAGTGGGTCAACGAGGTCATCGTCGAACCCACCGCTGGCCACAGGAACGAAGATGCCTTCGCAGCGGTCTTATCCCGCATCGCCCGCCGCAACTGGGGTTCACGGATGAGTTGACGAATGGCCTCGGCAATGGCGGTAGGGCTTTGGTGCTTGACCAGGATCCCGGTGCCATCACCGAGCATCTCGACCGCATGCGGGAAGTGCGTTGCGATCACCGGACCACCGGCCACCATCGCCTCCGATAACACTCCGGAAGTGACCTGCTCTCGTGTGTCGTACGGCAACAGGTACATATCGGCCGACGTGATCAGTTTGGTCAAACCGTTGTTATCGAGGTACCCGTCCACGAAGTGGACACGATCGGCGACCCCGAGCCGTCGAGCCATCTCCCCGAGTTCATGGCGGTACCGATGCCCATCCCGCGCTGCCACCTTGGGATGTGTCTGCCCCACTACGTAGTAATCCGGCATCGGGTCGACATCCCGCAACAAGGACAGCGCCGTGATGCCCCATTCGATGCCCTTGCCCTCGCTCAACAGTCCCCAGGTGAGTATTCGAGGACGCATCCGAACACCGTCGGGCCGATAGGAACCACGAACATCCGGGGCGCCATGCGGGATAACTAAAGTCCGTTCCGAAGGGACGTCGTAGGTGCGTTGCAGGGCATCGAGCGCCGCATTCGACAGCACGACCACGGCATCGGATGCGTACATCAGACTCTGCAGGATCCTGCGCTGCCGATAGGTGGGGCGCTCGCCGACCGTGTGCAGGATCGAGATCACCGGCACTGTGATCTCGGCCAGGAGGTCCAGCACTCCCTCACCGTCCTCGCCGGGATAGATGCCGAATTCATGCTGCAAGATCACGGCGTCGTGTCCGTTGAGCACCTGTGCCGATCTCGGAATGTCGCGCGTGGAGCCGTGATCGCCGATCACCATCGGGCCCGCGGCTCCGCTCGCCTCATCTGCAAGTCGCAGGATTCGAACATCTTGACCCAGGCGATTCATCGCCGATGACAACGATCGCGCGAATGTTGCGATCCCACATTGGGTGGGTGGGTAGGTACTGATCATGGCGAAGCGCTGCGACATCCGAAGTCTCCTTCACGGTGGTGGGCGATGGTGGGGTGCAATCAGGTGACAACCGTGGAGGAATCGGACAGGTGGACGAGTGGTCAAAGCCGGCGGGCACCGGTCAGTAGACGTTCAGGCGCGTGTTGCGATCACGACCACGTTCGCCTGGTAGCCCCCGCGTGAGCGGTCGTACTCACCACCGCAGGTCAAGAGCACCAGGCGGTGGGGTCCGTCGGTCGCGAAGAGATCCGCCGCTTGCTCGGCGAACTGCGAGCGGCCAAGTAGGTCCACCTCATTGACCACGTACTCGATACCTCGTCCAGCCAGGTCATCGAGGCGTATCCGATCACCGGGGACGAGTTCCCCCAGCCGACGAAACACCCCGTTCGGATCATCGACACCATCCCGGTGGCCGACCATGACCGTGTTCCCCCGCGGCGCCACTGGGACGACGCTGCGATCGAACCAGCCGATCACGTCGATATCCGCGGGCACTTGCATCGTCACCTCATCGGTCATGCCTACCGGCTGCACTGCACCGCGAACGTCGAGCGCGGGGATACGCAACATGACTGGTTGCTGACTATTCGCATACGGCACCGCCCGAGGTATCTGACGGTCCACCTCGGGTTCCGCCGGCACCGCCTCGCGCACCGGGCCTGAGGTCTCGAAGCTGGAGTCGACCTCCGCGCAGCCGGAAAGTAGCGCGAAACCCGTCACCAGTACCAAGAGTGCCTTCACCGTTCGCATCAGCGGATCACCTCCGCCGCGCCCCCACCGGCTGGGATCGACGTCGGTACGGCGGATGGGGTCGGCTCCACCGACGCTTCTTCCTCGAGCGCTAGCGCACCGGGGTCGGCGATTTCCACGGGAACGGAGCCATCCACCTCCCCCGGGTCCACGGGGTCCACAGGCTCCTCCGGCGACTGATCCGGTATCCCCGGAATGACGCAGTCGGCGCGCCAGATGGCTTCGCCCTCCGGCCAATTCGTTCCCGGGAACAGCGCTTTCGGTGACGACGGATCGCCGGTCGCGTATTCGAACGCGGGGATGATGTCGCCCCACGGACTCTCGACGTTACCGGCGTCCTCACCGAAGATCGGTCCGCCGTGGCTGGCATGGCCCCCGGGCCCGAGTACCTGCTCGTGGGTGACGAGCAGTTGCACGTAGGGCACGCGCTGACTATCGGTGCGATGGCAGATCAGGACGGCGTCGTCGCTGGCTGCTGGCGCAGTCGCCAAGGCAAGTGGGGTAGCCACCACCAGCAGTAGGCCTACGAGGCGCATCACACCATCGCAGCGTGACGGTTTCCGACCAGTACCGGAGCGGCGGTGGCATGGCCGTCTTCGGCCAGCAGCCCTCGAAGTCCGGCAATGTGCACGGCATCACGCCGGCCATCGGCGCCGAGGAATCGGTAGATGGCCATGGTCTCCTGGCGCACTGTCGAATCGGAGAAGCCGATCCGCGCGGCGATCTGGGGATTGGTCATTCCCTCGGCGAGCAGATGCAAGATCCGCAATTGACGCGGCGTCAACTC
>CAJXNV010000038.1 GCA_913057155.1 uncultured Actinomycetes bacterium | reverse complement strand
CAGAACGTGCAGCGCCTATCGCACCCGGTGGCGAGCTTGACGCTGGCAACGGGCCCGGATCCCAGGCGGATCCGGGGCACCGGTGGTGTCCATCCCTCGCGGGCCCGTTCCCGCTGCTCTTGACGTTCCACCGGGCTGATCGGCAGCAAGGTGCGCCGATCGACCGGCTCGTGGGCCTGCGGGATGTCACCTTCGAGGACCGACGTCAACCGCGTGGCGATCGCGGGGTAGTCGTCGAAACCCAAGACGGCGTCGGCCTCGGGTAGTTCACCGGCCAACACGTTCCCGTACCGCTCGGCGAGGCAGCCCACCGCGACCACCGCCTGCGACCGGCCATGTTCATCGGCCGATGCACGGGCAGCGAGGACGGTGTCGATGGATTCCTTCTTCGCTGCGTCGATGAATCCGCAGGTGTTCACCAGGACGGCGTCGGCATCTTCGGTGTCGGCTACCAGCGTCCACCCCTCGTCGGCGAGCCGACCGGCGAGTTCCTCGGAGTCGACCTCGTTACGAGCGCATCCCAAGGTGAGGATCGCTACCCGTCGTTGCTGCTTCGTTGACTGCCCGGGCACCGGGTCAGCCTACGGACTGC
The DNA here is from genome assembly GCA_913057155.1 of uncultured Actinomycetes bacterium. Taxonomy (GTDB): domain Bacteria; phylum Actinomycetota; class Actinomycetes; order S36-B12; family S36-B12; genus S36-B12. Next base: position 12,244 of record CAJXNV010000038.1, on the reverse strand, counting down.
CGTCTAGCCGCTAACGGAGCCGCGGCGGTAGTCCTCGACGATCTCATCGGGATCCTCACCGACGGCCGTGGCGATCATCCGCAGGTGGCCCACCACGTAGGCATCGCCACCGGAGAGATGGAAATCGTCGGCTTCGATGGCTTCGATCAGCATCGGACGCAATTTGGTGCGCATCGCTATGTCTTCCACACTGAGCCGCTGGGCCCTGCGGGCGTCGGCGAGGCGCTGTCCGATCACAGTCACCTCCGCGCCGCGTGCGGGAACGCTCCTTGAGTGAAGTCTTTGTCCTGGGGGCATGCTTTCACCTCAGGGCGCCGATCACAAGGCCCATGTCGCTTGGACATTGAAGCGACGCTGATCGCGATCTGCGCCTAACCGCCGCGGATGCCCGCGAGGACCCCGGGCAGATCGTCGGGCTTAACGAGGACTTCGCGGGCCTTGGAGCCTTCACTCGGACCGACCACGCCACGCGATTCCATCAAATCCATCAGTCGTCCGGCCTTCGCGAAACCTACTCGTAACTTGCGCTGCAGCATCGAAGTCGAGCCGAATTGCGTGCTTACGACGAGTTCGATCGCTTGGAGCAGCACATCGAGGTCATCGCCGATGTCCTCGTCGATTTCCTTCTTCGCCGCCGCCGGGCTGGTCACCTCGGGCAGATAGCGCGCGTCCACCTGCTCCTTGCAGTGATCCACGATCGTGCGGATCTCCTTTTCGGCGACGAAAGCGCCTTGGATGCGCACGGACTTGTTCGCGCCCATCGGCAAGAACAGCCCGTCGCCTTGGCCGACGAGTTTCTCGGCGCCGGGCTGGTCCAAGATCACGCGACTGTCGGCCAGGGAGGAAGTCGCGAAGGCCAACCGTGAGGGAACGTTCGCCTTGATCAAACCGGTGACCACATCCACGCTCGGGCGTTGCGTGGCGAGCACCAAGTGGATGCCGGCGGCCCGCGCCAATTGGGTGATGCGCACGATCGCATCCTCGACGTCGCGCGGAGCAACCATCATCAAGTCGGCCAACTCATCGACGATCACCAGCAGGTACGGATACGGGCGTAGGACGCGCTGGCTGCCGGCGGGGGGCTTGACCTTGCCCGCGCGCACGGCTGCGTTGAAGTCATCGACGTGCCGGAATCCGAAGTGCGCGAGGTCGTCGTAGCGCCGATCCATCTCCGCCACGACCCACTGCAGGGCGTCCGCGGCCTTCTTCGGGTTGGTGATGATCGGGGTGATCAGGTGCGGCACCCCCTCGTACACGCTCAGTTCCACCCGCTTGGGGTCGACGAGGATCATCCGGACCTCATCGGGTGTCGAGCGCATCAGGATCGAGGTGATCAGCGAATTGATGCAACTGGACTTACCGGCTCCCGTGGCTCCCGCTACCAGGATGTGCGGCATCTTCGCCAAATTGGCGACGACGAACTCCCCTTCTACGTCCTTGCCCAGTGCAACGACCATCGGGTGTTGATCGGCCGCCGCGGGCGAACTACGCAGCACATCGCCCACCGCCACGAGTTCGCGGTCGGTGTTCGGGATCTCGATGCCGATCGCCTTCTTGCCGGGGATCGGACTGAGGATCCGCACATCGGCGCTCGCCACGGCGTAGGCGATGTTCTTGCTCAACGCGGTGACCCGCTCGACCTTCACCGACGGCCCTAGTTCGATCTCGTACCGGGTAACGGTCGGTCCGCGCAGGAAGCCGGAGACCTCGGCGTCGATGTTGAACTGCTCGAGCACCTCGCGCAGCGCCTTGACCACCTGGTCATTCGCCGGGGTGGACTTGCGGTGCCCGGCTCCGGCCTTGAGCAACTCCGCTTTCGGCAGCCGGTACCGACCGGACGTCACGACCGGAAGCTGGGTGGGGGAACCGTCCGGCACGGGATCGATGACCGGCTCGTCCTCGACGACTGCAACGGGCTCGAGCGCGGCCGTGTCCAGCGTCTCGTCAACCACGGGTGTGAGGGTGGTGGTGTCGTCGTCGGGACCGATGACCGCGGCGATGATGTCGGTGTCGGCACCCGGATCCACGGCGGCTGCGGGATCTGCATCAGCACCACCGTCGCCGGGCAGCAGCAGCCCGGCCGCGGGACGCTCGTCGTCGTAGCCGACCGGTGTGACGAAGGGTTCATCGCCCGCGAGCGGGATCTCCGGGATCTCGGGGGTATCGCGCAGCACCTCGGCATCGCGTAGGTCCACTAGGACGGCCGCGTCTTCCATCAGGTCCTGCCCATGGCCGGGCAGTTCCAGCGGGGTGTCGTCGTCGTTGTATTCGTCGTCGTCGTATTCGTCGTCGCGCGAGGAGTCCTCGACCCTGCCCGGCGCACCCTCGGCATCCTCGCGTTCGAGATCGCGGGGATCCGGTGGCACGAGGAGGGCGGCGGCCCCGCGCACGCCCTGCCACCACGACACCACGTAGCCGCGCAGCGCCTGCACGGAGGTTCCGGTGACCACGAGCAGACCGAAGACCAGCAAGATGCCCAGCACGATGCCGGCCACGATCGGACCGACCGCAGCGACGATCGGTGCGGTGGCTATCCATCCGATGACGCCACCGCCGGCGTTCATGGCATCGGCGCCGTCGGAGGGTGTCGCCGATCCACGGGTCAGGTGCCAGATGCCGACGACGCCCACGATGATCGCGGCGGTTCCGATCACCAGTCGTCCGGTCGTGGCGTTCTGATCGGGATGGCGCAGGTAGCGCCACGCGAGCGCCAACAGGCACAGCGGGGTGATCCAGGCGAGTGCACCGAAGATCGCGGTGGCCAAGCCGGCCGACCAGGCGATGAACCAACCGTCGACGCTGAACCAGGTGGCCGCCGCGACGATCACCGCTCCGGCGATCAGGCCCAGCCCGAGCCCATCGCGGCGGTGCTCGGGATCGAGATCGCGCGCGCCCTTGCCGATTCCCCGGGCGATGGTGCCCAGCAGTAGGGCGAGCGATGACCACAAGGCTGCGATTCCCCGACCGAGCGCGGTGAAGGCCCGGGCGAGGATCCCGCGCCGTGCTGCCGGTCGGCGGGCGGGCTTGCGGGGCCTACTGGCCGGCTGGGCCTTCCTCGTCGACTTGGCCTTGTTGCTCGGCTTCTTGCGCGCCGATCCTCGGGCCGGCGGGCGCGACCGGGTGGATGCGGACGAGCGCGCGGAACGGGAGGAACCTGAGGCGCGCGAGGAGCGCGCGGAGGGACGAGGTGAGCCGCTTGCCGAGCGCGCACGGGACGTACGTGGGGAAGCGGACGTACGAGACGCCATGGCGGGAAGGCTAGCGGGGTTGCCTCAGGATTCCCGGTAGTCACACGCGCAACACGCACCCCATGCTCTCGGCACCCCTCCCCACACCCCTCCCCCGTTGCGGCGTCACTCGTCGGGCCGACACGCCGACGAGGACCCCCGACGAGTGCCGCCGCATCGGGGATAGGGAGGGGTTGGGTCAGGCTTCGACGACGACGGGGACGATCATCGGCCGGCGGCGGTGCGTGGCGTTCACCCATCGCCCCACCACCCGACGGATGCGCTGCTGCAGATCGTGGACGTCCTCGATGCCATCGGCCAGCGCCGCCTCGAGGGCTTCCCGCGCAGCGGCGGCGACCTCGTCAACGCCCTCGGCGAGCACCTCGGGTCCGAAGCCGCGCTCGTGGATCTCCGGTCCGGCGACCACCGTGCCGGCCACGGTGTCGACCACCGCGATGATCGAGATGAAGCCCTCCTCGCCGAGCACCCGCCGGTCCTTCAGCGCCGCCTCGGTCAGATCACCGATGCTCGAGCCATCGACGTAGACGAAGCCCACCGGGGTGTAGCCGCTGACGACGGCCCGCTCCTGATCGAGGTCGACGCTGACGCCGTCGTCGATCAGCAGGATCCGCTTATCCGGGATGCCGACGCTCTCGGCCACCCGCGCGTTGGCCAACAGGTGCCGCCATTCCCCGTGCACCGGCAGCACGTACCGGGGCTTGGTGATGTTGTAGACGAAACGCAACTCCCCCGCCGAGGCGTGGCCGGAGACGTGCACCAGCGCATTTCCCTTATGGACGACGTTGGCTCCAAGGCGGGTGAGTCCGTTGATCACCCGGTTGACCGCGGTCTCGTTCCCCGGGATCAACGACGACGCCAACACGACGGTGTCGGAGGGCCCCACGGAGATCGCGTGGTCGCGGTTCGCGATGCGCGAGAGCACCGCCATGGGCTCGCCCTGGGATCCCGTGCAGATCAACACCGCCCGATCGTCGGGCAGATCGGCCAGATCATCGGAGGAGACAAGCGTTCCTTCGGGAATGCGCAGGTAGCCGAGGTCCCGCGCGATCGTCATGTTGCGCACCATGGAGCGACCGACGAAGGCGATCTTGCGCTTGTGCTCGACGGCCATGTCGATGATCTGCTGGATGCGGTGCACGTGCGAGGCGAAGGACGCCACGATCACCCGTCCTCGCGCCTTGGCGAATACCGAGTCCAGCACGGGCATGATGTCCGTCTCGCTGGGGATGAATCCGGGTACCTCGGCGTTGGTGCTGTCGACCATGAGGATGTCGATGCCTTCGTCGCCGAGCCGGGCGAAGGAGTTCAAGTCCGTTACGCGCCCATCGAGCGGTAGCTGGTCGACCTTGAAATCGCCCGTGTGCAGCACGCGACCGGCCGGTGTGGTGATGGCAACGGCCATGGCGTCGGGGATCGAATGGTTCACCGCGAGGAACTCGATGCCGAATGGCCCGACCTCGACCTTCTCCCGATCGACCACTTCACGCAGTTCCGAGGAGATGCGGTGCTCGGTGAGCTTGGCCCGCAGGAAGGCCAAGGTGAGCTTGGATCCGTACACCGGGATCTCCGGACGCATCCGAAGCAGATAGGGCACGGCCCCGATGTGGTCTTCATGGCCGTGCGTCAGCACGATCGCGGCCACGTCCTCGAGACGGTCGGCGATCGGGGAGAAATCCGGCAGGATCAGGTCCACGCCGGGCTGGGATTCCTCCGGGAACAACACCCCGCAGTCCACGATCAGCAGCGAGCCGTCGAATTCGAAGACGGCCATATTGCGACCGATCTCGCCGAGACCGCCGATCGGCAGGATGCGCAGCGCGCCGGGAGCGAGCGCGGCGGGCGCTGGGATGTTGTCGTGGTGCACTAGGCCGCGCCGCCGAAGCCACGGACTCCGCCGGCGGCGAGGTCCACGCGGAGGTGGTCCTGCTGTTCCTCGGTGGCCTCCACCAGCGGCAGCCGCAACGGACCGGATGGCAGTCCTTGCATGCGCAGCGCCGCCTTGGTCAAGATCACGCCCTGGGTGCGGAACATGCCGGTGTAGACCGGGAGCAGTTCGGTGTTGATCGCGCGCGCTGTGGCCAGATCACCGGCCGCCACCGCTTGGGCCATCTGCTTGAGGCGGTCTCCGACGACATGCCCCACCACCGAGATCATCCCGGAAGCCCCGAGGGTCAACATGGGCAGATTCAAGATGTCATCGCCGCAGTACCAACCGATGTCGGTTCGCGCCAGCGCCCACTGGGTGGCATCGAGGTCACCCTTGGCGTCCTTGTTCGCCACGACCCGCGGATGCTCGGCGATGCGCACCAAGGTCTCGGTCTCGATCGCGACCCCGGTGCGTTTGGGGATGTCGTAGGTGAGCAGGGGCAACTCGGTGGCATCGGCGATCGCGTGGAAGTGCGCCACCAGCCCCGTCTGCGGTGGACGGTTGTAGTACGGGGCGACGGCCATCAAGCCGTGCGCGCCGGCGCCCTCGGCGGCACGCGCGCTGGTGATCGAGTGCGCGGTGTCGTTGGTGCCTACCCCGGCGACCACCCATGCGCGATCGCCTACCGCCTCCACGACCGCGGCGACGAGATCACGGTCCTCGGCATCGGTCTTGGTCGCCGACTCACCGGTGGTGCCGTTCACCACGAGGCCGTCGTGCTGCAATTCGTCGACCAGGTAGGTCGCCAACTCTTGCGCACCGTCGAGATCTTGCGATCCATCCGAGTGGAACGGTGTGATCATCGCCGTGAGCATCACGCCGAACGGCGTGGGACGAGCGGATTCGGGCGTGCTGGAGGAGGACGTAGAGGAGGACGGTGCGCCAGGCATGGCGATCAGGCTAGCGCTCTCACGGTGCTACCCGGCCGGCTGCCACGAACGCCTCGTAGGTGATCGGCATCAACTGGGCGAATTGCTCCTCGTAGGCCTCCGCCACCATCTCGATCTCCCGCTGCGGATAGGACGGGTAGGTGGCGTCCTCGCTCTTGCGGCGCAAGGACAGGAAGTTCATCAGGGCCCGCGCGTTCATCGTGACGTAGGCGCTGGAATAGATGGTGACCGGCAGCACCATCCGCGCCACTTCGCGGGCGATGCCGGCATCGAGCATCCGCTGGTATTCGCGATAGGCCACCGTGCAGGATTCCCGAACGGCGGAGTCGATCACCTCGTACTGCTCGGCGGTGCCGGGGTGGAATTCGTAGGCCCCCGGCTTGCCCTGCTGCACGACCGAGCGGCTGGAATCGGGGACGTAGAACACCGGTTGCAGTTCCCGGTAACGGCCGGATTCCTCGTTGTAGCTCGCGATGCGATGACGCATGTGCTCGCGCCATACGAAGATGGGCGCCTGCACGAAGAAGGTCATGGAATTGTGCTCGAACGGGCTGCCGTGCCGTTCGCGCATCAAGTAGCGGATCAGTCCGCGGGAACGTTCGGCGTCGGCATCGACGTCCTCGACGCTGGACTCCCCCACGGTGGACACCCGCGCGGCGAAGACGACGTCGGCGTCTTGGGCGCTGGCTCGCACCAACTCCACGGTGACGTCACTTCGAAACGAGATCTCCTGATTTCCAGCCACCGCAGAACCCTACCGACGACAACCCTCCCGACGACGCCGCACCGCGCCTGCGCACAATGGCAGGGTGTTGGAGCCATCCACGGGATTCGTCCGCGATGCCACAGCAGCCGACGCCGAGCAGATCGCACAGGTGCAAACGCAGTGCTGGCACGCCGACTACGGCGATAGTTGGCCACCGGAGTTGTTCGAATCCCTGGCCGAATCCGACCTGCAGATGCAGTGGGCTCGCGCGGTGATCGCCCCACCGGGCCCGGGCTACCGGGTCCTGGTCGCTACCGAGGCCGATGAGGTGGTCGGCTTCGCGGCTCTGGCGCCTAGTAGCGATCCCGATGCCGAAGCGGGTGAAGCCGAGATCGTCGCCTGGGAGGTTGCCCCCGCGCATCGCCGCGCCGGACACGGCTCGCGGCTGTTGGCAGCGCTCGCCGATCACGCCCGATCGGTGGGCGCGCACACATTGGTCGTCTGGACCGCTCCCGACGACGAGGCCCGACGCACCTTGGTCGATCAGGCTGGTTTCGCGGCCGACGGTGCCCACCGCGAAGTCGCCCTCGGTGACGGGTGGGCGGCCAGCGAGGTGCGCATGCGCCAGGTGCGGCTCGTCACCGCGCTCTAGGCGGTTTACGACAGAAAAAACCGGCGACTCCCCCGCGGCCGCCGGTCAACCCATGGTTTCCGGTATCCGGAACGATCGAAAGCCTGGTGCGTCCCCAAATGGGGGGACATCGATGCCGGAGAAACGCCCGCCTAGGCGTCGGGCAGCAGGCCGTCGGAGCGCGCCACGGCGTACAACTCGGTCCTGGTGCGGGCTGTGCGGCCGACGGCCCCGTACTTGGCGCGGACCCGGTCGAGGTACTCCTTCGCGGTGTGCGGCGAGATGCCCATCTTGCGTCCCACCGCGGTCATCGACAGACCCGAGGCGTACAGCCGCAGGGCATCGAGTTCACGTGGGCTGAGGTCCGGGGTCTCGACCGCTGCGGCCAGGATCGCCGCTAGGTCCACCGACAGGTACAACTCCTGGCGTGCCACCGTGCCCAGTGCTTCCTGCAAGGTGTCGAAGGACACCCGTTTGGGTACGAAGCCCAGCGCGCCGGCGGTCAAGCCCTGCCGGATCGCCCGGGCGTCCTCGAATGCGCTGATCAGCAAGACGGCCGCGCCGGTCTCGACCAGCAGCGAGACGGATGCATCCACGTCGGGCGAACCGGGACCGAGGTCCACATCGAGCAAGGCCACGTCCACACCGATCGCCGCGCATTCGCGCGGATCCTGACCGGAGTACACGACCCGCACTGGTGTGGCCTCGGATTCCACGAGCAGGGACCGCAAGCCCTGGCGCACCAACTCGTGGTCGTCGATGACCCCCACGCGCAGCAGGGAGCCGCCGGGTCCTGTCTCAGACTCCCGTTGCGGCGTCGCGCCGGCTGCCATGGAAGCCAAGGGTAGACCGCTGCGCGCTCGCGGGGGCGTGATCGTGGTGCACACCGCTGCACACTTCCTCGTAGGCGACGAGTCCAGCCTCCTCGTCGAGCACCTCAGCGGACGACGGCAGCAGATGCGCATCCTGCGGCGCGATGGTCACCACGAGGCGGAAGACGCATCGCTCACCCGATCTCGAGGTGCTCGCTCGGGCACTCGTTCCCGTGCGCCCGAGTGCCATCAACGCGAGTGCATCATCACGACCACGCAGGGCGCTTTCCACCGGTAGGTCGATGCCGATGTTGATCGAAAGGTCGATGTCGCGTTCGCGCGCCGCGACCGCGATATCCACGAGGTCACGATGCAATGCGATCCGTTCGGGGTGCAGCGGCAGCACCGATCGGATCATCCGTTCCTGCCGCGCGCATTCGGCCCGCACGCCGGGCTCGGTCGGGTCGACATCTCCGCGGGCGATCCCGCGCAACAAGGCGATCAACGCCGAGGAGTCCACTGCCGCGTACCGATGGCCGGCTTCGCTCAAGCGCTGCCGACTGGCAGCGAGCGCCTGCCGTTCTCGCTGGGCATCGGCCTGCAAACGCCTCGTGCGCGTATCCGTGCGTCGCAGCGTCCACCCCAAGATGGCCGCGACGACGATCACGATCGTTCCCGGCTGGATGAGTTCGCCGATGGCCCCCTCTTGGGCTACCAACCACGAGACGACGGCCAACGGTCCGAGCCACCATGGGCCGGTGGCCACCACGATGAACAGCAGTGCCGCCCCGGCCTCGGAGGACCAATCCCCGGTGGGGCTTCGGGTGGCCTGCGCGAGGATCTCGATTCGGGCCATCACCGGAACCCCGACCAACACGACCACCCCGATCCACCACGGCGCGAACGCGTAGCGGCGCGATGTCAGCGCGACCAGCAAGATCCCGGCCACCACAGCAAGGACGGTCAGCGCCGCCAGGTTCGCCGCCGGCACCTGCACGAACTGCCAGGTAGCTCCGACCACGAAGACCGTGAAGGCACCGAAGGCGATAAGCACCGGCAGTCCGATCGCCGGGAACGGACCTGCGGGGTAATCGGCATCGCTTGCTGCGAGCCGATCCTGCGGCGGGCGAACCGGCAACTCGAGCAGGACCTGCGTTCCCGCACCGGGCGTGCTGGCGATACGCGCGCGACCACCTGCCCGCTCCAACCCGTCGAGCACCACCGAGCGAAGACCGAAACCGGGCTCGGTGTCGTCGAATCCCCGGCCGTCGTCGGTGATGTGCACGCGCCAGGTACTTCGCCCGCCCCCGTCGAAGAGTGCGCCATCGAGCACATCGCCTTCGATGCGAACCGATTCCGCTCGAGCATGCCGGGAGATGTTCGACAACACTTCGCGAACCGCCCATCCCATGGCCCGGTAGTCCGCATCGGAAGGATCGAGCCCCGGCGCGAGCATCCCGATGACATCCACATGCACGCCGGTCGATCTCAGATCATCGATCGCACTACCGGCATCGATGGCGATATCGCCGGTCCACTCACCGGAGACATCGGCACCGAGGGATAGTCGCTGCAGGACTTCGGCGGACTCCGCGGCCCGCTCGCGCATCCGAACCCCCGTGCGCTGGTCGTTGCTCAGTCCGCCGCGGCTGATGGCGGTCAGGGTGTTCAGCACGGTCTCATGCAGGCGTGTCTCCGCCACGCTCACCGAAGCATCCACCTGCTCGGCACTGAAGCGGGCGCGCTGCTCGTATTCCAGGGTGCTGCTCGATGCGTCCTCGACGCGCGCTGACGTCAACAGTGCATACCGGCTCGCGACACTGGCTAGGCCCAGCGCCAGGGCGTACAGCGGGTAGATCAGATCCACCGAGATCGGCTCGGCGTCGAGCCCGCGTTGATGCACGACGACGACAACGATCGCCTCGCTCACCACGATCGCCGCGACCACGGCAACACCCGAGCGCCGGGGTAGGTACAGGCCGGCTAGGCCAGCCGCGAGGTTCACCACCGATGCTCCGACGAACCAGCCGTCGATACCCACCGCCGTCGGATCGACGATGAATCCCAGCCCCGCGGTGAACAAACTCACGACGATGATCCAATGCGCGATGCGCAGCCGCCGTTCGCTACGCCACTTCCCGAACATCGACGGCCACAACGCCAGCCAGGCGAGCGCGGAGATCGCCACCAGCAGCACCGGCCAACTCGTCGGCCGTTCACCGATGAAGGTGCGCAATCCCGATTCGCTGATCAACCACAACAACTGCCAAGCCGCACCGAACAAGGCGAGTCCGCGCAAGATGCCGGCTTCCTTGCTCGCCTCGGTGCTCATGGCGCCGCCCGAAGCACGGCCGGATTCATCACCGCGTCGGGATCCACGGCGGCGCGGATGCCTTCGATGACCGCCGACCCGACCGGCCCGATCTGCTCACCGAGCCACGGAGCGTGATCGCGTCCGATGCCGTGGTGGTGGCTCAACGCTCCCCCTGCATCGACCAATTCCGTGGTGATCGTCGACTTCGCCGCCCTCCAGCGCTCGGCTGCTACCCGTGGATCGGACCAGCCGCCCGCCAGCACGGTGAAATACACCGAGGCGCCGGTTTCGTAGGTGTGCGAGATGTGCGCCATCACGTAACTGCGTTCCCCGAGGGCGCGTTGTGCACTTTCGCGAAGCCGCGCGTGCAGGCCGGGAAGTTCGGACCAGCGCACCGCGGTCTCGAACGTCTCGACCAGATAGCCGGAGTCCATCAACTCATCGCGCAGGTACGGCCCGCCGAATCGTCCGCGCTCCCAGGATCGACCGGGCTTGCCACCGAGCCACACGCCACCGGCATCGCCCACCACCGAGCGCGCGAACGCCCGGGCTGCTGCGACGGTGCCGGCGTCGTCGCCTTCCCACCCCAAGATCACCAGTGCGCCGGGTAGCGCCCGACGGGCACGCACGTAGGCATCGAATAGCGAACCCGCGATGCCCGTCGGTGCGCTCATGGACAACAACGCACTGGTCTCCGCGGCGTCCGAGACCCGAAGCACGGTGGGGCGCAACGGTGATCGCGTCAGTGCGCAGGCGAGGTCGCTTGCCAAAGCGAAATCCCCGTCCCCTGCACGCAACGGCAGGAGCGCGGCGGCGTATTCCTTCACCGACGGCTCCGGGCGAACGCGCACCTGCGCGGAGGTGATGACACCGAGCGTGCCTTCGCTACCGAGCACCACGTGACGTAGATCCGGCCCGATGGAGGCGGCCGGATAGCCGCCCACCTCCCAGGTTCCCACGGGGGTGGCCAGGGTCGCTGCGATGAGCATGTCCTCGATCCGGCCGTAGCCACCGGAGGCTTGCCCCGATGATCGCGCCGCGATGAAACCGCCGATCGACGCCCGCTCCCAGGATTGCGGGAAGTGACCGAGGGTGAAGCCATCGAGCGCCTTCTCCAACTGCGGGCCGGTGATTCCGGCCTGCACCGTCGCGATGCGGGAGTGCCGGTCGATGTCCACCAGCGCATCCATGCGAGCTAGGGACACCGCGAGCACCGGGCGCTGGTCTGATGGCTCGGGCTTCGCCGAGTCCCCCGAGCGCGCGTCGATGCCTCCGGTTACCGATGTTCCTCCCCCGACGGGAACGACGACGACGCCTTCGCGCGCGCAGCCCTGCACCAGCGCGAGTGCTTGATCGTGATCGGTGGGGAAGGCGACTGCGTCCACGGCCGGCAGCGGGCCGTCGTCATCGCGCCAGGCCAACAGGTCCAGGTAGGACATCCCGCGAGAGTGGCGAGCGCGGATCGCATCGTCGGTCTCGATGCCCACCTCGGGCGCGATGCGCGACCACCCGCTCTCCGGTGTCCGAGACGGGCTCACCTCGCGCAGCATCGGCGCCGGCGCCATCTCCGGTGGGCCCAGCATGGCTTCGGCGAAGGCGCGGGTGCGGGCGTCGAGCCCGCCACCGCCTGCACCCCAGCGACCGATCGGCGTGTCAGCCTGCACGGCCATCAGCCTGCCATGCGCCGTTCACCGGCATTGGATACCGTTCACATCC
>CAJXNV010000037.1 GCA_913057155.1 uncultured Actinomycetes bacterium | reverse complement strand
GGCGACCGCGGGCGCATCCTCGCCTGGCTGTGGGCGCCCGGCGATCCCGGCGTACTGGATTGCGTCGCCTCCGACGTGGACTTGTCCGTCTCCGATGGATGGGCGTTGTCCGAAGTCCGCGAGGCCGCCAAGCAGGTCGGCCGCACCGCCCGCGTGCACCTGAAGATCGACACCGGGCTCTCGCGCAACGGTGCCTCGGCGGCTGCGTGGCCTGAGTTGATGCAGCAGGTGCGCACCGCGCAAGACGACGGATACGTGGAGGTCGTGGCGATCTGGTCGCACCTGGGCAGCGCGGACATCCCCGGCGAACAGCGCACCCAAGCCCAAGTGGAGGCCTTCACCGCCGCGCTCGGCGAGGCCGCGGCGGTGGGTGTGCAACCGCAGTTGCGTCATCTGGCCAACAGCGCCGCAGCTTTGAGCAGGCCGGACCTGGCATTCGACATGGTGCGATCCGGCATCGCGCTGTACGGATTGACCCCGGGGGAGGGGCTGGGTAGTGCCCGCGATCTGGGACTGAGGCCGGCCATGGGATTGCAGGCGAGGCTCGCCCACGTCAAGGAGTTGCCCGCAGGCGCGTGGGTGTCCTACGGCAATACCTGGCAGGCACCCACGGACACCACCATGGGCCTCGTGCCCCTCGGCTACGCCGACGGCATCCCGCGCAGCGCCGGCAACAAGGTGGACGTCGTCGTGGGGGAACGGCGCTGCCCGATCATCGGTCGGGTCGCGATGGACCAGTTCGTGGTGGACCTCGGCCCCGATGCGAAGGAGCGTCCGGGCGATCCGGTGCGACTCTTCGGCGGCTTCCCTGATGGCGCATCGCAGATACCGACCGCGGATGACTGGGCCCGGCGTCTGGACACCATCGGCTACGAGATCGTGACCCGGATCGGTGGACGCGTGCCACGCCAGTTCACCCCACGAACACAGCCCGCGGGACAATAGGACGAATGGACCTGACGTCAGCGGTACGCGTAGCCGGCCGGGGAGTGGCTGCAGCGGGGGTGCTCGCGGCCGGAGCGGCGGTCGGTGTGCTCGCCGAGCGGGCATTGATCCGTCGCACGGCATTGCCCGATGCCTCCAGTGAGGCCGACGAGTTGGGCACCCTGCGTGGGGAGCAACGTGAACTGCTGACCGAAGACGGGACTCGGTTGCATGTGGAAGTGGATGAACCGCCGGATCCGCAGTACGCGGATCTGACCGTCGTCTTCGCCCACGGCTACGCCCTCAACCAGGACTCCTGGCACTTCCAGCGCAAGGCACTTCGGGGCAAGGCGCGGTTGGTCTTCTACGACCAGCGCAGCCATGGTCGTTCCAGTCGCGCCGACTACGAATCGCACCACATCGATCAACTGGGTCTCGATCTCGCCGCCGTCCTCGAGGCCGTGGCGCCGACCGGTCCGGTCATCTTGCTCGGGCACTCCATGGGTGGCATGACCGTCATGGCCTACTGCGAGGCGCATCCCGAGGAAATCGGTGGACGTATCCGCGGTATCGGCCTGATCGCGACGACCGCCGGGGACGTAGCCGCCGGTTCCCTCGGCTTCCCCCGACCCCTGGGTCGGTTCGTGCAAAGCGTGGCACCGCCGATCGCGGCCACCTTGGCGAAGCGGTCGAACCTCATCGACGGGTGGGACGAAAGCGACTTCGGGCTGCTGCTCACCCGGTTGTACTCCTTCGGCTCCCCGACCTCCGATCACGTTGGTCGCTTCGTCGCGCGCATGCTGGCCGGAACGAGCCTGGAGGTCGTCGCCGAGTTCTTGCCCGCGCTGCACGAACACGACAAGCACGACATGCTCCCGGTGCTGCAGCGGGCCGAGGTCCTCGTCATCGCCGGGGAGAAGGATCGACTCACGCCGCCGGCATTGAGCGAGGACATCGTCGAACACATCCCGGGGGCCGAGTACGCCCTGCTCGGCGATGCCGGGCACATGGTGATGCTCGAGCGGCCCGAAGAGGTGAACGGCCTGATCGTCGGGCTCATCGAGAGGGTGCGTCGCGGTCTTCGATCCGAGCAGGGTGCCGCGTGATCGTGCACACGCGCGACGCCGATCAGACCCGGGATCTCGGTCGGCTGCTGGGTTCCCTCGCGCGCGCCGGGGATGTCCTGGTGCTCGAGGGTGATCTCGGCGCCGGCAAGACGACCTTCACCCAAGGGTTAGGCGCGGGGTTGGGTGTGGTGGAACCGGTCACGAGTCCGACCTTCGTCGTCGCGCGGGAACACCGCGGCTCAGGCGTCGAACTCGCCCATATCGATGCCTACCGGATCTCCAGTCTCGCCGAGTGGGACGACCTCGACATCGACCTCGAGCGCGGGGTGACGGTCATCGAGTGGGGAGATCGCATCGCAGCAGCCTTGCCCGAGGACCATCTGCGGATCCGGTTCCGTGAAGAGGGTCCCGGTCGGGTGCTGGAGTTCACGACCGCCGGTCCTCGCTCCGCTCGCCTGCTATCGCTGTTGGAGGCGGCCGCATGATCCTCGCGGTCGACACCTCCAGTGCCGTCACGGTCCTCGGGCTAGGTGATGCCACCGGTCCCCGAGTCCGCGCGCGTGCCGAGGGGGCTCGTCGTCATGCGGAGGAGATCGACACGCTGTTCGCCAGTGCGATCGCACCGGCCCTAGTCGGTGCGCCACCGGTGCGCGCGGTGGCGGTGGGAATCGGACCCGGGCCCTACTCCGGGCTCCGGGTCGGCATCGCCTTCGGTATCGGGCTGGCGCGGGCGTGGGGTGTCCCGATCCTGGGGGTGTGCTCGCTGGATGTTCGGGCCTGGCAGGTCGCCGATTCCCTCGCAGGTAGCGAACCGATGGAGTTCACCGTCGCGACGGACGCCAGGCGCAAGGAGAACTACACCGCGCGATACCGACTCGACGGTCACCTCGAGCGCGTGTGGGGACCGGTGGTCAGCGCCGACGACCTACCCGATCCCGTCCATCGCGACGTGGAGATCGACCCGGCCGCCGCGGCCGTGCGCGTAGCCGGCTTCATCGACGACGGCTGCGTTCCGCAACCAGTAGACGATGAACTTGCGGTGCATGGCAGCGACGCATCGACCTTCGCACTGGGCCCCGGCCCGCTGTTCCTACCGACCCCGCTGTACTTGCGACAGCCGGACATCACGATCGCCGGGCTCGCGGCACCGTGACCGATAGCCGCGAGAAGCACGAGCTCTGCGAGATCCGCCCGATGCGCTGGTGGGACATCCCGGCGGTCCACCGACTCGAGGAGCAGTGCTTCTGTGCGTTCGAGGGGGAGTCGTGGAGCCTCGAGCAGTTCTGGCACGAACTGGCCCAACCCACGCGCACCTACCTGGTCGCAGAGCAGGGCACCTCGATCGTCGGTTACGCCGGTGCTTTCGTCCTAGCCCCGCAAAGCGACATCCAGACCGTGGCCGTCGACCCACAGCATCGCGGTACCGGGATCGCCGATCGACTGCTCGAAGGCTTGGTAGCCGGCGCTGCCGCAGCGGGCGCCACTTCCATGATGCTGGAGGTGCGGGCGGACAACGCAGCCGCCATGGGCTTGTACGAACGGCATGGCTTCGAGCCACTGAGCAGGCGCAGCAAGTACTACCCCGATGGTGGGGATGCACTCATCTGGCGGCGTCGACCCCTGGAGACCCCATGAGTGCGGTCGTGTTGGGCATCGAGACCTCGTGCGATGAGACCGGTGTGGGCGTCGTCATCGGCCGTGACCTCGCCGCCAACGTCCTGTCGACGAGCATCGAGGAGCAAGCCAGGTTCGGTGGCGTGGTCCCCGAAGTAGCGAGCCGAGCGCACGTCGATGCCATCGGTCCGGTCATCGACGAGGCATGCGCGGTGGCCGGTGTCTCGCTACGGGATATCGATGCGATCGCTGTCACCGCCGGCCCGGGGCTCGTCGGTTCACTACTCGTTGGAGTCTCGGCCGCGAAAGGTCTCGCTGCGGGCCTGGGCGTGGACGTATACGGGGTGAATCACCTGGCGGCGCATGTGGCCGTCGACGAACTCCAACATGGGGAACTGCCCGACCCGCTGATCGCGCTCTTGGTCTCCGGTGGCCATTCCTCCCTACTGCTGATGAGTGGCTCGAAGGTGGAGCCGCTGGGCAGCACGTTGGACGATGCCGCCGGCGAAGCCTTCGACAAGGTGGCACGGCTGATCGGGTTGCCGTTCCCCGGTGGTCCGCACATCGACCGGGCGGCCGAACTCGGACGCCCCGACGCCGTGGCGTTCCCCCGGGCCCTCGCGCACGATCCCGATCACCGGTACGACTTCTCCTTCTCCGGCCTGAAGACGGCGGTCTCCCGGGTGGTGCGCGAGCAGCGCATCGATCCCGCCGACGTCGCGGCGAGCTTCCAGGAAGCGGTGGCCGACGTCCTGACCCGCAAGGCGATAGCAGCATGCCGGGATCACGGGGTCGACCATCTCGTGCTCGGGGGCGGAGTCGCGGCCAACTCCCGTTTGCGAGCCCTGGCGCAAGATCGTGCGGATGCGGCCGGCATCCACCTTCGGGTCCCGCGTGCGGATCTGTGCACCGATAACGGCGCGATGGTCGCCGCCCTCGGTGCCCGACTGATCCGGCAACAGGCCGCGCCGACGGAACCGGGATTCCCGGCCACGTCCACGTTCGATGTTCACCGAGTGCTCATCGGGGATTGATCCGGAGCTATCCAGGCTCCATCGAGTGGGCGTAGACTTAACCGCACGGTCACGACCTCCGGGTCGACTTCCCCTGACCTTGGAGTGTGCACATGCGAGCGTGGCTGGCAGCCGGTATCGCCGCGGTTCTCGCGGTTTCGCTCGTCGCCCCTGCGAACGGCGCCACCGGAGCCGATTCCGGCCCGACCAACGGCCTGCGGGCATCGGGGACACCCAGTGGCTACACGACCATCCCCACTTTGCGACCTATCTACCGCGTCAAGACTAAGGAGCCCGTCGTCTTCATCACGATCGACGACGGCATCCACAAGGATCTGGCAGCGCGGCGTCTGGTGGAGAAGCGACGCATCCCCGTCACCAGTTTCCTGACCGCCTGGACGGTGAAGGATCGAGCGCGCTACTTCGAGCGGGTGTCGGGTCGAGGGTCGATCCAAAACCACAGTGCCACCCACGCATCCTTCTCCCTGCTATCGACCGACCTCGATCACGAGTTGTGCTACACGCAACGCAAACTCAGGCGCGACTTCGGTAGCACTCCGTGGATGATGCGTCCTCCGTACGGTTCCGCAGCGGATAGTCCGCGGGTGCGGGCCGTGGCCCGTCGATGCGGGATCGAACGGATAGTCATGTGGGACACCGTTATCGAGGACGGTCGTGTCTCGTACCGGGATGGTCGCCTGCGGCCGGGCTCGATCATGCTCTTGCACTTCGGCCCCGACTTGGAGAAGGACTTGCGCACCGCTTTGCGGGTAGCGCGCAAGGCCGGCCTTCGGCCAGCGGACCTCGCCGCGTACCTTCCCAAGCTCAAGTAGGTCGGCTAGTTGCGTTCGGCGAGGATCACCTCGGGCAATTCGCGCGCGATGATCACGGCGTAGCGGTTGCCATCGGGAAGCCCGATACGAGCGCGCCACGTGCCAAGTGGAGCCGTGGACTCACGGGATTTGATCGCGACCGATTCGATCCCGCGATCGCGGGTGAGAGCCCGCAGGCCCTTCGCTGGTGCGGTGTCGAGGATCCGGAACCAACGCACCCCGGGGATGTTCGGCTCGCCTGAGGTGATCCAGTTGCTCGAGGCCGATACGCGACTAGCACCGGCTGCGCACAGCGCGGGCAGTGCCCGGTGGAAGACCGGATGGGGTTCGCCCACGAACTGCGCCAATGGGCCGACGGGAGCAGCGGCGTCGTCGTCGACGGGGAAGGTCAGATCGGTGCCGTCGTCGAAACCCTCGAGCAACGTGGCTTGCCGGTGATGCTGCAGGGCAGCCATCGGTAGGGAGTACACGGCGCACTCGACCACGTAGTCCCCGATGCCGACCCACTCCGCGGACCAGTGCGGTGCTGGAGTGAAGCCACCCGGCGCCTTCGCCGCGACCCACGCGTGCTCGGTGCGCAAGCCTTCGACGAAGGACCACGGCGGGGACCAGCGATCCGGGTCGCGCTCGGGCGCCGCTCGCGTGCCGTCGATCCGCTGGGCCGTGCCCCGTCGCGCCGGGTCCACCAGCCAGCAGACCGGCTCGGGCAGTTGCGCAAGTTCCGGAAGTGCCGGGAAGTCGATCTCGGTGGCATCGGCGTTCACGATCGTCGCCTCGGGAACGTTGGCGCGGCACAACTCGGCGGTGAGCGGATCCCGCTCGATGGCCAGCACCTGCATCCCGGCCGCCGCGCAGGCCCAGGCATCGACGCCCAAGCCCGCGGTGACGTCGACTACCGAAGCCGCGCCAGCGGCGGCGAGGTGGCGGGCGCGCCGGGTGGCCACGGCCAGGTGGGTGGATTGCTGGGCTCCGGTCCTAGTGAGCAGCCAGGGTCCCGGGGGGATGCTGCCGCCCGCCCGTGCTCGATGGCCGAGCTCTCGTTGCGTGGCGACGGCCGCGGCGAAGTCCGCGCTCCAATCCGGATGCGCCCGGCGCAACTGCTCGATCGCCCGCAATGGATCCGGATCGGGCTCCGGCGCAGGCGAGATGAGTTCCCAGCGCTCGTGCGGGGAGAAGTCCCGGGCCAGGCTGACAAGGGCGTCGTCCACGCTGCGGATCGTGCCAGCAGCGCCGCGCCTAGCACTCGAATTGACAGAGTGCTAAGCCCGGCGTACTGTTTGCGCTGGCACTCTCCCCGTGAGACTGCCAACAGTCCTAGCCGTTTCCCGCCCACCCGGGCGGCCGCCGACTCATCCGGAGGATGCAACCGTGTCGGTCTCCATCAAGCCCCTCGAGGACCGGATCCTGGTCCAGACCCTAGAAGCCGAGCAGACCACTGCCTCTGGCCTCGTCATTCCCGATACCGCCAAGGAGAAGCCGCAGGAGGGCAAGGTCCTCGCTGTCGGTCCCGGTCGGTTCGACGACGACGGTGAGAAGCGTGTCCCGCTCGATATCAAGGTCGGTGACGTCGTCATCTACAGCAAGTACGGCGGCACCGAAGTGAAGTACGACAACGAGGACTACCTCATCCTCTCGGCGCGCGACGTGCTCGCGGTCGTCGAGAAGTAGGCACGTCCTCGCTACTTGACGCGAAAACGAAGTCGTGAAGCCCCGGTCCCCGCGCGGGGCCGGGGCTTCACGTTCGTCGCCCGCCTAATTCCACCCCACTGACCAAGGAAGAACATGTCCAAGATTCTTGAGTTCGACGAGCAAGCCCGACGCAGCCTCGAGCGAGGCGTCGACGCGCTCGCCGACGCCGTCCGCGTCACCCTCGGCCCCAAGGGCCGCAACGTCGTCATCGACAAGAAGTGGGGCGCCCCCACCATCACCAACGACGGCGTCACCATCGCACGCGAAGTCGAGATGGAAGATCCCTACGAGAACCTCGGCGCGCAGTTGGCCAAGGAAGTCGCCACCAAGACCAATGACATCGCCGGTGACGGCACCACCACCGCGACCGTCCTGGCGCAGGCGATGGTGCACGACGGGTTGAAGCAGGTGACCGCTGGAGCGAACCCGATGTCGCTCAAGCGCGGCATCGATCGTGCCGTTGCCACCATGACCGACAAGCTCGTCGAGCTCGCCCGCGATGTCGACGGCAAGGCGGAGATCGCCAACGTCGCGACGATCTCCAGCCAGGATGCGGAGATCGGTGGCCTCATCGCCGACGCTTTCGACAAGGTCGGCAAGGACGGTGTCATCTCGGTCGAGGAGTCCAGCACCACCGCGATGGAGATGGACTTCACCGAAGGCATGCAGTTCGACAAGGGATACATCTCGCCGTACTTCGTGACCGACGCCGACCGCATGGAAGCCGTCCTCGAAGACGCCCGCATCCTGCTGGTGCAGGGCAAGATCGCCGCGGTCAACGAGATCCTGCCGCTGCTCGAGAAGGTGGTCGAGGCCGGCAAGCCGCTGTTGATCATCGCCGAGGACGTCGAGGGCGAAGCGCTCTCCACGCTCGTGGTGAACCGCATCCGGGGAACCTTCACCTCCTGCGCGGTCAAGGCACCCGCCTTCGGTGATCGACGCAAGGCGATCTTGCAGGACATCGCGATCCTGACCGGCGCGCAGGTCGTCTCCCCCGAGATCGGTCTCAAGCTCGACCAGGTCGGCATCGAGGTGCTCGGCACCGCCCGCCGCGTAGTCGTGACCAAGGACAACACCACCATCGTCGACGGCGGGGGCGAGCACTCGGCGGTCGAGGACCGGGTGGCGCAGATCAAGCGCGAGATCGAGAACTCCGATTCGGACTGGGATCGCGAGAAGCTCCAGGAGCGTTTGGCCAAGCTCGCCGGTGGCGTCGTCGTCATCCGGGTCGGTGGCCATACCGAGGTCGAACTCAAGGAGAAGAAGCACCGCATCGAGGATGCGGTCTCGGCAACCCGCGCCGCGATCGAGGAAGGCATCGTCTCCGGCGGCGGAACGGCGCTCGTCCAAGCGGCCACCGTGCTCGACGACAACCTCGGCCTTACCGGGGATGAAGCAACGGGCGTGGGGATCGTGCGACGCGCAGCCGCCGAGCCGCTGCGCTGGATCGCGGAGAACGCCGGGGAGCGCGGCTACGTCGTGGTCTCGAAGGTGGCCGAGATGCCCGCCGGACACGGCCTCAACGCCGCCACCGGGGAATACGGCGACCTCATCGCCCAGGGCGTGATCGACCCGGTGAAGGTCACCCGCTCGGCGCTGGAGAACGCGGCTTCCATCGCGGCGATGCTGCTGACGACCGAAGCGCTGGTCGTCGAGAAGCCCGAGGAGGAAGAGGACGAGGCCGGCCACGGTCACGCCCACCACGGGCACTCCCACTAGCGATTGCTCGGGTTCATCCCGACATCAGAAAGGGCGCCGGCGAAAGCCGGCGCCCTTTCTGCTTGAGGAGGGAAGGAGGAAGGATCGTGGGGTCAGACCGCCAGCGGTAGCCGCTTGCGGCCGGCGTAGACGGCCTCGCGGTCATCCTCGGACAGCCCGCCCCAGACCCCGTAGGGCTCGCGGACCTCGAGGGCGTGCGAGGCGCACTCGTTGATGACGGGGCACTGGGCGCAGATCGCCTTGGCGGCTGCTTCGCGGGCGGCTCGGGCCGGGCCGCGCTCGCCCTCGGGGTGGAAGAACACACCGGGGTCCTCGCCGCGACAGGCGCCGAGTAACTGCCAGTCCCAAATGTCGGCATTCGGGCCGGGAAGCCGTGAAACGTCTGCCATGAGAACCCCTTCCGAGTAGGTGCTGCAACGATAGCAATCGCGTCAGAGGTGAGTCAATATGCCGAGATGAACAAACTCTGAAACGCTCTGTGGCGTCCATCACGCGACTTGCATCGGTTCAAGCTGGTCGATCCCGCGCCTCTGCGGATGCGGGATGGGGGCATGCGCCCCACAATGCAAGCGTGGTTAGCGACTTAGAGGGTTCGGCTCCGTCGAACGAGGCGCCGGCCACCGCCACGAGTCAGCCGACCACCCCCGGACTCACCGTGGCCGCCGTGGCCCGCCGGCTGGGCGTCGCTCCGGCCACCTTGCGCACCTGGGATCGCCGCTACGGCCTCGGCCCGAGCGAACACCGCGCTGGATCCCACCGCCGCTACACGGCAGCCGATCTAGCCCGTCTGGAACACATGCGCCGCCTCGTCCTCGCGGGTATCCCGCCTGGCGACGCCGCGCGCGATGCCATCGCCTTGGAGGTGGACCCTTCCTCGCTGGCACCGGTCACCGACATCGTCGGCGGCGCGGGTGCAGGGCCGCCCGCACCGCAAGCACCCCCGGTCGAAGTGGGCGAGCGTGGCTTAGCTGCCCCGGGTCGCAGCGGCGGCGGCCAGGTGATCCCCATCCCCGGGGGAACCCCCGCCTCGCGTGGCCTGGCTCGGGCTGCCTTGGCATTGGACGGCAATTCCTGTCGACGCATCATCCGCGAGGCGATCGATAGACGTGGGGTCATCTCGACGTGGGACCACCTGCTCGTCCCCGTGCTCGCCGGCGTGGGGCAGCGATGGGAGAGCAGCGGCCGCGGCATCGACGTCGAGCACGTCCTGAGCGACGCCGTGCATGCCGCCCTCGCCGAGCGCGCCCGCGAGTTGAAGGATCCGGTGAACTCCCGGCTCGTCATGCTGGCAGCGGCCGACGAGGAAACCCACTTCCTGCCGCTGTGGGCGGTTGCGGCGGCCTTGGCCGAACGACGTATCGGGATCCAGATGCTCGGCGCCCGGGTGCCGCACGAGACGTTGCTACAGGCTGTACGCCGAACGGGTCCGGCAGCGGTCTTCGTCTGGGCGCAGATTCCCGGCTCGGCGCGCATCTCCTCCCTCGGCGACCTGTCCAATCTGCGCCCGGCGCCGAGCGTCCTCGCGGGCGGACCCGGATGGCAGGGCACACCACCTCCGGGTGTGTGGGTGGCCACCGACCTAACCGAAACCGTGGCACGCATCTCCCGCTCGCTGGGACTGTGAACTGGGGCTGTGAGTAGCCTGAGTCCGTGGACTCGCAGAATCCTTCGGTGGACGGAGCGATAGGCAGCGCGGTAGCCGGCGGGAACTCGGGCGAAGTCGAAGGAAAGGTCGCCTTGCAGGGCCTGACTTTCGACGACGTCCTCTTGCTGCCGGGTGCATCGGAGATCGTCCCGAGCGATGTCGAGACATCGAGCAAGGTCACCCGCAACATCGCCGTGCGCATGCCGCTGGTCTCCAGCGCGATGGACACCGTCACCGAATCTCGCATGGCGATCGCGATGGCGCGCCAGGGCGGAGTGGGTGTACTCCACCGCAACCTGCCGATCGAGGACCAAGCCGGGCAGGTGGATCTGGTCAAGCGATCCGAGGCGGGCATGGTCGGCAACCCGATTACCTGCAGCCCGGTCGACTCACTAGCCGATGTCGATGCGATGTGCGGGCGCTATCGCATCTCCGGGGTCCCGGTGGTCGACGAATCGGGCACGTTGCAGGGCATCGTCACGAACCGGGACATGCGCTTCGAAGACGACATGTCCCGCCCGGTGCACGAGGTGATGACACCGATGCCGTTGGTCACGGCACCCGTCGGCATAGATCCCAACGACGCCCTCGCCCTGCTTGCCCAGCACAAGGTCGAGAAGCTCCCCATCGTCGATGCGAACAACAAGCTGATGGGCTTGTTCACGGTCAAGGACTTCGTCAAATCCGACAAGTACCCGCACGCCACCAAGGATGCCGACGGCCGGCTCGTCGTCGGAGCTGCCGTGGGTGTGGGGGAGGACGCCGAGAAGCGAGCCAGCGCGCTGGTCGAGGCGGGCGTGGACTTCGTGGTCGTCGATACCGCGCACGGTCATTCCCGCGCGGTCTTGGACATGGTCCGACGCATCAAGGCCGAGACCGGTGTGGAGGTCGTGGGCGGCAACGTCGCGACCTTCGAAGGCGCGAAGGCACTCGTCGACGCCGGTGCCGACGGCGTGAAAGTGGGCGTGGGTCCGGGCTCGATCTGCACCACCCGGGTCGTGGCGGGGGTGGGGGTCCCGCAGATAACCGCGATCAACGAGGCCTACCGGGCGTGCTCGCCGACGGGAGTACCGGTCATCGGCGACGGCGGAATCCAATATTCCGGCGATATCGCGAAGGCGATCGTGGCCGGCGCGAGCACGGTGATGCTCGGCTCGTTGCTCGCAGGTTGCGAGGAAGCACCCGGTGAGGTGGTCTTCGTCAACGGTAAGCAGTTCAAGTCCTATCGGGGCATGGGATCACTCGGCGCTATGCAGTCCCGTGGGCAGGCGCGTTCCTACAGCAAGGATCGCTACTTCCAAGACGACGTCCTC
This sequence comes from uncultured Actinomycetes bacterium, assembly GCA_913057155.1. Lineage (GTDB taxonomy): Bacteria > Actinomycetota > Actinomycetes > S36-B12 > S36-B12 > S36-B12. Next base: position 1,114 of record CAJXNV010000037.1, on the reverse strand, counting down.
AGCGACGACAAACTCGTGCCCGAGGGCATCGAGGGCATGGTCGCCTATCGCGGTCCCCTCGGTGCCGTGGCCCATCAGCTCGTCGGCGGCCTGCGTGCGGCCATGGGTTACGCCGGCACCGCGAGCATCGCCGATCTCATCGACCGCGGCCGATTCGTGCAGATCACCTCGGCTGGTCTGCGCGAGAGCCATCCGCACGACGTGCAGATGATGCTCGAGGCTCCCAACTACTCCGGGCGGTAACCGTGTCCGACCTGCTGATCGGCGGCTCCAAGCAAGCCGCCCGCTCCTACTCGTTCGACGAAGTGGCGATCGCCCCTAGCCGGCGCACCCGCAACACCGAGGATGTCTCCACCGCGTGGCACATCGACGCCTACTCCTTCGATTCCCCGCTGCTCGCGGCGCCGATGGATTCGGTGGTCTCGCCCGCGAGTGCTGTGGAACTGGCCCGGCTCGGTGCGCTGGCATCGCTGAACCTCGAGGGGCTGTGGACCCGGTACGCCGATCCGGAGCCATTGCTCACGCAGATCGCCACCGAGGACACCGCGACGGTCACTGCCTCCATGCAACGCATCTACTCCGATGCGTCCGTCGACCCCGGTCTGATCAAGCAGCGCATCGACGAGATGAAAGACGCCGGCATCGTCGTTTCCGTCGCCGTGTCGCCGCAGCGCACCGCCGAACTCGCTCCGATCGCGGCCAAGGCCGGCGCGGACATCATCGTGATCCGGGGAACCACGGTGTCCGCCGAGCACGTGACCAGTAACGGCGAGCAACTCAACCTCAAGGAGTTCATCCACGAACTCGACGTGCCGGTGATCGTCGGGGGATGCAGCACCCGGCAAGCAGCACTGCACCTGATGCGCACCGGGGCGGCCGGAGTGCTCGTCGGGTTCGGTGGGGGCGCAAGCCACACCACCGCGGACGTGATCGGCGTGCGCGTTCCGATGGCAACGGCGGTAGCCGAAGTGGCGGCAGCCCGCCGTGACTACCTGGACGAATCCGGTGGCCGCTACGTTCACGTGATCGCCGATGGCTCGATGGGCTCCAGTGGCGACATCGTCAAGGCATTCGCCTGCGGTGCGGATGCCGCGATGGTCGGTTCGGTGTTCGC
>CAJXNV010000036.1 GCA_913057155.1 uncultured Actinomycetes bacterium | reverse complement strand
CGCGGACGCGGGGAGGAGATCACCCCCATCCTCGGGCGCGGACAGTTCCACTGGGTGCTCGCGCTCGCCGAGGGTGGCTTGTCGACACCGCAGGTCTACGCCCGATGCGATGAACTGCGCGGGGATGCACCCGTTCCCGAAGCCGAGATCTCCGATGAACTCGTGCAGGCGTTGCGCTCAGGGGATGCCGATCAACTAGCCGGAGCGTTGCACAACGATCTGCAACCGGCCGCGCTCTCACTGCGACCGGCGCTGCGCGGATTGCTGGAATCCGGATTGGAGTTCGGTGCGCTCGCGGGGCTGGTCTCGGGTAGCGGCCCCACATGCGCGTTCCTCGTGCGCGATGGTGAACACGCACTCGACGTAGCGGTCGCGCTCACCGCAACCGGTGCCTGCCGGACGGTCAAGCGCGCCAGCGGTCCGGTGCCCGGGGCGCACGTGGTGGCGTCGTAGTCCAGGCGGCGTGCTACCGCGAGAACTGACCCATCAGATCGCGCAGTAGTTCGGCGAGTGCGGAGCGTTCACGCTCATCGAGTGAGTCGAGCAGCGAGTGTTCGCGTTTGAGCAGGTCGGTGAAAGCGCCGTCCACGGCGAGGAGTCCGGCTTCGGTCAATTGCACGCGCACGCCGCGGCGATCGCTGGGATCGGGACTGCGTTGCACGAAACCGCGATCGACGAGCCGGTCCACCCGGTTGGTCATCGTGCCGCTGGTGACCATCGTCTGGGTGGTCAGTTGTCCCGGCGAAAGCGAGTAGGGCTCACCGGCGCGACGCAACGCGGCGAGGACGTCGAACTCCCAGCCATCGAGACCGTGGGAATCGAAGGCCTGCGCCCTGGCCTGATCGAGGTGGCGGGCCAGTCGGGTCACCCGGGAGAGCACCTCGAGGGGCTGCACGTCCAGGTCCGGGCGTTCACGACGCCAGGCAGCGACGATCGCGTCGACATCGTCGTTCTCCACGTTCGCATGCTAGTCAAGAATCTTGATGTCGAGATTCTCGACAGGGGTTAACGCTTGGTGGCGCCCACCTTGCGCAGCGATGGCTTGGCCTCGAGGTGCTCGAGGCCGTTCCACGCCAGGTTCACCAGATGCGAGACGACCTCTTCCTTGCGCGGCTTGCGCACATCCAGCCACCACTGGCCGGTGAGGGCGACCATTCCCACCAGCGCCTGGGAGTACACCGCGGCGTACTTGGTGCTGATGTCGTGGCTGGCGAATTGGCTGGCGAGCAGGTGCTCCACCTGCGCCGCGACGTCCACGATCAAGCTGGCGAAGGAGCCACCTGCTTGGGATACCGGTGAATCGCGCACCAGGATGCGAAAGCCATCGGGGTTGGTGTCGATGTAGTCGAACAGCGCCATGCCGGCCTGCTCCAACAAGGCACGGGCGGAACTGCCGGTGAGGGCGTCGGTCATCGAGGCGAGCAGATCGTTCATCTCACGGTCGACCAGCACCGCGTACAAGCCTTCCTTGCCACCGAAGTGCTCGTAGACCACCGGCTTGGAGACGCCCGCCTTGGCGGCGATCTCCTCCACGCTGACTACCTCGAAGCCCTTCTCGGCGAACAACGTGCGACCGACATCGAGGAGCTGCTCACGACGCTCCTGGCCGGTCATCCGGACTTTCGGCTTGCCCTTTGTAGTGGTGCGCCGGGGGGTGCGCGTCGAGGAGCGGGCAGCAGCGGCGCTGAACGTGACGACGGTGGCGTCGTCGTCGTTGTCGTTCGTTGGCTGCGGGTTCACCCGCGCACGGTATCGCCGCTGGCTTCCGGCGCGCGGTAGCCGCGGATGCGCGGTGCCATCTGCGGATCGACCAGCTTCTTGGCTAGCCGCTCGGGCCGAGGCCAGCGGACATCGTGGGCCAGGTTCAAGCGCTCCAGGGTGCGGATGAGACCGGCGCTGGGGTCGATCTGGCCCTTGAGCACGCCGTGGCGCGCGCAGGTGGGGTCCGCGTGGTGGGCGTTGTGCCAGGACTCACCGAAGGAGGGGATGGCCAGCCAGGCGACGTTGCTGGACAGGTCGCGGCTCTTGAAGGGGCGCTTGCCGAAGACGTGGCAGATGGAGTTGATGGACCAGGTGACGTGGTGCACGAAGGCGATGCGCACGAAGCCACCCCAGAACAATCCGGTCAAGAAGCCGATCCACGACCACGTGACCAGACCGCCGATCACCCCCGGAAGCACGATGGTCACGAAGACCAAGGGCTTGAACCAACTGTCGATGCGCTGGATGTCGACGTCGTCGCGGATGTCCGGTGCGTACTTATCGACCGTTGCCTGCTCCTCGGAGAACAGCCAGCCCATGTGCGCGAACATCAGGCCCTTGGCCACCGCACGCTTGGAAGTGCCGAAGCGCCAAGGGGAGTGGGGATCGCCCACCTCGTCGGAGAACTTGTGGTGCTTGCGGTGGTCGGCCACCCACTGGTTGATCGAGCCCTCGAGTGCCAGGGAACCCATGACACCGAGCGCGATCTTCACCGGCCGGTTGGTCTTGAAGGAGCCGTGGGTGAAGTAGCGGTGGTAGCCGACGGTGATGCCCAGGGCGGTGATGGCCCAAAAGCCCAGGAACAGCCCCAGGTCCAGCCACGAGAACAGGCCCCAGTAGATCATCGGGATGACACCGAGAAGACCGATCACCGTGGGGCCGATCACGAACGTGCCGATCAGCACCTTCATCTTGGCGCTCAGGAAGATCGCGTCGCCGTCGTCGACCTTCTCGAAGTCCTGCATCAGCGTCATCTGGGCGCCCTTTCCTCATGCATGCCAACAAAACTTACGGTTCCGTAGGTTACGGTACCGTAACCGTAACCCCACGTGGGGGAATTCGCGAAATTCCCGCAGGTTCTAGGGTTGGTGCCCGCACCTGCGATCCCCGGTCGTCTAGTGGCAGGACAGCGGACTTTGAATCCGTCAACGGAGGTTCGAATCCTCCCCGGGGAGCGAGTATCGCCGTGCCGGATACGCAAGGATGACCTCCGTGAGCAGCCGACCCTTCGCCGTGATCATCCTGGCCGCCGGCGAGGGCACACGGATGAAGTCCGCAACCCCCAAGGTTCTGCACCAGGTAGCGGGACGCTCCCTCCTCGGGCACGTCGTGGAGGCCGCCGCCCATATCGAACCCGAGCACGTGATCGTCGTCGTCGGCCATGGCCGCGAGCAGGTGAGCGCGCATCTGGCCGAAGTCGCCCCCTGGGTGCTGACCGTCGTGCAAGAAGAGCAGCTCGGCACCGGTCATGCGGTACGCATCGCGCTGGAGGATCTCATCGCGCGCGGTGGTCGGCCCGAAGGTCCGATCGTGGTGCTGACCGGGGACACCCCGCTGCTCACCGGCGCGAGCCTGGATTCGTTGATGGCAGCACACGAAGGTGCGTGCACGGTGCTCACCGCGCGGCTCGCCGATCCGACCGGGTACGGGCGCATCGTGCGTAAGGGGTCTGTTGTCTCGGCGATCGTCGAGGAACGCGATGCGACCGATGAGCAACGGACCATCGACGAGATCAACTCCGGGATGTACGTATTCGATGCGGCGGCTTTGGGGGAACGCATCGGTCAACTCGGTACCGACAACACCCAAGGCGAGGAGTACCTGACCGACATCGTGGGCATGCTGACGGCCGATGGGCTGGTGGTCAATGCGCACATCGCCGCCGATCCCGACGACATCCGCGGAGTGAACGATCGCGCGCAATTGGCCGAGGCCGCGGCGATCATGCGCGATCGCATCAACGTGCGTTGGATGCGCGAGGGCGTGACCATGGCCGATCCGTCGTCGGTGTGGATCGACGTCGATGTCGAGATCGAACCCGATGTCACCTTGCTGCCCAACACCGTCTTGCAGGGCCCGACCGTTATCGCGACCGGAGCGCGGGTGGGTCCGGGAACCACGTTGGTCACCTGCGAGGTCGGTGCGGATGCGGAAGTGATCCACACCTGGGCGCAACTAGCGGTGATCGGCGAGGGTGCGAGCGTGGGTCCCTTCACGTACCTACGACCGGGGGCGCGGCTGGGCACGGGGGCGAAGGCCGGTGCCTATGTGGAGATCAAGAACGCCGAGGTGGGCGATGGCGCCAAGGTGCCGCACCTGTCCTACGTGGGGGATGCGCAGATCGGCGAGGGTTCCAACGTCGGCGCGGCCACGGTGTTCGTCAACTACGACGGCCAGGACAAGCACCGCACCGTGGTGGGCCGGGAGGTGCGCATCGGCAGCGATTCGATGCTGGTCGCCCCAGTGGAGATCGGGGACGGCGCCTACACCGCAGCTGGTTCGGTGATCACCGAGGATGTGCCACCGGGAGCTATGGCGGTCGGGCGGGCCAAGCAGCGCAACATCGAAGGCTGGGTCGAACGACGGCGCTCGGATTCGTCTTCGGCGAGGGCGGCGCGCGAGGCGAACGCGGCATCTGGAAGGGTTCAGCCCGACGACGCGTCGGATGACGTACGGGAGGAATGAGTGGCCGAGAAGTCCGTACCCACCGAGAAGCGGCTGGTCCTGCTCAGCGGCAGGTCCCACCCCGAGCTCGCGGAGTCCGTCGCGGACGAACTGGGCATCGACCTTTCCCCCACCCTCGCCTACGACTTCGCCAACGGCGAGATCTTCATCCGCTTCCGGGAGTCGGTTCGCGGCACGGACGCTTTCGTCCTGCAAAGCCATACGCAACCGATCAACAAGTGGATCATGGAGCAACTGATCATGATCGATGCGCTGAAGCGGGCGTCGGCCAAGCGCATCACGGTGATCATCCCGTTCTACGGATATGCGCGGCAGGACAAGAAGCACCGCGGCCGTGAGCCGGTCTCGGCGCGGTTGATGGCCGATCTGTTCACCACCGCCGGCGCCGACCGGTTGATGACCGTGGACCTGCACACCTCGCAGATCCAGGGTTTCTTCGACGGCCCGGTCGACCACCTGTTCGCGTTGCCGTTGCTGGCCGACCACGTCGCATCGCGGGTAGCCACCGATGAGATCACCGTGGTCTCCCCGGATGCCGGACGGGTGCGGGTCGCCGAGCGCTGGACCGACGTGCTGGGCGCACCGCTGGCGATCATCCACAAGCGGCGCGATCCTGATGTGCCGAACCAGGTGCGGGTATTCGAAGTAGTCGGCGACGTCAAGGACCGAGTGTGCGTGGTGGTCGACGACATGATCGACACCGGCGGCACCATCGTGAAGGCCGCCGAGACCTTGTTCGAGAACGGCGCGAAGGATGTCATCGTCGCGGCCACGCACGGCATCCTCAGCGATCCAGCTCGCGACCGGCTACAGCAGTCGCGCATCTCCGAGGTGGTGGTCACCGATACCTTGCCGATCCCCGAGGAGCGGCAGTTCGAGAAACTCACCGTGCTGTCGATCGCCCCGATCCTGGCCAAGGCCATCAACGAGGTGTTCACCGACGGATCGGTGACCAAGATGTTCGAGCCGGCGACAGCGGACGAAGCCTCGTCGCACTGACTGATCGCACTGACCGGTCGCTACCGGCTTTGCGGCCACCACTAGACTCCTGCCGTCCTCGGCGAGGGAGACGCGCGCTGCGCTGACTGCAGTGGGTGTCGCCGTGATCGACGCGGGCGGCATCGGGCCGCGCCGTCGGCCGCGCCCCCGCGATGACGAAGCGACAAGACGCCAACACCTACCGAGCAGCAGCCGAAGGAGCACCACCGTGACCAACGTCGAGATCACCGCCGAGCCCCGTACGGACTTCGGCAAGGGTGCCGCCCGTCGGCTGCGGCGAACCGGCAACGTGCCGGCCGTCATCTACGGCAATGACATGGAACTCGTGCACGTCGCGATCAGCGAGCACGAGATGGACCTCGCGCTGCGCAAGCCGCGGGTGGTGCTGAACGTGACCTACGGCGGCAACGTCTACCTCACCAAGCCCCGCGACGTGCAGCGCGACCCGGTGAAGCGCAACCTCGAGCATGTGGACTTGGTGATCATCACCAAGCAGGAGGCGGCGATCCGCACGAGCTACGCCGATGCAGTCGCCAAGGCGGAGATCGCCGCGGCCGAGGCCGGCTACGACTCCGCATCGGTCATCATGGCGCTCGAGGAAGCCGTCGCCCGTGGCGAGGATCCGCTCGAGGCCGTGGATCACGCGGTCGCGGACGTCAAGGCCAAGGCCCAGGAGATGGCCGCAGCCGAAGCCGCTCGCGAGGCAGCACGTGCGGCGAAGGAAGCCGGCGAGACCGAAGCCGGCGAAGCCGAAGCTCCCGCCGAGTCCGAGTAGCCACCAGCGGTCGTGTCCGAGCCCTGGCTCGTCGTCGGACTGGGCAACCCGGGACCGGCCTACGCGACGACCCGGCACAACGTCGGCGCGATGGCGGTCGCGGGTCTCGCGGACGAATGCTCGGTGAAGTTGTCACGACATCGCAAGGTGCTCGCGGAGATCGCCGAGGCGCATGTGGGGCTGCCAGGGGCGCGCGATCGGATCGTGTTGTGCAACCCGCTTTCGTACATGAACGAAAGCGGTGGACCGGTCAAGGCGGCTATGGCGTTCTACCGCATCCCACCCGAGCGACTCGTCGTGCTGCACGACGAACTCGATATCGATTTCGCGTCCCTTCGACTCAAGCGGGGCGGAGGAGACGGCGGGCACAACGGGTTGAAGAGCATCCGATCGGCGATCGGCACCGGGGACTACTTCCGCGTGCGGATGGGAATCGGCCGCCCGCCCGGGCGCCAAGCACCGGCGGACTTCGTCCTGCAGTCCTTCTCCGGTGCCCAGCGCACCGAGTTACCGGCCTTCTTGGACCAAGCGGCCCGGGCCGTCGAGACGCTGGTGCAGCGGGGTCTGGAGATGGCGCAGAATGAGTTCCATACACGAACAGGTGGAGACGAGCGATGAGTGATGACCGTGACGATGCGACCTTGTCCCGGGACATCGCCCGCGAGGCTGGTCGACTGCTGTTGCAGATGCGGCGCGAGTTCTACGACGAGCAGTCCTCGCCGGTCGACAAGCAGACGGCGAATCGGCTGCGCGATGCAGCGGATGCCCGCTCCAACGATCTGATCCTGGAGCGTTTGCACGCGGCACGGCCGCAGGACTCGGTACTCAGCGAGGAAGCCAAGGACGATGAATCCCGGTTGAGCGCGGAACGGGTCTGGATCGTCGACCCGCTCGATGGCACCTGGGAGTACGGGCAGAACCGTAAAGACTTCGCTGTGCACATCGCGCTGTGGGCGCACGGCGAACTGCACGCCTGCACCGTGGATCTGCCCGCACAGGACATCACCCGCAGCGTGCTGGATCCCGTGACACCGTCCGCCCTACCCACCGATCGACCGCTGCGGCTGGTCGCGTCGCGAAGCCGACCGCCCGCCACGCTCGAGGCCACACGTGAGGCCCTCGAGCGGATCGTGCGCCAAGCGAAGGTCAACGATTTCGGTGTGGAGATCATCGATGTCGGTTCGGTGGGCGCCAAGGTCGGTGAGATCCTCGCCGGCCGGGCCGACGCCTACCTGCATGACACCGGCTTCTACGAATGGGATGTCGCGGCGCCGTATGGGGTCGCCGAGCACTACGGGCTGCGCGCCGCCCACATCGACGGCTCGCCGGTCACCTTCAACCACATGCCGCCCTACGTCGAGGATCTCGTCGTCGCGCACGCCGAGCTGTATCCCTACCTACGACAAGCCCTGGCGGAGGCATCCGGATCGTGAGCCTGCACGGCATCGTCGAACTCCTGCAGGACTACCCGCCGGCGAACCGGTTGGGTGAGTTGTGCGCGGACGCCGGCGTCGAGCATGCCGATGTGCTGGCCCCGGTGGGGGCGTATCCGCTGATCGCCGCGCTCATCGCCCGCTCGACCGGTGCCCCGCTGCTGGTGATCACCACGAGCGGTCAAGGTGCCGAGGATGTCGCGAACATGATCGGCGATTTCCTGCCCGAGGCGGCGATCGCGACCTTCCCGTCCTGGGAGACCCTGCCGCACGAGCGCCTAGCTCCTTCGGCCGACACGATCGGACGTCGAACCCGGATCCTTCGGCGCATCGCGCACCCCGATCCGAAGGACCGGCTCATGGGTCCGTTGGACGTCGTCGTCGCCTCCGTGCGGGCAGTGATCCAACCCATCGATACCTCAGTCACCGAAGCCATCCCGGCGCGCGCCGAGGTGGGCGAGCAGGTGGAACTGACCGCGCTCGTCGAGCAACTCGTGACACTGGGCTACGAACGAGTGGACCTCGTGGAGCGTCGCGGCCAAGTGGCGGTGCGAGGTGGGATCGTCGATGTCTTCCCAGCGCATGAAGAGCACGCCGTGCGGGTCGAATTCTGGGGCGATGAGGTCGACAGCATCCGGTATTTCGCCGTAGCCGATCAGCGTTCCCTGGAGGACGTCCCCGAAGGACTGCTGGCAACCGCCGTGCACGAGCCGATCGCCCAGGCCGAATCCGTCGTGCTGACCGATGTGATGCCGTCGGGTACGCAGATCCTGGTGAGCGAACCCGAACGGGTGCGAAGCCGGGCGGCGGACGTCATCCGAACGGCCGAGGAGTTCTCGCAGGCCGGTTGGCAGAACGCGGCCTTCGGTGGTGAGGCGCCGGCGGACGTGGTGCCGGCCGCCTACTGGGAGATAGACGCGCTACGCGAGGCAGCAGCGAAGCACGCCTGCCGGTGGTGGGATCTGAACCCGTTGCCGACGATCGATGTGGACGTCGATTTCCAGGCCCGCCTCGCCGAGGACTACCGAGGCGACGCACAGGCGGCCTTCGCCGACATCCGGAACTGGATCGACGACGGCCGAACCACCGTCATCACCGCCCGGGGGAGCGGACCGCTGGATCGGTTCGCCGAGGAACTCGGTGATGAAGCCATCGGTGCGCGGGTGTGCACCGATTTGAGCGATCCACCCGAGACCGGAGTGGTGACGCTCGTGCGCAGCGCGGCGGAACAAGGTTTCGTACTCGATGGTGCTGGCTTGATGCTGCTGACCGAGTCCGATCTGCTCGGCGGTCGGTCGCGAAGCAGCGAGACCGGTCGGATGCCGAGCCGTCGTCGCCGAAGCGTCGATCCCCTGACGTTGAAGGCCGGGGACTTCGTGGTGCACGAACAGCACGGGGTCGGCAAGTACATCGAGATGGTTCGTCGTACCGTGCAAGGCGCCGAACGCGAATACCTGATCATCGAATACGCACCGAGCAAACGCGGGCAACCGCCCGACCGGTTGTTCCTGCCCATGGATCAACTCGACTTGATCACCCGCTACGTCGGTGGCGAGTCGCCGAGCATGCATCGCCTCGGCGGTGGGGATTGGGCCAAGACGAAAGGACGGGCCCGCAAGGCCGTTCGTCAGATCGCCGGTGAGTTGGTGCGCCTCTACGCCGCACGGCAAGCCAGCAGGGGGCACGCATTCGGAGCCGACACCCCCTGGCAGCGGGAACTCGAGGATGCGTTCCCGTACGTCGAGACCGGCGACCAACTCGCGGGCATCGACGAGGTGAAGCGCGATATGGAACGCGTGGTGCCGATGGACCGACTCATCTGCGGTGATGTGGGCTACGGCAAGACCGAGATCGCCATCCGTGCGGCATTCAAGGCGGTCCAGGACGGAAAGCAGGTGGCCGTCCTCGTGCCGACCACGCTGTTGGTGCAACAGCACCTCGCCACGTTCACCGAGCGGTACGCCCCGTTCCCCGTTTCGTTGGCGGCGCTGTCGCGCTTCACGCCGGACGCCGAACGCACCCGGATCCTGGCCGGTATCGCGGACGGCTCGGTGGACATCGTGGTGGGTACGCACCGATTACTGACCCCGGAAGTCAAGTTCAAGGATCTCGGGTTGGTGATCATCGATGAGGAGCAGCGCTTCGGGGTCGAGCACAAGGAACACCTGAAGGCATTGCGCGCGAACGTGGACGTGTTGGCGATGTCGGCCACGCCGATTCCGCGGACACTCGAGATGGCTGTCACGGGCATCCGGGAGATGTCGGTCATCCAGACACCACCGGAGGAACGCCATCCGGTACTCACGTACGTGGGCCCCTACGACGACTCCCAGATCGCCGCCGCAATACGCCGGGAACTCTTGCGCGACGGACAGGTCTTCTTCGTGCATAACCGCGTCGAGTCGATCGATCGCACCGCTAGGCGGGTTCAGGAACTCGTACCCGAAGCACGCGTGGCGGTTGCTCACGGACAGATGCCGGAAACTCGCCTTGAGCAGGTGATCGTCGACTTCTGGAACAAGGACATCGACGTCCTGGTGTGCACCACGATCGTGGAATCCGGCATCGACATCGCGAACGCGAACACGCTGATCGTCGATCGGGCGGACACCTTCGGCCTGTCCCAACTGCACCAACTGCGCGGACGCGTCGGTAGGGGACGCGAACGCGCCTACGCCTACTTGCTCTACGACCCCAACAAGGCGATGACCGAGACCGCACACGAGCGGCTCGCAACCATCGCCCAACGCAGCGACCTCGGATCGGGCATGCAGATCGCCCTGAAGGACCTGGAGATCCGGGGTGCGGGCAACCTCCTGGGTGGCGAGCAGAGCGGCCACATCGCCGACGTCGGCTTCGACCTCTACGTCCGGCTGGTCGGCGAGGCACTGGCCGAGCACAAGGCCGGAACCGGCGAGGGCGAGCCCGAGCCAGCTGAAGTGAAGGTCGAACTCCCGATAACCGCCCACCTGCCGGAGGACTACGTACCGGCCGAACGACTGCGGCTGGAGGCCTACAAGCGGCTGGCCGACGCGCATACCGATGCCGAAGTCGATGAAGTAGCCGCCGAACTGCAGGATCGGTACGGGGCGTTGCCGGTAGCCGCCCGAACCTTGGTCGAGGTCGCGCGGCTGCGGGTGCATTGCCGACAGGTCGGCGTCGGTGAGGTCATCGCGCAGGGCAACGGGATCCGCCTGCATCCGGTGGAACTACCGGAGTCGGCCCAGATGCGACTCACCCGGTTGTACCCGCGAACCACGGTCAAACCTGCGGTACGTACGATCATCGTGCCGCGACCGACCGCTGGGAATAACGCGATCGGGGCGGCGCCGCTGAAGGACGACGAACTGCTCACCTGGGTGAACGAACTGCTCGCGGTGATCGCCGGTCGGCCTGAAGGCAGCGTTGCCGCTGGTGGAACGAACGTTGACAGGGCAAGTGGTGCGTAGCAGCGCAGTAGGACGACGTAGGGAGTCGGGGATGGGTAGCAGGCGACGGTGGACGATCGCCGGGTTGGCGGCCGCGGGCCTTTTGGTCGCCGGATGCGGCGATGTGGCGCCGGGTGCCGCTGCCGTGGTCGGCGATGACCGCATCTCCGAACGCGAGCTCACCGAGCAGGTCGAGCAGGTGCTCGAGGCCCAGGGGCGCCCTACCGATACCTCCTCCGAGGCACTCGTGGTCACCACCTTGGATCGGATGATCACCACGAGCCTGATCGAGCAACTCGCCGAGCGCGAAGGGGTCGAGGTCACGCAAGGCGAGCTCGACGCGACGCTGGCCAACTACGCAGAAGCCTCCGGTGGACAGGACGCCTTCGAGCAGACTCTCCTGCAGCAAGACCTCGCCCCCGACGACATCCCCGAGATCATCCGGGTGAACATCCTGGCCCAGAAGTTGAGCGTCGTACTCGATCCGCAAGGTTCTCCGCAGACCCAGTCCGCGGCCATCTTCACCGCGGTGACGGAGTTCAGCGAGGAAGTGGGTACCGAAGTCAGCCCGCGCTACGGCACGTGGGATGCGGTGAACTTGGCGGTCGCGGCGACCGCCGATGATCTGTCCACACCAGCCACTCCCTAGCCGCACCTATGTCCCAGCGCGGTGCCCGGATCCTCGAACTCGTGGAGGTGATGGATCGGCTGCGCTCGCCCGGTGGTTGCCCGTGGGATGCCCGGCAAACGCACCGCAGTCTCGTGGAGTACTTGGTCGAAGAGGCCTATGAAACGCTGGAGGCGATCGAGACCGATGACGACGATGGCCTGCGCGAGGAACTCGGGGACCTGCTGTTGCAAGTGGTCTTCCACGCCCGCATCGCCGAGGAGAACCCCGAGAACGCCTGGGATATCGACGATGTCGCAGGGGGGATCGTCGACAAGCTCATCCGCCGCCATCCGCATGTCTTCGGTGACACAGATGCGCTCAGTGCCGAACAGGTCGAGGCGAACTGGCACGCGTTGAAGGCGCAGGAGAAGGGGCGCTCCTCCGTTACCGAGGGCATCCCGGAGCACTTGCCGGCGTTGTTGCGCGCTGCCAAGGTCGAATCCCGCAGTGCTTCCCTCGGCGAGCTGGTGCCAGAGCCCGCGCTCGTCGACGTGGCGGAGACGGTGACCGCCTCGATCGCCGACGAACGCGAGTTCGGGGACCTGCTGCTGGCCCTGGTTCGAGTGGGCCGGCAACGGGACTGGGATTCCGAAGCAGCGTTGCGTGCCGCGGTTCGCGGACGCATGACGCAGATCCGGGCCGTGGAGAGCGAAGGGGAGGAAGGGTGAACGAAGCGACCGCTGAGTTCCGCGCCCTGGCTGAGAGGTGCATCGACCAGGCGTTGGAGGCCGATCCGGTCGAGGCGACCTGGATGGGCGACCACCGTTTCGACGACCGGCTCCCCGAACTCGGTCCGACAGCGCTCGACGAGCGAGCGCGGACCATCGACGATCAACTCACCGCGATCGATGCGATCGACGACGTCGAGCTCGACGTGCCGGACCTCGTCGACCTGGAGATCCTGCGTGCCCGCTTGCAGCGTGAAGCGTTCGGCATCGAGGAATTGCGCAGCACCGAGTGGAACCCGATGGTGTGGAACCCGGGGACGGCCTTGCACCTGCTGCTCTCCCGGGACTTCGCACCGCTCGACGAGCGGTTGGCCAGCGCCGCCGGAAGGTTGAGCCAGATCCCGGAGTTCTTGGAGCAGGCGCGAGGCTCACTGGATTCGATGCCCGCCGTGCACGTGGAAACGGCGATCGGGCAGTTCCAGGGGACCCGCACGCTGATCGCCGAAACCCTCCCGCAGGCGGCTACGGCGGGTGGTGT
>CAJXNV010000035.1 GCA_913057155.1 uncultured Actinomycetes bacterium | reverse complement strand
CGGACAGTCCTTCCACAGGCGTTCGATCGCATAGTGGGCGCGGTCCTCGGCCAATTGGACATGGACGACGACGTCCGCGAAGTCCAACAGCACCCAATGACCCTCCTTCAGCCCCTCGCGACGGATGGCCTTGATGCCGCGGGAGTGCAAGCGCTCCTCCACCGCATCCACGATGGCCTTCACCTGCCGCTCGTTGGCCGCCGAACAGATCACGAAGACATCGGTGATGACGAGTTGGTCGCTGACGTCTATCGCGACGATGTCGGTGGCGATCTTGTCCGAGGCGGCTTCGGCCGCCGCGATCGCCGTCTCGATCGATTCCGGTGCCGCCGTCATCGCTCGGCCTTGGCGTAGAGGCGGCGTTTGCGGATCCAGCGGGCCACGCCCTCGGGCACTAGGTAGTCGACCGGCTCGCCGGCTGCCACCCGGGTGCGGATATCGCTGCTGGAGATGGCGAGCGCGGGAATCTCGATCAGCGTTACGACACCATCGGGCAGACCCGGATCGGCGAGGTGGTGGCCCGGACGCGTGACCCCCACCAGGTGCGCGCGGTCGACGATGCCGTCCGGATCGTGCCAGCCGACGATCTCGGATAGCGCGTCGGCGCCGGTGATGAAGAACCACTCCGCACTCTCGCCCGGGTGCGCGGTCTCGAAGGCGCCCTGCAGATCGCGCAGGGTGTCGACGGTGTAGGTGGGGCCCTCGCGATCGATGTCCACGCGCGAGACCTCGAAGCGGGTATCGGCTGCGGTTGCGATCACCGTCATCAAGTAGCGATCCTCGCCGGCGGTTGCGGTGCGTTGCTTGTGCCAGGGCTGCCCGGTGGGTGTGAAGATCACCCTTCCCAAGCCGAACCGATGGGCGACCTCGGAGGCGGCGACCAGGTGGCCGTGATGGATGGGGTCGAAGGTGCCACCCATGACGCCGATGCGGCGATTCGTCAGCGGTCCACCCTGATCATCAACGTGAAGATCAACAAGCCGATCAAGATCCCGAACGCGACGAGGCCGAACACCCAGGCCGGGGTCGAGGCCTCGCCAGCGGCCTCGGCGGCCACGAGTTGCGATGCGAGCGCAGCGAGCGAATCGTTCATGGCCACCACCCTACCCGCGGTTACCGACCCGCGCCCTAGCCGCGGGTGTGTCCGTCGCCGGTGACTACGTAGGTGGTGGAGGTGAGTTCCGGCAGGCCCATCGGACCACGGGCGTGCAGCTTCTGGGTCGAGATCCCGATCTCCGCTCCGAAGCCGAACTCCCCACCGTCGGTGAACCGGGTGGATGCGTTCACCATGATCGCGGCGGAGTCGATCCGAGCGGTGAAGTGCGCGATGGCGCTTTGGCTGTCCGAGACGATCGCCTCGGTGTGACCGGAGGACCAACGGCGGATGTGGTCGATGGCGGCGTCGATGTCGTCGACGATGGCAGCCGCGAGATCGAGCGAGTAGTACTCCGCCGCCCAGTCCTCGTCGGTGGCTTCGACCACATCGCACCCGTGACCGTCGGCTGCGGACACGAAAGCCGGATCGGCGTGCAAGGTGACTCCCGCCTCGGCGAGCGCTGGGAGCGCGGCGGACAGGAACTGCGGAGCGATATCGCGATGCACCAGCAGGGTCTCCGCGGCGTTGCACACACTCACGCGCTGGGCCTTGCTGTTGACCACCAGCCGCACGGCCTTGTCGATATCGGCTTGGGCATCGACGTAGACATGGCAATTGCCGACGCCCGTCTCGATCACCGGGACGGTCGAGTTCTCCACCACGCTACGGATCAGTGCTTCCCCGCCGCGGGGGATGAGTACGTCCACCAGTCCGCGAGCCGTCATGAGGTGCTTGACCGACTCGTGCGAGTCACCCGGGACGAGTTGGACGGCATCGGGGTTCACACCCTGATCGACGAGCGCCGAACGCATCGCAGCGGTCAACGCTTGATTGCTGTCGAGCGCGGACGAGGATCCACGCAACAGGGCCGCGTTGCCGCTCTTGAGGCATAGCCCGGCCGCATCGACGGTCACATTCGGTCGCGCTTCGTAGATCATCCCGACGACACCGAGCGGAACTCGTACTTGGCGAACTTGCAGGCCGTTGGGCAACGTGTAGCCGCGCACGACCTCACCGACCGGGTCGGGCAGCGCTGCGACTTCCCGAAGGGCGTCGGCGATCGCGGTGATGCGCGGTAGATCCAAGGTGAGGCGATCGATCAGCGCCGCCGAGGTGCCGTTCTCCTTCGCCCGCTGCAGATCCCGGGCATTCGCTTCGGTGATCGCACCGGCCTGTTCCACCAGCGCATCGGCCATCGCGCGCAGCGCGGCATCCTTCTGGTCGCGGGTGAGCACCCTCAGTTCCTGGGCGGCCTCGCGGGACCGGCGGGCGGTTTCCTGAACGGCCTCTCGATCATCGTGCATTGCCGCAGCGTACGCGCAGCTCACGCGCGCGGTTGGCCGCTACCGGAAGGGGACGATCCGTCCCCCCGGTCCGGCATCGGAATAGCGAACGGCGTGCAGCGGTTCCCGCGCAAGGTAGGTCGCGCGATCGAGGACCTGCAGTGCCACGACATCCCAGTCCGGCAACCGCGCGTTGACCGCGTTATCGGCCCACATCGCACTGGCCGCCTGCGCAGCAGTGTCCATGTCCCGCGCCTCCTCCCAGTAGCGGATCTCGGCGCGTTCCCCCGAATAGTGGGCCTCGAGCAGGAACGGATGCTGGACGTTCAATCGCTCGAGGGCTCGACGAACCTGCTCGGCGGATGTGGGTTTACCGGAAACGGTGACCGTGACGTGCCACATGCGCAAGGCCGCGGAGGAGTCCGCGGGCGGCACGCTACGCAGCGTCACGTGCACACTCCTTTCGCCTACGGCGAGGCCCACACGACCATGTCGTCGCGATGCACGACTTCACGTTCGTATTCGGGTCCGCGTTCGCGGGCGAGATCCCGAGTCGAGCGTCCGAGGAGTTCCGGTAACTCCCGTGAATCAAAGTTCACCAAACCTCGCGCCACGATGTGGCCGTTTTCGTCCAATAAGTCGATGGGATCACCCGCCACGAACGTCCCAGAAACCGCAGTGATCCCCGCAGGCAACAGTGATGCCCGTCGTACCGTGACCGCTTCCACCGCTCCTGGATCCAAGGTCACGCTTCCCGAGGGAGTGGTGGCGTGTTCGAGCCACAACAACCGGGTGGACGAACGCGACCCCGTGGGGTGGAACACCGATCCGGTGCCCGCATCGCCGAGTGCGGATGCGATGTCGGTGGCGGCAGCGAGCAACGTGGGGATCCCCGCGGCGGTGGCGATGGTGGCGGCCTGCACTTTGGTCGCCATTCCGCCTAGGCCCACACCGGCCTCACCGACACCACCGATACGTACGCCACCGAGGTCGGAGACATCGCGTACCTCGGGCACGAGTCGAGCCCCCGGACGATGCGGCGGTTGGTCGTACAGGCCATCGACATCGGAGAGCAGCACCAGCGCATCGGCTTGGACCACGTGCGCGACGAGCGCTGCCAGCCGATCGTTGTCACCGAAGCGGATCTCATCGGTCGCCACGGTGTCGTTCTCGTTGACGATGGGTAGCACGTCGAGTTCGAGTAGACGGAACATCGTGCGTTGGGCATTGCGGTAGTGATTGCGCCGCGTGACGTCATCGGACGTGAGCAGCACCTGCCCGACGGTGATGCCGTGGTGGGCGAAACCCTGGGCGTATCGAGCCAGCAGGACCCCTTGACCCACACTCGCGGACGCTTGCTGGGTTGCCAGATCACGGGGGCGGGCTCGCAGACCCAGGTTCGGGAAACCGGTGGCGATAGCACCACTGGTGACGACGACGATCTGTGTCCCACGCGCGCGACGCTGGGCCAGCGCGTCGATCAGGGCACCTACGCGTTGCTCGTCCACTCCCCCGGCTGCTGCCGTCAACGACGACGAACCGATCTTCACGACGACCCGCCGCGCGGAGGCGATCGAGTCACGGACCGTGCTCATCGGTCGTCCTCCGGCGTGACGTAGAGGCGATCATCGCTACCGCGAGGACCGCTGATCGCACCCCCGACGGTCGGCTGCCAGTCGAACACGACCGCATCGTCACCGACGCCGATCATCACCGTCGCCCCCGGCTCGGCGCCGAGTTCGGTCAGGCGCTCCTCGACTCCGAGGCGAGCCAGCCGATCGGCGAGGTAGCCCACGGCTTCGTCGTTGGAGAAGTCGGTCTGGCGCACCCAACGTTCCGGGCGCTGTCCGCGCACCCGGTAGCCCTCGGCCTCCGCGGTGACCGTGAAGCCGGCATCGTCGACCGGCGTGGGTCGGATGACCACCCGCGGTGGGACCCGATCCTGCGCTGCCGCTCGGGCCTGGAGGACGTGTCGACCCATCGCGAAGGACAGCGCCCGCAGGCCCTCGTGGGTCACGGCGGAGATCTCGTGCACCTCGTAGCCGCGCTGCTCGAGATCCGGGCGCACCAGATCGGCCATCGCCTGCCCGTCGGGCAGGTCGACCTTGTTCAACGCCACGATCCGTGGCCGATCGGTGAGACCTCCGTAGGAGCGCAACTCGGCTTCGATGACATCGAGGTCCGCGAGTGGATCGCGACCGGGCTCGGCCGCCGCGCAGTCGAGTACATGCACCAGCACCGCGCAGCGCTCCACGTGCTTGAGGAACTCCAGGCCGAGTCCCTTGCCTTCGCTTGCTCCGGGGATCAAGCCGGGAACATCCGCGACGGTGAACACGATGTCGTCGATGCTGACCACGCCGAGGTTGGGAACCAACGTGGTGAAGGGGTAGTCCGCGATCTTCGGGCGGGCCGCCGATAGCGCGGCGATCAAGCTCGACTTCCCGGCGCTCGGGAAGCCCACGAGCGCTACGTCCGCGACGGTCTTCAACTCCAAGACGACGTCGCGCGATTCCCCCGGTTCGCCGAGTAGTGCGAAGCCGGGGGCCTTGCGTCGCGGGGAAGCGAGTGCAGCGTTACCCAACCCGCCGCGGCCACCGCGAGCGATGACGTAGGTCTGCCCGTCGCCCACGAGGTCCTGCAGGACCTCACCGTCGACGGTGGAGACGACGGTTCCGCTCGGCACCCGCAAGATGACGTCCTCGGCTTCGGCTCCGTTGCGGTTCGAACCCTGGCCCGGTCGACCGCCCGCCGCCTTGCGGTGCGGGTGACGGTGGAAGTCCAGCAAGGTGGTCACGGACGGATCCACGACCGCGATGATGTCGCCGCCTCGTCCACCGTTGCCGCCGTCGGGTCCGCCGAGCGGCTTGAACTTCTCCCGGTGGACCGACGCGCAGCCGTTACCGCCATCTCCGGCGCGGGCGTGGACCACCGCGCGATCCACGAAAGTGCTCATCGCGACCACCGACCCGGGCGCGAGCCCGGGCGACTACTCCGCGACGACGTTGACGACGCGACGACCGCGCCGTGAACCGAATTCCACGGTCCCCGCGGACAGCGCGAACAAGGTGTCGTCCTTGCCGCGACCGACGTTGAGACCCGGATGGAAGTGCGTGCCGCGCTGGCGGACGATGATCTCCCCCGCGCCGACGTTCTGGCCGCCGAACCGCTTCACGCCAAGACGCTGAGCGTTGCTGTCGCGGCCGTTCCTGGTGCTGGAAGCACCCTTCTTATGTGCCATGTCCGGTCCCTCTTACTTGCCCGTGGCGATGTCGGTGACCTTGACCGCGGTCAGCTCGGAGCGATGCCCCTGGCGACGGCGGTAGCCGGTCTTGTTCTTGTATTTCAAGATGTCGATCTTCGGCCCCCGGCGCTGATCCACGATCTCGCCGGTGACCTTCACCTTGGCCAGCGCTGCCTTCTCGCTGGTGACGGTGGAACCGTCGACGAGCAGCACTGCCGGCAATTCCACGGCGGTACCCGGATCTCCGGTGATGCGGTCGAGGACGACGACGTCTCCGACCTCGACCTTCTCCTGCCGGCCGCCGGCTCGAACGATCGCGTACACGTGCGTGCTCCTGTCGTGAGGGTGGGTCCTAGGCGATGGTTGGGCGGGCACGGGCCTTTAAGCGAGTACCTGCCGGCGAGCCATCGGCCCTAGGCGCAATGGACAAGGGTACGGCATGGCCCCCGGAGCGAGAAATCGGGAGTCAGTCGTCGCTGGCGAACAGCGATTGATCCGATGCGGTCTCAGGCAACTCGGGCAACTCGGGCAACTCGGCCGGATCCTCGATCCCGTTCCCAGCCGGGTCCTCGCTCGATTCCGTGCCTGATGCCGCAGCCGGTTCCTCACCCTCACGGGCCGCGAGGGCCCGCGCTGCCACCTCGGCCGGATCCACGGCACCCGCGGGGCGACGCGACCTCGGGGCCGGCTCGTGGGCGTGGCCGAGCGAGACCTTGATGCCGCGCCCGCTGCAGACCTCGCAGGTCTCCGAGAAGGACTCCAACAGTCCGGAGCCGATGCGCTTGCGGGTCATCTGCACCAAGCCCAGGCTGGTGACTTCCGCGACCTGGTGCTTCGTGCGATCGCGCCCGAGGCACTCCACCAGACGGCGCAGCACGAGGTCACGGTTGCTCTCGAGCACCATGTCGATGAAATCGACCACGATGATCCCGCCGATATCGCGCAAGCGCAGTTGTCGGACGATCTCCTCGGCGGCTTCGATGTTGTTCTTGGTGACCGTTTGCTCGAGGTTTCCGCCGGAGCCGGTGAACTTGCCGGTGTTGACGTCGATCACCGTCATCGCCTCGGTTCGATCGATGACCAGCGAGCCACCGGAGGGCAACCAGACCTTGCGATCCAGCGCTTTCATCAGTTGCTCGTCGACGCGGTAGTGGGCGAAGACGTCGTCCCCGGCGACCCAGTGCTCGAGGCGCTCGAGGAGATCGGGAGCCACGGCGGAGATGTAGGCATCGACGGTGCGCCATGCGGAATCCCCGGAGACCACCAGCTTCGCGACGTCCTCGTTGAACATGTCACGCACGACCTTGATCGACAGATCGGGCTCGCTGTACAGCAATTCCGGCGGGCTGGCCTTCTTGGTGGCGTCGGTGATGTCGGTCCACAACGCCTGCAGCCGCTCGACGTCCGCCTCGAGTGCCTCGGCCGATGCGCCCTCGGCTGCGGTTCGCACGATCACGCCGGCGTCCTCGGGCATGACGCGCTTGAGGATGGACTTCAGCCGGGTGCGCTCGGTGTCGGGCAGCTTGCGGCTGATGCCGGTCATCGAGCCGTCGGGTACGTAGACCAGGAATCGACCCGGTAGCGAAATCTGACTCGTCAACCGGGCGCCCTTCTGCCCGACCGGATCCTTGGTCACCTGCACCAGCACCGGATCCCCGGACTTCAGCGCGAACTCGATGCGCTTGGGCTGGCCCTCCAATCCGGCGGCGTCCCAATTGACCTCGCCGGCATAGAGCACCGCGTTGCGGCCCCGACCGATGTCCACGAACGCCGCTTCCATGCTCGGCAGCACGTTCTGCACGCGACCGAGGTAGACGTTCCCGACCATCGATGCCGAAGAACCCTTGGTGACGTAGTGCTCGACGAGCACGCCATCCTCCAGGACGGCGATCTGCGTGCGGTCCTCGCTTTGCCGAACGACCATCACACGCTCGACGGACTCCCGGCGGGCGAGGAACTCCGATTCACTGAGGATGGGGGCGCGTCGCCGACCGGCCTCCCGGCCTTCGCGGCGGCGCTGCTTCTTGGCTTCCAGGCGGGTGGATCCACGCATGTTCTCGCCGTCGCCGCGCTTGCTCTCGCGGGGTTCGCGCACCTTGACCACGGTGTTGGGCGGATCGTCAACGGAACCTTCGTCGCCGGTATCGGAACCCGAGCGGCGCCGACGCCGACGCCGACGCCGGCTCCCGCCGCCATCGCCTGCGCCCGAATCGCCATCGGACTCACCGTCCGCTTCAGCGCCCGACTCCGATTCGGCGTCGGCGGAGTCCCCGCTGGAACCGGTAGCCCCGTCGGCTCCGTCGGCTCCGTCGGAATCCGACGAACCCGTCGTGTCGTCGCCATCCTCGCGCTCGTCTTCGGAGTTCTTGCGGCGACGACCACGCCCGCCGCGGCGACGTCGACCCGTGCTTCGGCTCTCACCGGAGTCCTCGCCACTATCCGGTTCATCGGGTCCATCGGGTGCGCCGGAGTCTTTCTGGGCATCAGCCGATTCGGCGGATTCGATCGACTCGGTCGCCTTCGCCGGTTTCGCAGGTTTCGCCGGATTCGTCGGCTCGGTCGCTTCCGCTGCTTCCGGCTCGGGCGGCGCAGTCCGGCGGGTAGCCCGGCGCCGCGGGGTCTTCTCCTCCGGGGCGGCCTGGAACAGCGGGGCCGCCGTCGAGGTAACGGGGGCGCCTGCACCGGCGCCAGTGGTCTCGTTCGATGTCTCTTCGACCATAGGGTCGTACTCCTTCAGGGCCCCTCGACGGGTCACTACCGCTGGAGCCGGTTCATTCAAGCCTTCTGGTCGCCGCCGGTTCGCGCGCGTGGCGCTGCGTGGACCCGCGACTCGATCGACGCCGGGTCAGTCCCTGCGATCCGGGGCGAGAGGATCGCCCACGGCGTAGGTAGCCGGGTCAAGCGGCCCCTGGGCCAGCCGGGTTACCCGAGGGGGGACCGGCGGTTCGAGGTCGGCCACTTGCCGCAGCGCGGCCAGTACGTCGTCGGGTCGAACCGACAAAGTGACGTGCCGGACGACCGCCTCGAGTATGGCACACCCGCCGACCTGCTCGGGGTGCGCGTCCAGCCACACGACCGGCTCGCGCGCGTCGAATCGGCGCAGACCGGACTTGGTTCGCCGCTCGACCTCCACGCTGCCAGCCGCCCAGAAGGCATCGCGGGCGCCGGCGAGCGCCACCGGATCCACCTCGGGGAACTCGATCCGCCACCAGCTCGCCTCGAGCCGCTGGGCGAAGTCGGATGTGCGCACCTCCACCGCGTCCAGGACGTCCAGGCCCGGGGGCAGCGCGGCATCCAGCGCGACCTGCACTTGCCCGGGATCGCGGGGGGAGGTCAACCCGATCTCCACGTACTCCGCTTCACTGGCCACCCCCGTGGGCGCCGAGCCGGCGTAGGAGATCTTCGGGTGCGGGGAGAAACCGGCGCTGAAGGCGATCGGCAACCCGGCCCGACGGATGGCCCGCTCGAGCGCCCGCTGGAAGTCCCGGTGACTGGAGAACCGCAGCCTGCCCCGGCGGGCATGGCGGATGCGGATGCGCTGGACTACCGGCGCGACGTCGCGATCGGGTGGTCGCCGGCTAGCCACCGGCGCGGACTTCGGGCATCGGCAAGGTGGTGACCCCGGTCGGTCCCACCTGGATCTCGGTACCCAGTTGATCGCACACCCCGCAGTCGAAGCACGGTGTCCAACGACAATCGTCGACCGCGACTTCGTCGAGAGCGTCCTGCCAGTCCTCCCACAGCCAGGCGCTGTCCAGCCCGGAATCCAGGTGATCCCACGGCAGTACCTCGGTGCGCTCGCGTTCGCGGGTGGTGAACCAATCGACGTCGACGACCTCACCGGAGAAAGCGTCCTCGGCCGCGGCCATCCAGCCGTCGAAGGAGAAGTGCTCGCTCCACCCGTCGAAACGGGCCCCAGCGCGCCATGCCGTCTCGATGACCCGACCCACGCGTCGATCACCGCGGGACAGCAGCCCTTCCACGATCCCGGGCTTGCCATCGTGGTAGCGAAGCCCGATCGCCTTGCCGTATTCGCGGTCCGAGCGGATCGCGTCCTTGAGTTTCATCAACCGTGCGTCGGTGGTCTCGTGGTCGAGTTGACTCGCCCATTGGAACGGGGTGTGCGGCTTGGGGACGAACCCCCCGATGCTCACCGTGCACTTGATATCCCGTCGACCGGAGATCTCCCGACCGGCCTTGATGACCTCCTTGGCCAAGGACGCGATCTGCAGGACGTCGTCGTCGGTCTCGGTGGGCAGTCCGCACATGAAATACAACTTCACGTGTCGCCAACCCGAGGCGTAGGCGGTGGTGACGGTGCGGATCAGATCCTCCTCGGTGACCTGCTTGTTGATCACCTTGCGCATGCGCTCGCTGCCACCTTCGGGGGCGAAGGTCAAACCGCTGCGCCGACCGCCCCGTGATAGCTCGTTGGCGAGATCCACGTTGAAGGCATCGACGCGCGTACTCGGCAACGACAACGACGTCTGGGAGTCCTCGTACCGGTCCGCGAGGTTCTTGGCGATATCACCGATCTCGGAGTGATCGGCGCTGGACAGCGACAGCAACCCGACCTCTTCGAAACCTGTCGCTTCCAGGCCGCGCTGCACGATCTCGGCGACTCCGGTGATCGAGCGTTCGCGCACCGGACGGGTGATCATGCCGGCCTGACAGAAACGACAGCCGCGCGTGCAGCCGCGGAAGATCTCCACGCTCATGCGTTCGTGGACCGTCTCGGCCAGTGGCACCAGCGGGGCCTTCGGATAGGACCATTCGTCTAGGTCCATCAGCGTGTGCTTCGCCACGCGCCACGGAACCTCCGGGTGCATGGGAACGACCCGTTGGATCCGGCCATCGACGAGGTAGGTCACCTCGTACAGGGCCGGGACGTACAAGGAGCCGGTGCGCGCCAGACGCATCAACAACTCGTGCCGTCCGCCCGGGCGACCCTCGCCCTTCCATTGCCGAACGATGCCGGAGATCAGCAGGACCGCTTCCTCGCCATCGCCGAGCACGGCGACATCGATGAAGTCCGCGATGGGCTCGGGGTTGAAGGCAGCGTGACCGCCGGCGACGACGAGCGGGGTATCAAGGTCGCGATCCTTCGCGTGTACCGGGATACCTGCGAGATCGAGGGCGGTGAGCATGTTGGTGTAGCCGAGTTCGGTGGCGAAGGAGATCCCGATGAGATCGAAGTCCCCGAGGGCGCGGTGGCCATCGACCGTGAACTGCGGGACCGCGGCCGCGCGCATCGCCTCCTCGAGATCCGGCCACACCGCGTAACTGCGCTCGGCGAGGATGTCCTGCTGTTCGTTCAGCACCTCGTACAGGATCTGGATCCCCTGGTTGGGTGCACCCACCTCGTAGGCATCCGGGTACATCAAGGCCCAGCGCACTTCGGCGCTGTCCCATTCCTTGGTGACGGCGTTCACTTCACCACCGACGTACTGGATCGGCTTGGCTACGTGCGCCAACAAGGGTTCGAGTCGGTCGAAGTGGGAAGCGCCGATCGGGCGGCCGGCTCGCAGATCCGTCATGCATTCCAGGGTAGCGAGTGGGCCGGCGCCGATGAGGGCGTCCGCGTAGATCACACCTGGGCGCGGAAAGCCGCCAAGGAATGCATCCGCACCGTCTGCAGCAACCCGACGGCTATCCAGGTCGCCATGAGCGAGGTGCCGCCCGCCGAGACGAACGGCAGCGGGATCCCCGTGATCGGCATGATGCCCAGGGTCATGCCGATGTTCTCGAACATCTGGAAGGAGAACCAGGCCGCGATACCGCTGGCGACCAATCGGCCGTACATGTCATCGGCCTTCCAGGCCGTCATCACCGCGCGGAACAACACGGTGCCGAGCAGCACGATGAGGATCGCCGAACCGATGAAGCCGAGTTCCTCACCGACCACGGTGAAGATGAAATCGCTCTCGTTCACCGGTACGAAATTGCCCTGGGTCTGCGGACCCTGGAACAAGCCGTAACCCTCCAGGCCACCACCGCCGATGGCAATGCGTGCCTGGTTCGCGTTGTAGGCGCTGGCTCCGACGTCCTGATCGGGGTTGATGAAGGAGGTAAGGCGCTCGACCTGGTACTGCTGCAGCAAGCCGAGTTGCACCGCCGCCAAGATGCCCAGCACCGCACCACCGATCAAGCCCACCAGCCATTTGGTCGGGACGCCGGCGATGGCGATCACGGCGATGACCACCGCACCGAGGATCAACACGGTGCCGGTGTCGTTTTGGATCAAGATGATGCCGGTCGGGATAGCCGCGACGAGCAAGGACAAGATGACATCGCGCGCACCGGGCTCGTCCTCGATGTCGCGTCGTTCCGACAACAACGCCGCCATCATCAAGATGACCGCGATCTTCGCGAACTCCGAAGGCTGGATGGTCAGGCCGAGCGGGACATCGATCCACGCCCGCGCGCCGGCGATCGTGACACCGAGTCCGGGGACGAAGGGCACCAGCAATAGCGCCATCGACGCCGCGTACAAGATCGGTGTGTACGCGCGCAGCCATCGGTAGTTGACGCGGGTCGCGATCACCCCGAGCACCAGCGCCACCCCGAGATTGATCAAGTGGCGCTTGAGGTAGGACTGCGGGTCCCCCTCGACGGCCAGATCGGCCCGGCTAGCCGACCAGACCAACGCCGAACCCATGATCGAGGCGCCGAGCGCGGCGATGATCAAGATCCAATCGAGATCGCGGAAGTAACCACCCTCGCGTTCTCGTCGCGGGGCGACCGCGGCGTCGGAGGACTTCGTGGGGAACACGCTGGTCATCAGCCATCCCCTCCCCGCGCGCTCACATTGCCGGTGTCCTCGCGAGATTCCGGCAGGCCGGAATCCTCATCCAACGGCACCACCGGGGTGCCGTCCTCGCGCACCACCGGCAGGTCCCGACTCGGCTCGCCGTCGACCAGCACGCTGCGCGACGGATCGACGTTGCCGCCCTTGACCCCGAACAGCGCCTCGTAGATCTTGCGCACGCTGGGCCCGGATGTCTTGGCGCCGGTGCCACCCTGGGTGACCATCATGACCACCGCGTACTGCGGATCGTTCGCCGGAGCGTAGGAGGCGAACCACGACGTCGACACCTTGTCGCCGGTCACCTGCGCCGAACCGGTCTTCGATGCGACGGGGATCTGATCGAGCGGGAAGCCGGCGAAGGGTCCGCGACCGGATCCATCGGTGGTCACGCCCGGGAGCGTGTCCTGCAGGAAGCCGATGGCGCGTTGGGCGCGAGCCCCGGTGATCTCATCGGCGACGATCGGTGGGATCTCCTCGACCTGGGAGCCGTCGGCGGAGATCCGGCCCTTCACCAGCCTGGGCTCGTACAACGTTCCGCCGTTCGCGACGGTCGCGTAGACCATCGCCATCTGCAGCGGCGTGACGGCCGTATCTCCCTGGCCGATCGATGCGTTCAACGCATCGCCCTCGCGCCAGCGGAAACCATC
>CAJXNV010000034.1 GCA_913057155.1 uncultured Actinomycetes bacterium | reverse complement strand
CCCTCCCCGGATGATCGCACGCCCCGGAGGGCGGCCGGGACATCGTCGGTGGTCGTCACCAGGGTCAAGGGAAGCTCGGCGTAAGGGCGGGTGTAGGCAACGGCCGGGAATTGCTCCGATCGCGGCGTGAAACCGCCGATGGCGATGTCGTAGTCGACGAAACGTCCCGTGACGACTTCGTCGGGACTCACGAACTCCCAGGTGACTTCCTGCGGACGGAATCCCATGCGCTCGGCGATGGCGTAGGCGAGATCGGATTCCAGGCCCAACCGGTCGGCCGGCTCATCGGTCAAGAAGAACGGCGGTGCGGGCACATCGGAGGTAGCGAAGGTCAGCGCGCCCGGTTCCACGGTCGTGAGGTTGGGGCGCGAGCACGGGTCGAGCACATCGACCTCGACCCCCGCGTCTGCGGAATCGGTGGGCTCGGGTGCAGGCGCCGCGGCGGTATCGCCGTTGGCGCACCCGGCGAGCACCAGCGCCGCGATCGAGACCGAACCGAGTATCGGCCCGAGGCCCGGACCCAGCAACGATCGGCCGGCGGCGGGGCGCTTAGTCCTCACCACGCGGCAGTCCGGCGTGGATCTCCTGGCACTCCGGGCAGACCGGGAACTTCGAGGGGTCGCGCCCGGGGATCCACTTCTTGCCACACAGCGCGGTGACGGGCGCACCGGTCACCGCGCTCTCGACGATCTTGTCCTTCTCGACGTAGTGCGCGAAGCGCTCGTGGTCACCGTCGTCGTAATCGGCGGTGCGCTCCTCGAGCAGGGTTCCCCCGCCCAGCTCGGGCGATTCCAGCGGCGATGTGTCCGACATAGGTCCAGTGTAGGTCGCGCGTCCCGCGGATCCGCATTCCGGAGCAGTCGATGGACAACGCCGATCAATACCCCCTAGGGTATTTCCATGGCTACTCTCGAACTTACCGAACAGACTTTCGCCGACACCGTGGGCGAGGGCGGCATCGTCCTCATCGACTTCTGGGCATCGTGGTGCGGACCGTGCCGGACCTTCGCGCCCGTGTACGAGACGGTATCGCAGGACAATCCGGACATCACCTTCGCCAAAGTGGATACCGAGGCCGAGCAGGGCCTGGCCGGCTACTTCCAGATCAGCTCGATTCCCACGCTGATGGCTATCCGCGATGGCGTCGTCCTCTACTCCCAGGCCGGCGCGCTTCCCCAGCCAGCGCTGGAGAACCTGGTCCAAGCGGTGCGTGACGTCGACATGGACGATGTCCGCGCGAAGATCGCCGAGGAGCAAGCGGCCGGCGAATCCGGAACCGACGACTAGGACGATTAGCCAGGTCCCGACTATCAGGTCCTGACTATTCGGGACTTTCGCCAGTATTCGAACCTCCCGCCACGGCCTACCGTGGAATCAACGGCGCGCCGAGCGTCGCCCGACGGGAGGGACCCATGCCACAACAACCACTCGCCCAGGTTCCCCACGATGCCACCTGGTTCTGGCAAGAGCACGGCTCCTGCCGGAGCGTGGATCCGACCCTGTTCTTCCATCCCCAGAACGAACGTGGCACCGCGCGTATTCGACGTGATCGCACAGCCAAGGCGATCTGCGCACGTTGTCCGGTGCGCTTGGACTGCGCCGACTACGCCATCCGTGCTCGAGAGCCATACGGCGTGTGGGGCGGTCTGAGCGAAGATGATCGGGAGCGCATCTATCGCAGGCTCGACTCCCGCAACTACCCACGGCAACGCGGGGACGGCCTGCGTGCGGCGGGTTCGGAGGTCGACCGGGCGATCTCCCCGGGAGCGTTCGGGGTCACCGCACACTGACGCCTCGCTAGGGTTTCGCGGGTGATCTCACGCCCCGACCTGCGCGGACGCGACTTCCTCGCCGAACAGGACTTCACCGCCGAGGAACTCGACTACCTGATCGACCTCGCCCGTCAGCTCAAGGCCGAACGTGCCGCCGGCACCGAGCGTCAACGGCTCATCGGTCGGGGGATCGCCCTCATCTTCGAGAAGACCTCGACGCGCACCCGGATCTCCTTCGAGTCGGCGATCGCCCAGCAAGGCGGGTTCTCCACGACCCTCGATTCCGCAACCAGCCAGATCGGACACAAGGAATCCATCGCGGACACCGCTCGCGTGCTGTCCCGGGTCTACGACGGCATCGAGTACCGGGGTTCGGACCATGCCATCGTCGAGGAATTGGCGACCTACGCCGACGTTCCGGTATTCAACGGACTAACCGACACTTGGCACCCCACGCAGATGCTCGCCGATTTCCTCACCATGCGCGAGCACACCGCGACCCCCGACCAGCCGCTTTCCTTCGCATACGTCGGCGACGCCCGCTTCAACATGGGCAACTCCCTGCTCATCACCGGTGCCATCCTGGGAAGCGACGTTCGCATCGTCGCTCCACGAGCACTGTGGCCGACGCAGGAGATCCAAGAACGCGCCCGCGAGCTTGCAGCGCGATCCGGTGCTCGCATCACCGTCACCGAGGACCTCCGCGAAGGGGTCGCCGGCGTCGAGTTCGTACACACGGATGTCTGGGTATCCATGGGCGAGCCGAAGGACGTGTGGGCGGAGCGGATCGAACTGCTTCGGGACTACCGGATCGACTCTCGCGTCATGTCGATGGCCGGGCCGCAAGCGAAGTTCATGCACTGCCTACCCGCCTACCACGACACCGACACCGAACTAGGTCGCGCTATCGCCGCTGAGTTCGGCCTCGACGACGGCGTGGAGGTCTCCTCCGAGGTGTTCGACTCCCCCGCCAGCATCGTCTTCGATCAGGCGGAGAACCGGCTGCACACCATCAAGGCCGTGCTCGTCGCGACGTTGTCCGAGGGCGAGGTCGACTAAGCCAGGCGCGAGCGCAACGCCTGCAGTTGCTCACGCAACGCCTCGGGCACCCGATCCCCGAACTGCTCGAAGTACTCCTCGGTCATATCGGATTCGGCCAGCCAGGACTGCGGATCCAATGCGAAGAGCTCGGCGAGTTCCTCTGCCGTGATGTCCACTCCCTCGAGGTCGAGTTCGTCCAGGACCGGGAGGCGACCGATCGGTGATTCCACCGCATCGGCACTACCGTCCAACCGGCGCACGATCCACTCCAGGACCCGGGAGTTGTCCCCGAAACCGGGCCAGATGAAGTTGCCGTCGGCGTCGCGGCGGAACCAGTTGACGGAGTAGATGCGCGGCAACTTCTCCGGCGTCGTGAAGGAGCCGATCCTCAGCCAATGGCCCCAGTAGTCGGCCATGTTGTAGCCGCAGAAGGGCAACATCGCGAACGGATCCCGGCGCAGTTCACCTACCGTGCCCTCCGCGGCGGCGGTCTTCTCACTCGACATGGTGGCGCCCATGAATACGCCGTGGGTCCAGTCGAATGACTCGGTGACCAAGGGGACGTTGGTCGCCCGGCGACCACCGAACAAGATGGCGTCGATCGGCACTCCCGCGGGATCCTCCCAATTCGGTGCGATCGTGGGGCACTGCGCAGCCGGCACCGCGAACCGCGCATTGGGGTGCGAGGAGGGCTCCGTGGAATCCGGAGTCCAATCCCGGCCCTTCCAATCGATCAGGTGAGCCGGCGGCTCCTCGGTCAAGCCCTCCCACCAGACATCACCGTCGTCGGTGAGCGCCACGTTGGTGAAGATGCTGTTGCCGGTCAGAGTGCGAATCGCATTGGCATTGGTGTCCATGCCCGTTCCCGGTGCCACGCCGAAGAAGCCCGCCTCCGGGTTGATGGCATATAGGCGACCGTCCTCCCCGAACCGCATCCAGGCGATGTCATCACCGATCGTCTCCACGGTCCATCCGGGCATCGTGGGATCGAGCATCGCCAGGTTCGTCTTGCCGCACGCGGAGGGGAACGCGGCGCTGACGTACTTCACGTCTCCCTCGGGCGAGGTGAGCTTCAGCACCAGCATGTGCTCAGCCAGCCAGCCTTCATCGCGGGCCATCGCCGAGGCGATCCGAAGGGCGTAGCACTTCTTGCCCAGCAGTGCGTTCCCGCCGTATCCCGACCCGTAGGACCAGATCTCCCGAGTCTCGGGGAAGTGGACGATGTACTTGGTGTCATTGCACGGCCACGCGACGTCGGGACGCGGCTCGCCGCTCTCATCGACGAGTGGGTAGCCGACGGTGTGCAGCGCGGGAACGAAGTCCCCGAACTCGCCTATCTGCTCGAGGGCGGCGGTGCCCATCCGGGTCATGATCTGCATGCTCAGGACGACATAGGGCGAATCGGTGATCTCGACGCCCAGCTGCGCGATCCGCGATCCGAGCGGGCCCATCGAGAACGGGATGACGTACATCGTGCGTCCGCGCATGCTCCCGGCGAAGAGGCCCTTCAGCGTGGCGCGCATCTCACTGGGTTCGGCCCAGTTGTTCGTCGGGCCGGCATCGATCTCGCGCTGCGAGCAGATGAACGTGCGCTCCTCGACCCGAGCGACGTCACGCGGATCCGAACGCGCGAGGAAGGAATTCGGACGCAACTGCTCGTTGAGCTTGATGAACGTTCCCGACTCGACCAGCTCGGCGGTAAGCCGATCCCACTCGCTTTGGGATCCGTCGCACCATTCCACCCGATCGGGCTGGGTGAGTTCGGCGACCTCCTCGACCCATTCGAGGAGTTGCTTGTTGTTCGTGGGGGCGTCGCTGAGACCGGGAATGTCCATCGTGACTCCGTTGTCGCGTGGTGTGGGCACTAGTCGCCGGGGGAAGCGTGACGGCCAGGTATCGACATCCGATGCCGAAGCCGTGCGCGCGGCGTTCCTCGAAGGATGGCCCTACCTTGCCGTCTGCACCCGCCGAGACAGGCATGTAAACGCTGTCCTGTGAGCAATGGCACAGCCGGCCTGTGATGCGCGTTACGAATACGCAGTGTGGAGCGATCCAATCAGCCGCGAGTCGAGGGAATCCGATCGGTGTAGGGAGCGCGGGGGGCGTCGATGGCCTTACGGATCATCGCCGCGTAGGCCTTCGCTCCTTCGGGGCGTAGGTGGTAGCCGTCGTTGTAGAGGTACTCCGGGTTTTCGCTCGCGAGTTCATTCCAGTCCAACAGGATCACCCGATCGCTGCGGAACTTGCGGTCGCACTTGCGCAAGATGCGGTTGTTCGGCTTCTCCCAGGAGCGTGGCACCTTGAAGTTCACCAAGTAGACCGTTCGACCGGCTCCGGCCGCTCGCACCATCTGTCGGCAGGTCTTCACCGAGTGGCTGCCGTTCGTGCCGAGGTGGATGACCACGTGCTCGGGCAGCCCAGAGCCCCGCTTGCGCACGAGCCCGACACCGCTGCTGGCTTGCCGGGAGACTTTCGCATCCACGACCGATATCCCGGCCTTGCGAAGTTGCGATTTCGCACCCAGCATCACCGAATCACCGATGGCGATCGCGTCGAGGTCCTTCGCGGCGGCCGGTGGAGCGGTCGTAAGCGATACCAGCAGGGTGAACGAGCACGCGAGCACCAGGGCCGCAAAGAGATCACGAGAGCGCCGCACGAGGCTAGGACGCATGGGTGTCGATCACCGCTCCCATCGCATCGAGGACCTCATCGAGCACAGTCTCGCTGGTCGCGAAGTTGATGCGGGCATGACCGACCCCGGGAGCACCGAACGGCAACCCGGAATTCACCGCGATGCGACCTTCTGCCAGCAACACCTCCGCCGGGTCCTCACCAAGGCCGTCGATACTCATCCAGGCCAGGTAGGAGGCCTGCGGACGCACCCAGGAGACCCCACGGTCGGCGAGCGAGGCGAGCCGGGACTCCAGATGCGTACGCCGGGCATCGAGGACGGTCAGTAGTTCGGCCAGCCAATCCCGACTATCCCGATAGGCCGCGAGGGTCCCGAGTACCCCGAAGTGACCGACCCCGAATGTCGCCTCCAACGGAACTCGCTCGTGCAGCACCTCCGCCGTGGATTGCGTTCCCACCAGTTGCGCGCACTTCAGGCCGGGGATGTTCCAGGTCTTGGATGCCGACAGGCAGGAGGTGGCTCGAGCATCGTCGCCCGCTACCGAAAGGTAGGGGGTGTGCACAGCACCGGGCAGCGTCAGTGGCGCGTGGATCTCATCGGCGATCACCACGACCTCGTGCTCGGCCGCCATCTCCGCGATCGCCTGCAGCGTCCGTGCAGAGTGCACCGTTCCCGTCGGGTTGTGCGGGGAGCACAACACGTATCCCCGCACCAGAGGGTCCGCGAAAGCCCGTTCCATCGCATCGAGGTCGATGGCGTAGCCATCCTTGCCGGCCATAAGCGGGACTTCGCGCAACGTGCGCCCCGCGACCTTCTCCACAGTCGAGAAGAACGGCGGGTAGATCGGTGGGTTGATGACGATGTGGTCGCCCGGGTCGGTCAGCTGCAATAGCGATTGGGCGATGCCGGTCATGACGTCGCCGAGGACCAGCACCCGCTCGGGGTCTAGCCGCCAGGACCACTGATACTCGGTGAAATCGGCGAGCGCACCGGGCACCTCGTCGGCCCACCGGTACCCGGTGTCGGATCGGTCGACGGCAGCGTGCAGAGCCTCGGCGATCGCAGGCGCCAACGTGACGTCCATCTCCGCGACCCACGCAGGGAGGACATCAGCCGGGTAGTAACGCCACTTGACACTGCGGCGCTCCCGCAGTTGGGCTAGCGATAGATCGTCGACGGCCACGGACCTATCGTGCCCGATCGGGTAGCGGTCAGATACTCAGTTCCCCGCGCACGACGCTGTCTGCGCTGTGCGTGACATCGCCATCGAACTGCTCGACCGAGATGTCCACGACCGGGAAACGGGTCATGTCCATGCCATCGGGCAGCGGGAACTCGTTGACCTCACCATTGCCGAGAACGCCGATAGAGACCATCGACTCGGCGTCCGGCGCGAGCATCCACACCTCGTAGTAGCCGTCGGTTGCGGGTAGTTCGGGCACGTCGACCACGAGTTTGGCGCCCTGCGCGGTCTGCCTCACCTGAGCCACGCCGCGGGCATCCT
The DNA here is from genome assembly GCA_913057155.1 of uncultured Actinomycetes bacterium. GTDB lineage: Bacteria > Actinomycetota > Actinomycetes > S36-B12 > S36-B12 > S36-B12. Next base: position 6,236 of record CAJXNV010000034.1, on the reverse strand, counting down.
TGCCGGGCAACGGCTCGAGTTCGGCCTGCGCGATGGTCGGCGGAGGGGTCTCGCGATCCATCGCCACGATCGTCCCGAGCGAACCCACGAGCACGCCCACAGCAGCAGCCAGCGCGAATCGACCCATCCATCCCCGGCCACCGGAGTTCGCGCGATCGGCGGCGGACCCGCCTACCGCACCGTCGGATTCGATCTCGTCGGTGATCCGTTGCCACAGCGCATCCGGTGGTGCCATCGGACGGTCCTCGTCGGTGATCGACCGCGCGCGGTCCACGACCGCCTGCAATTGATCGACGCGCGACTGGCACGCAGCACACTTGCGCAGATGGGCGGCGTCGGCCCCAGCCGCCTGCTCCCCGAGGGCGAGAAGCGCGATGGTTTCGTCGTCGTAGTGATCGTCGTACTGCTTGCCCGAAGGCGATTCAACGCGGGACACCGTCCACCTCCAATCGTTCCCGTAGGCGCCCGAGCGAGCGCCGGATATGGCTCTTCACCGTGCCCAGCGGCAGCCCCAGGAGGCTAGCCACTTGGGCATGTGTCATGTCTTGGAAAAAGCAAAGTTCGAGGATGCGCCGCTGCGGCTCACCCAAGCGGGCCAGCTCGTCGGCGAGCAGCACCCGTTCCACCGTGGTCTCGACCTGGGCATCCGGCCCGGAGTCCTCCGGGAGATCCTCCACCGGCTCCGGGGTGCGCCCGACCGAACGCCAATGGTCGGCGATCTTGCGGCGAGTGATCCCCAGCAACCACGCCGGCAGTGAACCGGCATCTGGATCGAAGCCCTGCCGCCCGCGCCAGGCGGCGACGAACACCGCCTGGGTCACATCCGCAGCATCGGTCTCGTTCCCGCAGCCCCGCCGGGCGATCGTGTAGACCAGCGAGGACCACCGGGTGTACACCTCGTGCAGTGCATCGTCGTCTCCCCGCGCGAATGCCGATGCGATGTCGGCGTCGGCGATGAGTCGCACCGATTGCCCCCTTGAGCGTGACGAGTCTGACCCGGGAGCTTGGTCGGCTCCGCGAAGATCCATGGCGGACTCAGTCATGATGCCACTCGATCTTGAGTCGTCTCGTCGGGTGCCTCATCGGGTGCCTGCTCGGATGCCTCGTCCGATCCAATCGGGACCGCTGTGACGACGACGTTCTCGCGATAGCCGTCGGCGCTGCGGTCGAAGTAGCCGATGCAGGAGATCAACGTCAAGCGCTCCGGGCCTTCCTCGGCGAACAGATCCGAGGTGGGCAAGATCTCCTTGGCGATGACCTCGCGGGCGACCACCTCGTATTCGCGATCCGAGCCGTCTTCGAGTGTGACGTCGATGGTGTCGCCGACGTCCAGCGCCGAGATCGAATAGAACGCTCCCCGACCTTGGTCGAAGCCGTCGCGGTGTCCGACGATCACCGTCGAGCCTTGCCCTTGGGCTGGATCGGCACCGAAGCGGTACCAACCCACCCGGGAGACGTCGTCGGGGATCTCCACCGAGCCGTCCTCGTAGACGCCCACCGCATCGACCGGGGCCTGCACCCCCAACTTGTCGATCCGCACACCCGTCGGGGCGATCGGATCGATGGCCAGCCGCGGCTCCACGGGCACTCCGATGCGCTCGACCTCCGGTCCGGCGACCTGCGGGGCCGTTGCGATCGACTGGTCTGCCTCCGGCTTCGGCGATTCCACCGGTCGCTCGCCCACGGTTTCCACTGATTCAGTTGTCGAGTCCGACGCGACGAACCCCGCCCACGCGATGGGTGCCCCGACCAGCAGCACCAGGCTGCCGATCAGCACCACAATCGCGGGGCGGGGTCGTCGCATCGTGACTACCTTGCTACAACGGAGCGACTACGCGCGGGTACGCGCAACGCGCGCCATCGCACCTGCCGCACCGAGAGCGCCCAGCGCCATCAGGCCAGCGGTCCACACGGGCAGCTGATCGGTGGCAGCCGTGGAGCCGCCGCCGGCGGCGACACCGGTCGGCGCGCCGTCCAGGCCGTCGATGACCTGCACTGCCAGGGCGAGGTTCTCGGCCTCAGCCGAACCCCAGGCGTACACGATGGTGTTGGTTCCCTCGGCCAGCGAGAGATCGGCCGGGCCGATCGCCACGGTGTCGGTGCCCTGCAGCACGACGTCCGCGCTGTAGTCACCAGCCGGAACGGCCACGATCGCCTCGTCGGGGTTGACCAGGTTCTCGATGATCACCGCGCCGTCGGCACGCACGTCCACGGCCGGGGCCGCAGCGACGTGGCGCACGGTCAACCGGGACTCACCGGCAGCGACCTCGGAGATGTCGTTCACGTACACGTTCAGCGCCGGGTTGCCATCGGCATCCAGGTTCGCGGTCACGGTCGCGTTGGCGCCGCCGGGAACCTCGACACCCGCGGCCTCCAGCACCGCGGTGCCGCCGTCGGGGGTCTCACCGTCGGCGAAGACGGCGAGGTCGTAGGTGCCCTCGGGCACGGTCAGCGTCTCGAGGCTGCCGGGGGTGAAGTTGTCGATCAGCATCGAATCACCGGCGTAGACGTCCACGACGTCGGCTCCGGCGCCTTCCGGGATGCCGTGCAGCACCGAGACGGTGGCGTCCATGTCGCCACCGTGACCGTCGGCCAGGGCGGGGGCTGCGCTGAGCCCGAAGGGAAGTGCGAGGGCGGCCGCAGCGACCGCTCCGCGGCGTACCGCCGTGCGGCCCCGCGAGTGGGTGTCGTTCATATTCGGCTCCTTGGTTCTTCTGGTTATTCCTGAATGACCCCGACCATGCGGCCGGTTACCAAGGAGTTCGTTGCCGGACCCGGGTTTGGATGCACCCGGATGCAACTTTTTTTCTCAGGCGAGGGACAAGAACAGTTTCTCGAGCTCCTCGGCGCTCATCGGAGCGCGCTCGCCGTCCTCCCAGCATTGCTTCAGACCCGTGGCCACCACCTTGAAGCCGGCGCGATCGAGGGCCTTGGACACGGCCGCGAGCTGGGTCACGATGTCCCCGCAGGAGCGATCCTCCTCGATCATGTTGATCACGCCGTCGAGTTGACCCCGGGCGCGCTTGAGCCGCATCAGCACGTCCTTGCTGATCGTCGGGTCGATTTCCATGGGCAGATAGTACCCCAATACCCTCTGGGGTACCGTATTACTTATGGCCCATGAGCACGGACGCGCCGTCCAAGAGCCCCTCGCCCCCCTTGCCCGCAACCTGCGCCAGGCGATCCCCGACGTCTACGCCGGCTTCAAGGAACTGCACTCCAGCGCGATGGCCGAGGGCGTGCTCGCCACGAAGATGAAGGAACTGATCGCCCTCACACTCTCGGTGCAGGCCCAGTGCGACGGCTGCATCGCCGCCCACGCCCGGGGTGCCGTGCGCGCGGGCGCCACCAAGGAGGAGGCCGCCGAGGCCATCGGCGTGACCTTCCTCATGCAAGGCGGCCCGGCCACCGTCTACGGTCCGCGCGCCTACGACGCCTTCTGCGAGTTCTACGACGCCCAGCACGGGGAAGCGTCCTGACCGGCGCGAACACCCCGGCCTCCCCCGGCCGCATCGCCCTCGTCGGCAGCGGTGAGTACCTACCGGAGATGAGCGACCTCGAGGAATGGTTGCTCCAGGACCGGCCGGCTCGTTACGTCCAACTCGCCACGGCGGCCTCGCTCGAGGGCGAGGAAACCCTGCGCAAATGGCACGATCTCGGCGCCCAAGCGGCCGATCGGCTCGGCGCCGAGCAGGTCGTGATCGACGTCCGGGTGCGCGAGGACGCCTTCGATCCGTCCCACGTCGAGGCGATCGCCGGGGCCGGGCTCATCTACCTGTCCGGCGGCAACCCCAAGCACCTCGCGCGCACGCTGGTCGGCACCCCGGTCTGGGATGCGATGCACGCCGCGTGGCGCAGCGGATCATCGATCGCCGGCTGCTCCGCGGGGGCGATGGCGTTGTGCGGCTACGTGCCCGACATCCGCCATCCCAAGGCCGGCGGGCAAGACGGCCTCGGCCTCGTGCCCTCGCTTCGAGTGCTCCCGCACTTCGACGTCTACGCCAAGTGGATTCCCGATCTCGTCATGCGCCCGCTGCTGTCCTCCGGGGTCACCGTGGTGGGCATCGATGAGCAGACCTCCCTGCGCGCCGAGGCCCCCGAAGACCTTGCACAACCGTGGCAATTCCGCGGGGTGGGGCGCGGCTCGTGCTGGCGCATCGACGCCGACCGCAAGTACCGGGTGAACTCGCCCCTGGTGCTGCCGGTGGCCGTCAGCTGACCTGCTCGAGCGCCGGTGGCGCCCCGGGCAGCCGGCCCCGGTGCCGCGCCACGAACCGGTAGCCGCGCGCAGCGAGCGGTCGCACCGCGGGAGCATCGAGCAGGGCGCCGATCGCCGGCCACGGCGCGCGACCGCTTCGCAACACGGCCGCTACCGCCCGCGCTCCATCGAGCACCTGCTCCCCCGTCACGAACAGCACCGATTCGGCTGCCTGCGTCGCGCTCACGCCTAAGGCCGAAAGGTCGGCCCGCTGGTAGGGCACGAACTCCAGACCCGAGCGCACGTAGCGCCTTTCGGCCAGCACGCACCAGGTGCAAAACCCGCAGGCCCCGTCGAACAACACCACGGGATGACCCATCGGCATGTCACTCACGGCCCACCACCGCCGCTAGTTGTTCGCATTGGTCCCGGGCCACCGCTTGCGTGTACTTCGCGAAGTCCCAACGCTCGTTGTCGATTGCGGCGATCTGTTCACCCGAGAGCCCAGCGATCTCATCGGCGAACGTCGCTGTCTCCTGCAATGCCTCCAGCAACGGGGCGAAGCGGTCGTCGGAATCCACCACCCGGCGGGCCGCAGCGAGCCGCGTTCGCGCGCGATCCGCATTGCGCGATAACTGCGCGGGTGTGGCGTCAACGGCGGAGACGACGGGTTCGGAAGGTTCCTCCCACCCGCACGCGGTAGCTGCGTCGTCACCCAGGGTCGAGGTCGAGCACGCGGCTACCAGCATCCCTGCCGCGAGAACGACGACGACACCACTGCGCACCCGAGCACGGTAGGCGAAGCGGCGCCAACCGGCGACCATGGGCCACACTGACCACATGCCCCCCGCCTCGAGCGTCCTGCGTCCGGGGTTGCGGACCTTCAAGCCTCGGCGCAGCCGCATCACGCCCCGGCAACGACGCGCCTTGACCGATCGGTCCCACCCCTTCAAGACGCCCGAGGAACTCACCCGGGACTGGCCGACGGATCGTCCGGTGATCATCGATATCGGCTTCGGATCGGCTGAACCGGTCATCGATCTGGCCACCGCGTTCCCCGAGCAAACGATCGTCGCCGTCGACGTTCACAGCCCCGGGGTAGGGGATCTGGTCGATCGTTGTCGCACAGATGACGTCGGAAACGTGTTCGTCGTCGAGGCAGATGCACTGGACCTGCTTGCCGAACTACCGCATGAGGCCGCGGGGTTCCGATCGTTCTTCCCCGATCCATGGCCCAAGTCCCGGCACCACAAGCGCCGCCTGGTCCAGCCCCCGGTCGTGGATGCCATCCACGACCATCTGATCGCCGGTGGCTATTGGCATATCGCCACCGATTGGGCGCAATACGCCGAGTCGATCATCGAACTATTCGATGCCGACGAACGCTGGAGCGGCGGCATCATCGAACGCCCCTCATGGCGCCCGGTCACGCACTTCGAACGGCGCGCCATCCGCGATGGCCGCGAGGTATTCGACATGTGGTTCGAGCGCCGGTGACATACCGTCACGCCATGCGGGCGTTGATGATCGCGGTGGCGGGGCTGTTGCTCGCCGGGTGTGTCACCGACGTCACCACCGGCGGTGCGCCCGCTAGCCCGAGCGCACCAGCTACACCGCAAGCGCCCACGCCCTCCTCGGAATCGAGTGCCAGCGAGCCGGAGCCGGAGCCGGAGTCCGTGCCCGAGCCCGTGCCCGAGCCCGAAGGTGAAGGCGAAGGCGAGCCCGTTGTCTGCGAGGACGTCATGTTCCAACGCGCGCAGGGCACCATCCGAAGCCAGCAGCGGGCCCTCGCTGCCCAGGATTTCGAGGCCGCCCGGGCCTACGCCACGGACTCCTTCCGCGAGTCGGTCAGCGTGGCCGATTTCCGTCGCATCATCTCCGGGACCTATCCCTTCTTGCTCGAGGATCCGGCGCTGGACTTCCGGGAGTGCCAACGCCAGGGCGATACGGCCTTGATCCAAGTGGACGTTGCCGGTTCACCCGTCATCGCGATGGTCTATCGCGTGGTGCTCGAGAACGAATCGTGGTTCATCGATGC
>CAJXNV010000033.1 GCA_913057155.1 uncultured Actinomycetes bacterium | reverse complement strand
GAGCGCGGTCAGCAAGGCTGTACTCCCACAGTCTTAACCTCGGTGGTCACGCGTTGCGACCATAACGGACATACACGAAAAGCAGGGAAGTGACGAACCCCAGTGCGACACCGATCGGGAGGAAGATCCGGGTGATGCCGAACAGGTGATCGACGCCCATACCGATGAGCCCCCACACGAGGGGCCCAGCGACGAGGGTGCCGACCATGGACCAGACGAACTCATCGCCCCGGCCCTTGACGGGTTCCCCGGTTTGAAGTGGTCGCTGGCTGTTCACCGCGGGTGAAACTAGCACACGGCGATTAGCCCCCGCGCGCCGAAGTGCAGGGCCTGCAAGTGATCTTGGCAACCTCGGTCAGGACGCGGATTCGCGTGGCTCGATGAACGGCACGCGGGTCTTCACCACGATCACCGCCTCGGCCACGAGATAGCCGACGGTGCCCACTACGAAAGCGATGAAGAAGGCTCCGCGCGAATAGAAGTCCGCGTTGCTCAGGGCCGCGAGCACGCCGATCAGCACGGCGATCTTCACGACCCAGGACCCCAGTACCGCGGCCCCGAATACCTCGGGACGAACCCGCAAGGTGACCAGCGCGACGATCACGGTTATCGAGTAGAAGGCCACGGGGATGGCGATGCCGATCACGCCACCCCACAGCCCCGCCGAGCCGTCGACGAGCCAGCCCACTGCGGCCGCGATCACCATCGCGACGAGGGATCCGGCGGTACCCCATTTGAGCACCGCGGACATCGGGATGCGTACGCCCGGCAACGGGCCGTCGTCGGGCGCGGTCACCCGCTGAGGCTATCGCGCAGCGTGGTGACGTTGTCGGTGTCGGCCTCGCGCTGTTCGGTTGGTCGTCGTACCAACCAGATCAGCACCGCGAGGCCGAGGCCGAATCCCGCGAGGGCGTACGGCCAGGGCACGAACGCGACGGCGACGGCCGCACCGGCCACCAGGCCCGTCCACGCGTACATCAACGCCACGGCCCGGCGATGGGAGTGGCCCATCTCCAGCAGCCGGTGGTGCAGATGCTGCTTGTCCGGTGCGAAGGGGTTGCGCCCGGCCCGGGTGCGACGCACCACCGCCAGCAACAGGTCGATGAGCGGGATGGCCATGACCGCGATCGGCAGCAGGATCGGCAGCAAAGTGGGCAAGATCGCGCCGGTGCTGAGCGCGCTGGGATCCATCTGCCCGGACAGGGTGATGGTGGCGGCGGCGAGCAGCAGGCCGAGCAGCATCGATCCGGTATCGCCCATGAAGATGCGAGCCGGCGCGAGGTTGTGCGGCAGGAAGCCCGCGGTGATGCCGACTAAGAGGACACTGACGAGGGTGGCCAGGGTCGCGCGATCCAAACCGGCTTCGACGCTGAGCAGGTAGGCGTAGCCGAAGAACGCGCCCGCGGCAACGAGCACGATCCCGGCCGCTAGCCCGTCGAGGCCATCGACGAAGTTGATCGCGTTGATGGAGATCAACACGATCAGCACGGTGAACAGCACACTGGTGAGCGGGTCCAGGACGAAGGTGCCACCGATCGGCAACCAGATGATCGCGATGCCCTGGAATGCCATGACCCCTGCGGCCAGCACCTGGCCGGCCAACTTGGTCGGAGCATCGAGGCCCCATTTGTCGTCGATGATGCCCAGCGCCACGATGATCGCCACGCCCGAGAGCAGGGCGATGGGGGTCGAGCCACCCTCGAAGACGGCGCTCATCATCGGCAGCTTGCTGGCCATGATCAGCCCGGCGAGCAGGCCGCCCACCATCGCCAGACCACCCAGGAGCGGGGTGGGGGTGGCGTGCACGTCCCGGTCACGAACGGCCGCGACGACCTTCCATTTCAGTGCCAGTTCCCGGGCCAGCGGGGTCAGCAGGTAGGTGACCGCCGCAGCGGCCACCAAGCACAGGATGTATTCCCGCACGCGCCCTGTGCCTAGCCGGCCTGTCCGGACGGTTGCGGGTACGCCGGATGCCGGGCGACCAGTTTGGCTACCTGCGCGGCGACGTCGGCCGATGCCGAGCCGTCGGTGTCGGTGACCGCGCGGTTGATGAGGTCGGCGATCTCACGCATGTCGGTCTCGGTCATGCCCTGGGTCGTGACCGACGGGGTGCCCACCCGGATGCCCGAGCCCACCGACGGCGGCTGCGGATCGTAGGGAATGGCGTTCTTGTTCAGCGTGATGTTCGCGGCATCGCACCGTTCCTCCGCCTCGACGCCGGTGACCCCGAGGGGCTGCAGGTCGATCAGCGCCAAGTGCGTATCGGTGCCACCGCTGGTGGGTCGCATGCCGTGCTCGGATAGCCCCTCGCACAGTGCCTGGGCGTTGCGGATGACCTGGGCTGCGTATCCCTGGTACTCGGGGGTGGAGGCCTCCTTCAAGGCCACCGCCTTGGCCGCCACGGCGTGCATCAGCGGGCCGCCTTGCATCATCGGGAACACGGCCTTGTCCACGGCCTTGGCGTGCTCGGCCTTGCTGAGCATCATGCCGCCGCGCGGCCCGCGCAGGACCTTGTGCGTGGTGAAGGTGACGACGTCGGCGTAAGGAACCGGGCTGGGGATCGCCTTGCCCGCGACGAGTCCGATGAAGTGCGCAGCGTCCACCATCAAGATCGCCCCGACCTCGTCGGCGATCTCACGGAACACCGCGAAGTCGATCAGCCGCGGGTACGCGGTGGCGCCGGCGATGATCATCTTCGGGCGGTGCTCGCGAGCGAGGTCGCGGACTTGGTCGTAGTCGATCGTCTCGGTGTCCTCGCGAACGCCGTAGGACACCACGTTGAACCACTTGCCGGAGAAGTTCACCGGCGATCCGTGGGTGAGGTGCCCGCCGTGCGGCAGGCTCATCGCGAGCACGGTGTCCCCGGGCATGGTGAAGGCCCCGTAGGCCGCGATGTTCGCGCTGGCCCCGCTATGCGGCTGCAGGTTGGCGTGCTCGGCGCCGAAGAGTTCCTTGGCGCGGGCGATGCCGATTTCCTCGGCGCTGTCCACTTCCGCGCAACCGCCGTAGTAGCGACGCCGCGGATACCCCTCGGCGTACTTGTTGCTCAAGGTCGAACCGAGTGCGGCGAGGACCGCCGGTGAAGTGAGGTTCTCGCTGGCGATGAGTTGCAGGCCCCCGCGAAGCCGTTGCAGTTCGCTGAGGATGATCGAGGCGATTTCCGGGTCCTCGCTTTGCAGCGCCCCGAAGTCCGGGCCCCAGAAGGTGTCTTGGTCGTGTCCGCTCACGGTGGTGCTCCTGAGTGTCGAGATCGTGACCGAGTGCCCTTAGTCGGTCGGTTGGTCGTCGTTCGGCTGCCCTGCCTGCGCCACTGTATCCCCACGTTCGGGCCGCAGCACGGCTTCCACCCGGTCGGTCGCGATGGCTCCCTCGCGAACCACCGCCGCCGGGTAGGTGGCTAGGTCGACCACCGTGCTGGCCAGCTCCGGCTGCTCGTGCTCGGACCACGCGGCATCGCCCACGGGCCCGACGTCGCAGACCGCGTCGACGTCGTCCACGAGGGAGGCCAAGGCCTCCTCGGCGGTGACCGGTGCCTGCCCGCCGACGATCGTGGCGGCGCTCGTGGCCATCGGCCCCAGGGCCGTGCAGATAGCCAGCGTGAGCGGGTGCAGCGGCATCCGTACCGCCACCGGGGCACCCTCGGGGTGGTCCCAGGCCAAGGTGGGTTGGGCGGGCAGCAGGATCGTCAGCATCCCCGGCCAGAAGGCGTCCATCAGCTCCCGCGCCCGTTCCGGCACCCGCGCCGCGACCCCGGCAACGGTGTTCGGCGAACCCACCAGTAGACCCAACGGCGTACCCGTGGCCTGCACCTTGGCCCGACGCAGCAGGCCGGTGCCCTTGAGCGAGAACGCATCGGCGGCCAGGACGTAGCAGTTCTCCGTGGGCAGCACCACCACTCCCCCGCCGCGCATGATGGAAACCGCCTGCGCCACCACCTTCTCGCGCGAAGCATCGCTCGTCGCCGGGGATCGTCCGCAGTCCCAGATCGTCGCGTCGTTCCCGGCTGGGTTCACGCCGGCGTTCCCGGCAGCGTTCACGGCCGCGTCCTGGTGGCCAGGGTGAAGCGCGGCAGGCCGGCTAGGTCGAGTCGATCCGTGACCTGCTCGAAGGCCGGCGCCCCCGGCAACCCCGGGACGCTGGTGGCCATGGCTTCATCGAGGTGCAGCCCCCGCAGCACACCGACCACACCGCCATCGCGGGCGTCCGGGCCCTGGGTATCGGCGTGCTCGACCGCCAACAGGCCACCGGGGCGTAGCAACAGCGCGGCGGTTCGGGCGATGCGCCGCACCACATCGAGGCCATCGGATCCTCCGTACAGCGCGAGGTACGGGTCGTGCTCGCGCACCTCGACTTCGCGCGGCACCATCGAATCGGGGATGTAGGGCGGGTTGGCGACGACGACGTCCACCCGTCCGACCAGCGATGCCAACGGCCCACCGGGTTCCGCGACATCCCCGGCATCGGCCTGCACCACCTCGAACTTCGAGCCGGCGGCCGCGATCGCCTCCGCGAACTCCTCGGCGTTGCGGCCGGTCCACTCCACCGCCCGCTCGTCCAATTCGACCGCGTACACGCTCGTACCGGGCGCCTCGATCGCCAACGACAACCCGACCGCGCCGCTGCCCGCGCACAAGTCCACCGCCACCTGGCCGGTGGCCTCCCGCAGCGGCCGCACACCGGCTTCGGTGATCAGTTCGGTCTCCGGCCGGGGGATGAACACCCCGGGGCCGACCGCAACTTCGATGCGACGAAAGGGCGCGCGTCCGGTGATGTGTTGCAAGGGAACGCGATTCAACCGCTTAGCCAGCGCCTTCTCGAAGGCCACCCGCTCACGCCCGGTCGGTGCATCGTGCAAGAACAGGCGTCCGCGGGGCACGTCCAGCACCCAAGCGAGCAGGATCGCGGCGTCGGCCTGCGGTGAGGGCACGCCCGCGCCGGTGAGGCGTCGTTCGGCGTCGTAGAGGAGGTCTCGGGCCGAGACCCGGCCGCCCTCGGTGGGCTCTTCTTGTCCTAATGCATCGAAGAAGCCGTCGGGCATGCGCTCAGCCCGCGGACTCGACGGGTGCGGCCATCTGCGCTTCGCGGTCGGCAACCGTGCAGGCATCGACGATCGCATCGAGATCACCATCGAGGACTTGGTCGAGGTTGTGCGCTTTGAAGCCGACCCGATGGTCGCTGATCCGGTTCTCCGGGAAGTTGTAGGTGCGGATCCGCTCGCTGCGATCGACCGTGCGCACCTGACTGCGACGGGCATCGGATGCTTCCTGCGCCGCTTGCTCCTCGGCGATCGCCAGCAACCGCGCGCGCAGGATGCGCAGTGCCTGTTCGCGGTTTTGCAGTTGGCTCTTCTCGTTCTGGCAGGAAACGACGACGCCCGTGGGCACGTGGGTGATGCGCACGGCGGAGTCGGTCGTGTTGACGCTTTGCCCGCCGGGTCCGGAGGATCGGTAGACGTCGATACGAAGGTCGTTGGGGTCGATGGTGACGTCGACGTCCTCGGCTTCGGGCAACACGAGTACGCCTGCGGCGGAGGTGTGGATGCGGCCTTGGGACTCGGTGACGGGAACGCGCTGCACGCGGTGGACACCGCCTTCGAACTTCAAGCGCGCGTAGGGCGCCTCCCCCGGCTCCGGTGCGCCCTTGGCCTTGACCGCCAGCGAGACATCCTTGTAGCCGCCGAGATCGGATTCGACGGCGTCGATGACCTCGGTGGCCCAGCCTCGGCGTTCGGCGTAGCGCAGGTACATGCGCAGCAGGTCCCCGGCGAATAACGCGGACTCCTCGCCGCCCTCGCCGGCCTTCACCTCGACGATGACGTCCTTGTCGTCCAGCGGATCGCGCGGCACCAGCAGTGCGGCCAACCGCTCGGCGGCAGCGGCTTCCTTGTCGGCGAGCGCCACCGCCTCGTCGGCGAAGGACGCATCACCCATCTCGGCGAGTTCGACCGCAGCGACGTGGTCCTCGTGCAAGGCGGACCACTCGCGGTAGGCGGCCACTACGGGGCGCAGTTGCGCGTACCGGCGACCCAGCGATCGCGCCTTGCCTTGATCGGCGTGCACCGACGGGTCGGCGAGGGCGCGTTCCACTTCGGTGAACTCGCGGGCGAGATCCTCGCAGTTCTCGAACATCCGCCCCTCCCTTCACCTGCCGTCTGTACCTAGGACTGCCGCTACCCCGTTCGCCCCACAAGATACGCGCCGCACTTCGGCCGGCAGCGGTGAGCGGGCACCGCGCCGGGCATGACGCCGAAAAAGATCGGGCGCCGGTCGGGGATCGACCGCGCGACGGGGGAGACACGCGGCCGATCCCGGGCCGGCGCCCGGAAGTCTTGCTACTTCGATCCTTGACCGGAGTCCTTGCCGTAGCGGGTTTCGAACTTGGCTACCCGGCCACCGGTATCGAGGATCTTCTGCTTACCAGTATAGAACGGATGGCACTGCGAGCAAACATCCGCGTGGATCACGCCGTCCTTGGCGGTACTGCGCGTGGTGAAGGTGCTGCCGCAGGTGCAGGTCACCGTCGTCTCCACGTAGTCGGGGTGGATGTCGGCCTTCATGAGTCACGTCCTTGTCGTCGTTGTCCGGGTCGAACAAGCGGCGTCCCATCTGCCGCTGCCCGTGAACCGGAGCCGGGAAAGTATGCCACGAGTGGACTTAGTCCTCGTCGCTGGACCCCTGCACCGAGGGCGTGGTCTTTTGCACCTGCAGCAGGAAGTCGTAGTTGTTGTCGTTCTCGCGCAGCTTGCTCAGCAGCAATTCGATCGATTGCTGCTGATCGAGTGCATGCAGCACCCGGCGCAGCTTCCATACGATCTTCAACTCGTCGGCGGACATGAGCAGTTCTTCCTTGCGGGTGCCGGAGGCATCGACGTCCACCGCGGGGAAGATCCGCTTGTCGGCCAGGCGACGGTCGAGCTTGAGTTCCATGTTGCCGGTGCCCTTGAACTCCTCGAAGATCACCTCGTCCATGCGCGAGCCGGTCTCCACGAGCGCGGTGGCCAAGATCGTGAGCGAACCACCGTTCTCGATGTTCCGGGCGGCACCGAAGAAACGCTTCGGCGGGTACAGGGCGGTGGAGTCCACACCGCCGGACAGGATGCGACCGGATGCCGGGGCCGCGAGGTTGTAGGCGCGACCTAGGCGGGTCATGGAGTCCAGGAGTACGACGACGTCATGTCCGAGTTCCACCAAACGCTTGGCTCGCTCGATGGACAGTTCGGCGATGATCGTGTGATCCTCGGCCGGCTTGTCGAAGGTCGAGGCGATGACCTCCCCCTTCACCGACCGTTGCATGTCGGTGACCTCCTCCGGACGCTCATCGACGAGCACGACCATCAGATGGCATTCGGGGTTGTTCTCGGTGATGGCGTTGGCGATCGCCTGCAGCACCATCGTCTTACCGGCCTTGGGTGGCGAGACGATGAGTCCACGCTGGCCCTTGCCGATCGGAGCGACCAGGTCGATCACCCGGGTCACCAGATTCGCCGGCGAGGTCTCCAGCCGGAGCCGATCTTGCGGGTACAGCGGCGTCAACTTGGCGAACTCGGGCCGTTCCTTGGCCGCTTCGATGTCACCGCCGTTGATCGTCTCGACGCTGACCAGCGGGTTGAACTTCTCGCGGCGTTCACCGTCGCGGGGCTGGCGCACCTGACCGGTGATCGCATCGCCCTTGCGCAGTCCGTACTTGCGCACCAGGGACAGTGAGACGTAGACGTCGTTGGGGCCGGGCAGGTAGCCGCTGGTTCGCACGAAGGCGTAGTTGTCGAGGACGTCGATGATGCCGGCAACCGGCGCGAGGACATCGTCCTCGGTGACCACCGGCTCGGAATCGTTGAAGCCGCCCTTGCGGTCACGGCGGTCCCGGAAGCGATCCCGGCCGCGACGCCGGCGGCGGCCACCGTCCTCCCGGTCGTTCCGATCACCGCGGTCGTTCCGATCACCGCGGTCGTTCCGATCACCGCGGTCGTTCCGATCACCACGGTCGTTGCGGTCGTTGCGATCCCGCCGATTACCGCGGTCGCCGCGCTCGCCCCGGTCACCGCGCTCACCTGCGTCCTTTGCCGACTCCTTCGACTCCTTCGCTTCATCCGCCTTCGACTCGGCGGACCCGGCCGAATCATTCGACGAGTCGCCCTTCGAAGCGTCGCCCTTGCCGGAGTCACCCTTCGCCGACCCATCGCCCTTGCCCGCGGGCCGCGAAGCGCGGCGGGGGGCGCCACCTTGCTTCTGGCGCTCGCTGATGGCGGCGATCAGATCCTGCTTGCGCATCCCACTGGATCCGGTGATCCCCAACTGCTGGGCGAGTTGCTTCAACTCCGGCAGCAGCATGGAAGCAAGGCCGTTGCCGCGCTCGGCAGCACGCGAGGTGGTTGTTTCGGTCATGGTGTCCTTCGATTGACGGACCCCCGCCCAAGCGCGGGAGTGTTCGTAAGCCCGTGCGCGTTGCGACTACTTCCGGGCTGCCTGGCAAGCGCTGGGCCGGGGAAGTCGATCCGATGCTTGCCCGATGGATCCTCCGATATCGGAGTCATCTGCTGGACCTTCACGAAAGGCGAGGTGCCAACGAGGCATCTACAAGATACCACCGGTGCTCGCGGCTAGACCTCGACGGGTCGCTCGAGGGCCCCGTGGGCGCTGATCGGGATGGCACGAACCGTCCAGGAGTCCAATCGCTCGGCGATGCCCGCCACCCGATCGAGATCGCCGGGATCGGCGGTGAGGACCAGTACCGCCGGACCAGCACCCGAGATCGCCGCCGGGATCCTCGCCTCGCGCAAGGCGTCGGTCAAGGTCACCGCATCGGGGTAGACATCGGCGCGGGCACGTTGATGGAGCCGATCCGAGGTGGCTTCCCATAACAACGTGGGGTCGTTGGTCAGCGCATGTACGAGCAACGCCGAGCGGGCGAGGTTGAAACTGGCGTCCGCGTACGCCACCGCATCGGGCAGCGCGGCACGGGCCTTAGTGGTCGGTACTTCGTTCTCGGGCAGCGCGAGCACCGCCTGCACATCCGGGTGGGGCGCCAGGCGCACGGCGCCTGCACCTTCCTCGTCGCCCACCCAGGCCACGGTGAAGCCGCCGTGCAATGCCGCGGCCAGATTGTCCGGGTGGGATTCCATCGCGGTGGCGGCCCGCAGCAGATCGGCATCGCTGAAATCGGCTCCTTCGACCATCGCCCGGGCCAGCACCATCCCCCCGACGATCGCGGCGGCGGAGGAACCCAGGCCCCGACCCTGCGGAATCGCGTTCCGGCAGCGCAGGACGAAACCGGTGGGCCGCACGCCCATGTGCTCGAAGGCGAGGTTCATCGCCTGGACGACCAGGTGGCGCTCATCGCGTGGCAGGTTCTTAGCTCCCTCCCCCGCCACTTCCACCAGTACGCCTTCGTCGTCGGTGGCCATCGCGATGAGTTCGTCGTAGACCGCGAGGGCCAACCCGAGGGAATCGAAGCCCGGACCGAGGTTGGCGCTGCTGGCCGGGACCAGTACCCGAACGGGTCCGCTGCGCACCACCGCGGCCATCAGACCAGGCCCAGCGCCCGCGCCGCGGAGTGGACGTCGACGGGCACGACCACCGGCTCCGGTGCGCCCTCGAGCGCCCATTGCGGATCCTTCAAGCCGTTGCCGGTCAAGGTGGCGACGATGACCTGTCCGGGGTCCAGCCGCCCTGCTTCCTTCATGGCGATCAGTCCCGCGACACCGGCGGCACTGGACGGCTCGCAGAACAGTCCCTCCTTGGCCGCGAGGAAGCGGTAGGCCGCCAGGATCTGCTCGTCGGTCACCGCATCGATCAGTCCACCGGATTCATCGCGCGCGGCGATGGCCGCATCCCACGATGCCGGGTTACCGATGCGGATCGCGGTGGCGATCGTCTCGGGGGTGCGTACCGGGGTTCCGGAGACCAAGGGTGCGGCGCCGGCCGCCTGGAAACCCCACAGCCGCGGAAGCGCATCGACGATGCCGTCGCGCTCGTACTCGGTGTAGCCGCGCCAGTACGCGGTGATGTTCCCGGCGTTGCCGACGGGCATGGCGTGGATGTCCGGTGCCCGACCGAGCATGTCCACGATCTCGAAGCTCGCGGTCTTCTGTCCCTCGATGCGCACCGGGTTCACGCTGTTGACCAAGGCGACGGGGTATTCATCGGCCAGTTCGCGCGCCACGGTCAGGCAATCATCGAAGTTGCCGTCGACCTGCAGCAGCGTGGCTCCGTGCACGATCGCCTGGGCCAGCTTGCCCATCGCGATCTTGCCCTGCGGGACGAGCACCGCCGAGATCATCCCGGCCTTCACCGCGTACGCCGACGCACTCGCCGAGGTATTGCCGGTCGACGCGCAGATCACCGCACGTGCACCGTCCTCGGCCGCCTTGCTGATCGCCATCGTCATGCCACGATCCTTGAAGGAGCCGGTCGGGTTGGCCCCTTCGAACTTCAGCCAGACCTCGCAGCCGAGCAATTCGCTGACGTTGCATGCGTAGACCAGTGGCGTGCCGCCTTCGCGCAGTGAGACCACGGGAGTGGCGTCACTAACAGGCAGCCGATCCCGGTACTCCTCGATGACGCCGCGCCATTGGTGCGCGCCGACCATGGTGGTCACTCCTCACCTTCCACGCGCATCACGCCCACAACAGTACGCACCGAATCCAGGCCGCGGAGCCGATCGACGGTCGCCTGCAGGGCGGCATCGGTGGCTGCATGCGTGCGCACGATCAATCCGGCGTCCTCGCCATGACCCTCTTGGTGCACGACCTGGATGCTGACGCCTTCATCGGCGAAGGCCGAGGCGATGTTCGCGAGCACCCCCGACTTGTCCGCGACGTCCAAGTTGACGTAGTACTCGGTGCGCGCCCGCCCGACGGGCAGGACCGGTAGCCCGGAGTAGGTGCTCTCCCCCGGCCCGAGTCCACCGCTGAGCCGGTTGCGGGCAGCGGCGACGACGTCCCCGAGAACCGCGCTGGCCGTGGGGTGGCCACCGGCACCGCGGCCGTAGAACATCATCTCCCCGGCGGCTTGCGCTTCGACGAACACCGCGTTGAAGGATTCGCGCACTGCGGCAAGCGGGTGGGTCTTGGGCACCATCGCCGGGTGTACGCGCACGATCACGCCGGCTTCGCCGTCCGCACTGGCTTCCACCACTTCAGCGATGGCGAGCAACTTGATCACGAAACCCATCTCGCGCGCCGCGGCCATGTCATCGGCTGTCACGTTCGCGATGCCCTCGACGAAGACATCGTCGATGGTCACGCGGGTGTGGAAGGCGAGTTCGGCGAGGATCGCCGCCTTGGCCGCGGCATCGTGGCCGTCGACGTCCAAGGACGGATCGGCCTCGAGGTAGCCGAGCGCATCGGCCTCGGCGAAGACGGCGTCGTACTCGACACCCTCTTCGTCCATCTTGGTCAGCATGTAGTTGGTGGTGCCGTTGACGATGCCCATCACCTTGCGCACGCGGTCGCCGGCGAGGGATTCGCGCAAGGGTCGAAGCAGCGGGATAGCGCCGGCAACCGACGCCTCGAAGTACAGATCGACCCCGTGTTCGCGGGCGGCCCGGTACAAGGCCGCGCCGTCTTCGGCGAGCAGCGCCTTGTTCGCGGTCACCACCGAGGAGCCGGCGGCCATCGCGGCCAGGATGCACTCCCGGGCGGTCTCGATCCCGCCCATCACTTCCACCACCACGTCCGCGCCCGAGCGTGCCAAGGCCATCGGATCGTCGGTGAGCAGTGCATCGGGAATTCCCGGGCGCGAGCGCGAGGCATCGCGCACCGCCACCCCGGTCAGTCGCAAGGGAGCGCCGACCCGTTCGCGGAGGTCCGCGGCGTTCGCCTCGAGCAGTTCCACGATCGACGTGCCGACCGTCCCGCCACCGAGGACGGCGATGGTCACTTCGTCGCGCGCGGACATGCTCTCTCCTTCACATCGAACCCCGATCACGCGACCGAGGACGGGGCACAGCCTTTCAGGTGGCTACGTCGAGGCCGAGCAGGTCCTCGACCGTCTCGCGGCGCACGATCTCCCGGGCGCCACCGTCGGCGACGGCCACCACGGCCGGCCGCGGCAGGTAGTTGTAGTTCGAGGCCATCGATCGGCAGTAGGCGCCGGTAGCAGCGACAGCGAGCAGGTCGCCGGGCGCTAGATCCCCGGGCAGCCAGGCGTCACGAACGACGACGTCCCCAGATTCGCAGTGCTTGCCCACTACGCGGCAGAGCATCGGTTCGGCTTCGGAGACGCGCGAGGCCAGCGTGATCGTGTAGTCCGCGCCGTAGAGCGCGGTGCGGATGTTGTCGCTCATCCCACCATCGACGGATACGTACGTTCGTACCTGGCCGTGGTCGAGTTCCACCGGCTTGATCGTGCCGACCTCGTAGAGCGTGACGCCCGCCGGACCGACGATCGCTCGGCCGGGCTCGAAGGCCAGCCGCGGTGCGGTGATCCCGTACTCCGCGCAGGCCTTGGCCACGATGTCGCCGATCTGCCCGGCCATCTCCTGCACATCGAGCGGATCGTCGGAATCCAGGTAGGCGATACCCATACCTCCGCCGAGGTTGAGTTCCTCGATCTCGATTCCCTGCTCGTCGTAGATCCGCTGCGCCAGCGCCACCACCCGGGCGGCGGCCACCTCGAAGCCTGCGGCGTCGAAGATCTGCGAGCCGATGTGCGAGTGCAGTCCCACCAGGGTCAGACTCGGTAGCTTGGCGATCCGGCGCACCGCCTCCTCGACCGCACCTCCCGAGGCCGAGAGTCCGAACTTCTGGTCTTCGTGCGCGGTGGCGATGTACTCGTGCGTGTGCGCTTCGACGCCCACCGTGGCGCGCACCAGCACCTGTTGCACCACACCGGCTTGCGCGGCTGCTTCGGCAACCCGGGCGATCTCCTCGAAGGAGTCGATCACGATGCGGCCCACGCCGTACTCGACCGCCATCTGCACTTCGGCCATCGACTTGTTGTTGCCGTGCATCAGCAAAGCCTCGCCGGGAACACCCGCGCGCATCGCGACGGCCAGTTCTCCGCCGCTGGCCACATCGATGCCCAGGCCTTCCTCGTGCACCCAGCGCGCTACCGCCACCGACAAGAACGCCTTCGCCGCGTAGAACACCCAGGAGGCACCGGCATCGGCGTAGGCGTCCCGGAAGGCACGCGCGCGCGAGCGCACATCGGCTTCATCGAGAACGAACAGCGGCGTGCCGAACTCTTGCGCCAGATCGCGCACATCCACTCCGCCGAGCATCAACTCTCCGGCACCGCCGCGCTCGGCGCCCCGCGGCCACACATGCGAGGCCAGTTCGCGCATCGCCTCCACGCTCACCGCGGATGCGGTAGGGGCAACCGCGCCATCGGCGGTGAATTCACCGTGACGGGGTCCTGCGGGATGGGCGCGCACCCGCCAAGGCTAGGGCAG
>CAJXNV010000032.1 GCA_913057155.1 uncultured Actinomycetes bacterium | reverse complement strand
TTGATGATGGCGTCGGTGCTCGGGATGAAGGCCATGAACACACTGGACAAGATCAGTGCGGCGATCACGACCACGCGGCCGGATCCGGCCAGACCGCGCCGGATGCTGGTCAGGTTGTCGCGGGTGCGCAACCACTCCTCTTGCATGCGCGAGACCAAGAACACCTGGTAGTCCATCGACAGTCCGAACAAAATCGCGAACACCATGATCGGCACGAACGGGAAGATCGGCCCGGTTCCCGAGACACCCAACAGGTCGGCGAACCACCCCCACTGGAATACCGCGACGGTGATACCCATCGCGGCCGCCAGGCTCAGCAGCGAGGTGAGCGCGCCGGTGAGCGGCACCAGGATCGAGTGGAACAAGATCACCAGCGCGATGAAACCGAGTCCGACCACGACCGCGAGGAAGATCGGCAGGGCCTCGGACAGCACCGTGGTGAAGTCCTGGGTGATCGCCTGCGATCCGCCCACGTACAGCGCCGCACCCGTGGCGGCCTCGAGTGCCGGGTTCACCTCATCGCGCAACTCATTCAGCAGGTCTGTCGTCTCGGCGTCCTGCGGAGCACTGTCCGGGTAGACGGCGATCGCCTGGATGAGTTGCTGTTCGGGGGCCTCGCCGCCCTGGGCTTGCAGTTCGGCGAGCTTGCCCAGCACGGGCAGGGCTTCCACCGACGGCGAGGTCCCGGCGACACCGGGAGCGGCCGCGAGTCCGGCCACGATGGTGCCGTATGCCTGCGGGTCGGTGACTCCCTCGAGGTCCGCGACGACGAGGAAGGGTCCGTTGTATCCCGGCCCGAAGCCCTCGGCGCGCAGGTCGTAGGCGATGCGCGAATCCGAGCCCTCGGGCTTGCCCGAATCGTCGGCGAAGCCCTGGCGCAGGCTCAGCGCCGGGATCGCCAGGATGATGACGAAGCCGAGCGCGAGCGCACTGGTCAACCACGGCACCTTCTGCAGACCGCGACCGTAGTGCGCCCAGCCACGGCCTTCGGCTTGGCCGGTTCCTGGCTTCTTGCCCCAGGGCAGTCGCAGCGCGAGCGCCTTCGTGCCGAGCAGGCTCAACACCGCCGGCAGGAACCACACGGCCGAGAGCATGACCATGATCACCGTGACGGTCGCACCGATCGCCAGGCCGGTGAAGAATCCGATGCCCAGCACCAGCAACCCGAGCAAACCGATGACCACGGCCGAACCGGCGAAGACCACCGCACGTCCGGCGGTCTCGACGGCTTCGATCGCCGCCTTCTTCGGCTCGTGCCCGATCAACAACGCCTGCCGGTACCGGTTGATGACGAACAGCGCGTAGTCGATGCCCACGCCCAGGCCGATCATCGCCGCGAGGGTCGGCGCGAAGGTGGCGACGTCGAGGAAGTTCGCCGCGAAGGTCACGAAGGACAAGCCGCCGACCAGGCCGACCAAGGCGGTGATGATGGGCAATCCGGCCGCGACCACCGAACCGAAGGCGATGAGCAAGATGACGATCGCGACGCTCACGCCGACGATCTCGCCCACGACCGGGGGTGCCGCGCCGGCGAACTCCAGGATCTGTCCTTGGACGCCGATGGCCAGCGAATCGCTGCGTACTTGGTCGATGGCCGCGTAGATGCTTTCGGCGTCCGCACTCGTGACCGTGGGTGCACCTTCGGCGTCGGTGACGAAGTTGATGGTGGAGAAAGCGACGGTGCCATCGGGGCTGACGGTCGAGAAGGTCGCTGCCAGGGTCTGCAGTTCCTCGGGGGTGAGCGCTTGCGCCGCGGCTCCGAGGTCCAGTCCGCCGGTTCCGCAGTCCGGGCCCAAGCCCACGCCGCTGGGATCGAAGGGGTTGCTTACGCACGTTACCGAGTCCAGGCTCGCTATCTCCTGCAGCAGCGGCAGGACCTGCGCCCCGGTCTCCTCGCTGACCGCCGGCCCAGCCGCCGGGGACCACACGAGGGTGGCGCCACCATCGACGTTGCTGGTGTCCGTGCCCGATTCGCTCAGCAGGTCGGTGGCGACCTTCGACTCGGTGTCGGGGAGTTCGAAGGCGTCGTTGTAGCTGCCGCCGAGGCCCACGCCCAACCCGATCAAGGCGATCAACGCGGCGAACCAGGCGATGAGCGCGGCAACGGGACGGCGAACCGCCCAAGCAGAAAGACCAGGCATGAAACTCCCCTAACGCAGGTGTGCGCGCACGGTAACAAGGAACATGTGCGTTCACAAATCGGGGAATGCGGGAACATGACCGTTCACTGTGACGTAGCCTACGTCCATGACCACGTCACCGGAGGTGCGCGAATCCACCTCGCGACGCACCGGGGACGAACTCGTGGCGGCGGTGCACGCCGCGGCCTTCGAGGAGATCACCGAGAACGGGCTGCGCGGCGCGTCCATGGACCGGATCGCCCGGCGCGCCGGAACCGGCAAGGCCGCCTTGTACCGCCGCTGGCCCAACGTCCGAGCGCTCGGCCTCGATGTCTTCCTCACCACGATGAGTCAGGCCGTGCCCCACTCCTACCCGGACACCGGATCGCTGCGCTCGGACCTGCTGGCCTCCATGCATTCGTTCACCGACATCCTGCGCGGTCCGATGCAAACCGTGCTGCGGGAGTTGATCAGCGAATCGACGCACGATCCGGAGTTGGTCGATGAGTTCCGCACCCGCATGTCCGAACCGATGGCCGCCGAACTCGTCGCGGTCCTACAACGGGCCATGGCACGTGGCGAGATTCCCACCCAACCCATCGACCCGTTCATCTTCGAGATCCCCGATGCCGTGGTGCTACATCGACTCCTCATCAGCGGCGAGGTCATCGACGAGCAATCCTGCGCTCGACTCATCGACGCTGTCCTCATTCCGCTGCTCGAGCGCCGCTCCTAGCGCCTCGCGGGCAACGGAGTAACACATCCCCCCGGGATAACCCTTGCGCGCCAACTGACCGGCCAACCGCTGCAGCGCCTTGCGCGGATCCTCCCCCGGTTTGATCCGCACCTTGCTACGCGCGAACTCGCGGGCCCGGGTCCATTCGTCGTCGTCATCGATCCGCTCGACGGCCGCATCGATGGTCTCGGAATCGATGCCCCGGTGGCGCAGTTCCTGTCGCAACACCGACCGAGCCAAGGCCTTGCCGCGATGGCGGGATTCCACCCACATCGAGGCGAAGGCTTCATCGTCGATCAGGCCGACTTCCTCGAACCGGTCCAGCACCGCCGCCGAGACCCGCGGATCTGCTCCGCGTTGCGCCAGATCCTTCTCGAGCTCGGCTCGCGTGCGCGGAGCGGCGCTCAACCGGCGCAGCAGGATCGAACGGACGACCGACTCCGGATCGGCTGCTTCCTCGGGCCGATCCGCTGGTGGCTCACGCCGGCGGCGCGACATCCGCGGGGTCTTCCAGCGCGTCGACCGGGCTATCGGTCGCGGCGGGTGCGTCCGCGCGAGGGCCGATGCCCAGGGATTCCTTGATGCGCTTTTCGATCTCATCGGATAGATCCGGGTTGTCCTTCAAGAACACCCGGGCGTTCTCCTTGCCCTGCCCGAGTTGATCGCCCTCGTAGGTGTACCAAGCACCGGACTTCTTGACCAGTCCGGCTTCCACGCCCAGGTCGATCAAGGATCCCTCGCGCGAGATGCCCTCGCCGTAGAGGATGTCGAACTCGGCCTGCTTGAACGGCGGCGCGACCTTGTTCTTCACGACCTTCACGCGGGTGCGGTTGCCGACGGCTTCGGTCCCACCCTTGAGGGTCTCGATGCGTCGGACATCGAGGCGAACCGAGGAGTAGAACTTCAGCGCCTTGCCACCGGTGGTGGTTTCCGGCGAACCGAACATCACGCCGATCTTCTCCCTGAGCTGGTTGATGAAGATCGCGGAGGTCTGGGTGCTGCTGAGCGCACCGGCCATCTTGCGCAGCGCCTGGCTCATCAACCGCGCCTGCAGACCCACGTGCGAATCACCCATCTCGCCTTCGATCTCCGCCCGCGGCACCAGCGCGGCCACCGAGTCGATCACGATCAGATCCAGCGCACCCGAGCGCACCAGGGTGTCGGCAATCTCCAGTGCCTGTTCACCGGTATCGGGCTGGGAGACGTAGAGGTTGTCCAGATCCACGCCCAATGCCTGCGCGTATTCCGGATCGAGCGCGTGCTCGGCGTCGACGAAGGCCGCCAAGCCACCGGATGCTTGCACCTGCGCGATCGCGTGCAGCGCGACGGTGGTCTTGCCGGAGGACTCCGGGCCGTACACCTCGATGATGCGTCCGCGTGGCAGACCGCCGATGCCCAGCGCGACATCCAGCGCGATGGATCCGGTGGGGATCACCTCGATCGGTGCGCGACCCTCGTCCCCGAGTCGCATGACCGAACCCTTGCCGAACTGCCGCTCGACCTGCTCGAGCGCCGCTTGCAGCGCCTTCTCCCGGTCATCGGACACGGTCGGCTTGCCGGACTTCTCGGTGGACTTGCTTCCTCTGGCGGCCATGGTGCTCTCCTCGCGGTCGGGATGTTCTCGAACATCTATGGGGGCGTCGTTCCTGGCGAAACTAGGTCCACCCTGTGACAGCCACCTGCTGCCCGCCAGCCCCGCTCTCGACCTGGGGATGGCGTGCACACCTCGAACCGGCCGCTGTGGAAAACGGCACGTGGTCCACTAGCTCGGTCCGCGGTGCGGGTGTCCGTCGCAGCCGAAACTACATCGAACGGGTGTTCGAAGGCTTCCGACACGCCGGCAGCATCGCCGCACCGGCCAAGACGAGCACCGGGATGGCCGCCACCGCGTTGAGCACCGCGTAGGAGGACAGCCACACCACCACTCCGGCGATCACGCCGCCGATGGCCCCCGCCACGTTCATCGTCAGGTCCGACAGGCCCTGGACCGAGGGGCGCTCGCGCGGTGCCACCTCATCGGTTACCAGGGTCGAGCCGGCGATCAGCGTGCACGACCACCCGAGGCCGAGCAGGAACAGGCCGATACCGAGAAGAAGGACGTCGTCGGCTGCGGACAGGCCACTGATCACCATCGAGACCAGCAAGATCACGATGCCGGCGGCGATCACCTGCATCCGACCGAAGCGATCCACGGCCATGCCCACGAGCGGGGAGAAGGCGTACATGCCCGCGACGTGCACGCTGATCACCAACCCGATGAGCTGCAACCGGACGTCCACGTGCGCCATGTGCACCGGCGTCATCACCATCACCATGACCATCGCGACGTGACCGATGGCGATCGCCGCGATGCCGAATACCGCTCGCGGTCTGCTGCGCAGGTGTTCGATGCCATCGCGTAGCCGCGGATGGGCGATGTCGGTTCCCGCTACGCCGCGCAACCGCAGCGATTCGCGATAGGGATCCGGGCGCAAGAAGACAACGAGGACGACGACGGCACCGAGCGCCACGACGGCAGCCACCAGGTAGGGCCCCGTCAATTGCGGCAAGCCCCAGGCCAGCGCCCACGACCCGCTGATGTCCAGCAGGTTCGGTCCGGCGACCGCTCCGATGGTCGCCCCCCAGACCACCAGCGACAAGCTGCGGGCACGCAGCCGGGGTGTGGCGAGGTCGGTGGCCGCGTAGCGCGCCTGCAATCCGGCCGCCGAGGCCACCCCCACCAGCAGGCATCCGAGGTAGACGCCGAGCAGCGAGCGCCCGGCGGTGCTCACGACCACCACGATCGCGCCGATCCCGCCGAGGAGGTAGCCCAGCGACAACGCCGCCCGCCTGCCGCGGGTCAGCGCGATCCGGGCCAGGGGCAGTGCGAGCAGGGCCGCGCCCAGCACCCCGAAGGTCTGGGCCAATCCCGCTGCTGCCTCGCTGCCGCCGAGCGAAGCGGCGATCAGCGCACCGGCGGGCAGCGAGCCGGCCACCGCTACTCCGCCGAGGACTTGGCTGGTGGCCAAGGTGGCCACGCTGCGGCGTTGCACGGAATGCACGGCGGTCGAATCCAGGGGATCGACGTTCGCCTCGAGTGATGCGCTCACGACCTGCCTTCCTTCCCGTGCGTGAGGTGCTCGGCGAGTGCCGCGCGCACGATGGATGCATCGACCGGGTACCCGATCTCGGCGAGCGCGTCGATCACGATCTGCGGATCGAGTGACCAGCGATCGTGGTCGATCAGTGCCGCCCGACCGGGTCCGAGGGCTGCATTGAGCGTCTCGGTAGCCGCGTACATGTTGCCGACGGTGCCTTCCAATGCGGCGATGGCATCGGGGTGCTCGCGCCACCATCCGCTTCGCGCGGCGGCCTGCGGGTCCCGCACGTTGACCAGGTAGCGCATCCCCGGGAGCAGGGTGTTCAAGAACAGCAGGTGCCCGGCCAAGGCATCGGGATCGGCGATGTGTCCGACTTCGTAGCGCACTTCCTTGAAGCCGCACCACCGGGTGCCGGGCTTGGGCCGCAACAGGTACTCCACGACGTGCCGTCGCTGATCGGCCAGGATCGCATTCGGGTCGAGGCGGGCGGTGCCGAACCACGGATGGTGCGCCTTGCCGGAGTGGTGTCGATCCGCGGCCGCGGAGATGGCCGCGAGGTAGTCCTCGATGCCGCGCAGCGCCGCGTAGTTCTCGCCTCGGATGATGGTGCCCGGGTGCGCGTTGAGCGCCGCCTGCAAGGCGGTGCTGCCCGATCGCCCGAAGGTGACGATCGTCAAGAAGCGCAGGTCCGGCACCGACGCAGCCTACGACCGGCGACCGTCGGGGCCTGCCATCCAGCCGGTCATCCAGCCGGCGATCCGGCAGGTTTCGGTGATCCAGCTAGCGCAGGAACGAGGGCACCTCGATGACCTCGCACACCGCCTCCCACACCTCGCGGGTGTCGGTTCCGGCATCGAAGGCCTGCTGCACGGTCGACCCGAGCGCCGGGATCACCACATCCCGCGACCACGACGCCGCGTAGGCATCGCCCAGCACGGCGTTCAAGCGCTCCCAGAAGTCACTGCGCCGCATGCGGGATATCCTCCACCGTGTCGCGCGACGAGGGTGCCGGAGGGCTCAGCGCCTGGGCCCGCACCTGGGTGGCCGAAGCGCTCGGCTCCCCCACTGCGGTGCAGGCTGAGGCCTGGCCGGTGCTCGCCGATCGACATGACGCCGTCCTGGTGGCACCCACCGGATCGGGCAAGACCCTCGCGGCTTTCCTGGCCGCACTCGACCGGTTGCAGCACACGCCGGCCACCGAACGCAGCCGCGTGCTGTACGTCTCCCCGCTGAAGGCACTGGCCTTCGACATCGAACGCAACCTGCGCAGCCCGCTGGTCGGCCTGCAGCAGATCGCGCGGCGTGAGGGTTCGGGCGACGGCACAGTCAAGGGCACGAGCGAGATCACCCCGATCAGTGTCGCGGTGCGCACCGGAGACACCCCGCAAAACGAACGCACCCAGCAAGCCAAGAACCCACCGGATGTGTGGATCACCACCCCCGAATCGCTGTACCTGCTGTTGACCTCGCAGGCTCGGTCGGCGTTAGCCGAGGTCGACACCATCATCATCGACGAAGTGCACGCCCTCGTCGGGACGAAACGCGGTGCGCACCTGGCGTTGAGCATCGAACGACTCGAAGCGCTCACCGGGAAAAGGGTGCAGCGCATCGCACTGTCGGCGACCGTGCAGCCGGTCAGCGAAGTCGCGCGTTACGTCCGCGCGGTCGACCCGGATTCGGTGAAGGTCATCGCACCACCGATCGACAAGCGGATCGTCGTGGAAGTGGAGTCGACCGTCGCGGACTTCGATCGCATCGGCGAGGTGGTCGTCGACGACGAAGGCAACGATGTCGTCTCCGGTAGTGCGGCCAAGGACGCCGAACGTGAATCCGTGTGGCCTTCGGTGGCCGAGCGGGTCGTGGACATCGTCGCCGCCCACCGTTCGAGCATCGTGTTCGTCAATTCCCGGCGGTTGGCCGAACGGCTCACGGCGCGCATCAACGAACGCGCCGAGGAGCGGGAACTGTGCTCAGCCGAGGAACCCCTCGCGCGGGCCCACCACGGCTCGGTCTCCAAGGATGTCCGCCGCTCGATCGAGGACGACTTGAAGCAGGGCCGGCTGCGTACCGTCGTCGCCACCAGCAGCATGGAATTGGGCATCGACATGGGCGAGGTGGACGTCGTCGTCCAAATCCAATCCCCCACCTCGGTCTCCAGCGGGCTGCAACGCGTCGGCCGGGCCGGTCATGGAGTCGGCGAGACCAGCGTGGGCCACGTCATCGCAACGCATGCACACGATCTGTTGATCGCGCACACCGTCGGTGCGCAGATGATCGAACGACGCATCGAGGACGTGCACGTGCCGTCGCTTCCGCTCGATGTCCTGGCGCAACAGTTGGTGGCCATCTGCGCGATGGACGAATGCACCCGCGGCGACCTGCTGGACCTAGTGCGCCGTGCGGCGTCGTTCACCAACTTGACCGAAGCGTTGCTGGATTCGGTGCTGGCGATGCTCTCGGGCAGCTATCCGTCCGATCGCTTCGCCGAATTGCGCCCGCGGCTGGTGTGGAATCGCGAAACCGACACCGTGACGGCGCGCCCCGGAGCCCAGCGCCTCGCGGTCACCAACGCCGGGACCATCCCCGATCGCGGGTTGTTCGGCGTGCACGTGGCAACCGAGGGCATGCCCCGGGTCGGTGAACTCGACGAGGAGATGGTCTACGAGACCCGCGCCGGTGAGGTGATCACCTTGGGTGCGAGCAGTTGGCGGGTCGAGGAGATCACCCACGATCGAGTGCTGGTCACCCCGGCGCCGGGCGCCTCGGGACGGATGCCCTTCTGGCATGGCGACTCCCTAGGCCGCCCCGCGCAGATCGCCCCGGCCATCGGTGCGGTCCTGCGCGCAGCGGATGCACCGCTACCGGCCCTCGCCAGCTACCTGGACGCGCAGCGGCAAGCGACCGGGCTGTTGCCCGACGATCGCACGTTGCTGGTCGAGGCCTTCCGCGACGAGATCGGCGACTGGCGGGTAGTGATCCACTCCCCCTACGGCGCACGCGTGCACGCGCCGTGGGCCCTCGCACTTCGAACGATCCTCGCCCAGCGATTGGCCATCGAGCCGCAGGTCATGCACGCCGACGACGGCATCGTGCTGCGGCTGCCGGACTTCGAGGTCGACGAGGCTCGCACCGGGGAATCCGCAGCGGAGTTCCTGACCGGCGAGATCATCGAGGCGTTATCGATCGAGCCGGAGGACATCGAGCATCTAGTGCACCGCGAGGTGACCGGCTCGGCGTTGTTCGCATCACGCTTCCGCGAATGCGCGGCACGATCGCTGCTCCTGCCGCGTCGCCGGCCTGATCGACGCACGCCGCTGTGGCAGCAACGCCGCCGCGCGCAGCATCTGCTGGAAGTAGCCGCCGACTACCCGGACTTCCCCATCGTGCTCGAGACCATGCGCGAATGCGTCCAGGAGGCCTACGACCTCCCGTCGTTGACGTCGCTGCTTACCGAACTGCGCAGCGGTGACGTTCGGATCCTCGCCACGGTCACCTCGCACCCGAGCCCGTTCGCGCGGTCGCTGATGTTCGGTTACGTCGCCACCTACATGTACGAGGGCGACGCACCACTGGCCGAACGACGCGCGCAAGCCCTGTCGGTGGACATGGAACTGCTGGCGGACCTGCTGGGTACGGCGGAACTACGCACGCTGCTCGACGCCGACGCCCTCGCCGAAGTCGAGGACGATCTCGCGCACCGCAGCGAACGCACGCGCGCGCGGGATATCGAGGACGCCGCGGATCTGCTGCGCATCCTGGGTCCCCTCGACGCGCAGCAAGCCGCCGCCAGCGGCATCGACCCCAGCTGGCTGGCAGAGCTCACCTCAACCGGACGGGCGATCACCGTGCGGGTTGCCGGGCGAACCTGCACCGCCGCCATCGAGGATGCCGGTCGCCTCCGCGACGGCCTGGGCGTGGTGCTGCCCCCCGGAATTCCCGATGCCCATTCGGCACCCGTCGCCGATCCGATGGGCGACCTGCTGTCGCGTTACGCCCGCACCCACGGACCGTTCACGGCCGAGGACATCGCCACGCACTTCGGTCTGCCGATCGGTGCGATGCTGCCGATGCTGCAGGCGATGGTGGGTTCGGGGGCGCTGCTGCGCGGGGAGTTCCGACCCGGTGGCAGCGAAGCCGAGTACTGCGACCGCGACGTCCTGCGGCGCATCCGCCGCAGCACCGTGGCGAAACTGCGCGAGGAGATCGAACCGGTCGACATGACCGACTACGCCCGGTTCCTGCTGCAGTGGAGCGGCATCCGCAGCATCGATACCAGCGCTACCCGCGCAACCTCCGCTACCTCCGATGAGCGAACCGCGCCGAGTATCGAGGACACCGCCGCTGCCCTGGACAGGCTCAGCGGTTTCATCGTCCCCGCATCGAGCACGCTGGCATTACTGCGGGCCCGAGTACCGAGTGCGGGGCTAGGCGACATCGATTCGCTGTTGACCTCCGGGGCACTGACCTGGTGGGGCCATGGCTCGCTGGGTTCGAAGGACATGACGATCGCGTGGGCGCCGAGCGCCATCGCCGCCGAAGTGCGCTCGATGCTCAAAGGCGGTGAACCCACCCCCCTCGACGAACTCGAGCCGGCAGCCAAGGCCGTGATCGATGCACTCGGCGGTGGCGGCGCCTTCGACCTCGACGCCATCCACGCCAGCGTGGTGCGAGCCGGCACGGTGGTCTCGGTGGAAACACTCGAGACGACCCTTTGGGACCTCGCCGCCCGCGGATGGGTCACGTGCGATTCATGGAGCGCGTTGCACGCACGGGTCAGCGGCCGGCGCCGGTCGAGCCCCCGCCCGAGTGCGCGCTCGGGCCGCGCGGGGGCGCGGTCACGTTCGCCGCGGCGCACTCGGATGGTGACGCGTTCGGCTGGTCCGCGTTGGTCCCTGGCGGCCGGTGCACGCGACCCCTCGACCGATTCCACGTCGATCACCGAGAACGCGGCCATCGAATACGCCGGCATCGTCTTGGAGCGTTGGGCTGTGGCCTCGCGGGTCACGGTCGCCGTCGAACAACCCGTGGGCGGGTTCGCCGGTCAGTACCGGGTGCTCTCCGCGCTGGCCGAAGCGGGAACCTGCCAGCGGGTCTACGCCGTCGACGGGGCCGGTGGGGCGCAATTCGCGGTCACCGGCGCGGTCGATTCCCTGCGCGAATCCGCAGGGGACTTGCACCCGGGTCGGTACGTCCTGTCCGCCGTCGATCCGGCGAATCCCTTCGGCACGCTGCTGCCGTGGCCATCGAGCGAGCCGATCGCCGGACAGCCCGCGCCCCGACCGGCTCGCCGCGCGGGGGCGCTGGTGATGCTCGATGGCGCAGCGCTGCGTGCCTTCGTGGAGCCGTCGGGCGGGGCGATGGCGACCTGGGGTGTGGCATCCGACGACGACGCCACCGCCTTGCTGCGGGACCTCGCCGCAGCGCGCGAGCCGATGACCACCCGCCCCCGCGCGTTGCTCACCGCGATCGATGGCATCTCCCTGCTGGACGGCGCCGCGATCAGCGCCGATGGCTCGGTGCGCTGGAACGTGGCCGTGCCCGCAGCCGGCTTCACTCCCACCCCGCGTGGTTGGCGGTGGCCGAGCCATGCCTGAGGGCGACACCGTCTACTTGGCCGCCAAACGGCTCGATGCGGCGTTCGGCAAACGCACCCTGACCTCCTCGGATTTCCGACTGCCCGCACTGGCCACCGCCGACATGTCCGGTAAACGCGTCGATCAGGTCCGCGCCTACGGCAAGCACCTGCTGTTTCGGTTCGAGGATTCCTGGACGCTGCACACGCATTTCCGGATGGACGGCACCTGGCACCTGTATCGATCGGGCGAGCGGTGGCGCGGTGGTCCGGGGCACCAGATCCGGATCGTGTTGACGAACGAGGACGCAGTGGCCGTGGGTTACCGACTCCACGACGTCGCACTACTGCCCACCGACCGTGAAGACGAGGTCATCGGTCACCTCGGGCCGGACATCCTGGACGATGAATGGGACCTCGACGCAGCGCTGGAGCGACTCGACCAGGCGGGCGCTCGACGCACGCCGAGCATCGCCGCTGCCTTGACCGATCAACGGATCCTCGCCGGGATCGGGAATATCTACCGCTGCGAATCGCTCTTCCTCGCCGGTATCCATCCCTGGCTGCCCGTGGCACAACTGCCACCGGCCGACCGGCGCTCGGTACTCGAGATCGCCCACCGCTTGATGATGCGCAACCGGGATCGTGCTTCGCAGTCGACCACCGGGGACGAACGGCGCGCGCACTACGTCTACGGCCGCGCTGGGCGTTCGTGCCTACGCTGCGGCACCCGTATCGCGGTACGTGCGGTGGAAAGCCAAGGACGCGACGCGGGCGCGGCCAACGAACAGCGGGTGATGTGGTGTCCGACCTGCCAGCCGGACACGCGGACCTAGGACAGCGAGCGTGCTGCCGACGCCTCGGCGGTGACCATGTCCGGTAGCCGGGTGGTGGGTGCGGTGTGCTGCAACTCGGCCTGGGCCAACTGGGTGCTCACCGAGGCCAGCAGATCCGACAGCGAGACGTCCAGCGCCTCGCAGATGGCCGCCAGCAACTCCGAGGAGGCTTCCTTGTGGCCACGCTCGACCTCCGAGAGGTACCCCAGCGATACCGCGGCGGCCCCGGAGACCTCACGCAGGGTGCGCCCCTGGTCTTGCCTTAGTCGGCGCAACTGATCACCGATCACTTCGCGCATAACGATCACGAGTCGTACCTCCCTTCGCTCCCACCATAACCGCAGTCGCCCACGGCGGCTGCTCGTAGCCCTGACATAGGCGTCAACACCACCACGCCCGGATCTATTCCCACCCGCCCTGCCCCGTTGCGGCGTCAGCCGTGGCCCACGCCTGTCGGCGTGTCGCGGCCACGGCTGACGCCGCAACGGGGCAGGGGGGTCAGTCGGTCAGGGCCCGGGCGGCGAGGGCGATGGCCGCTGCCGCCACCTCGGCGCGGACCTGCCCGCGGTCACCGTCGATCGACAGTTCCTGGGTCCACGGCTGGGCACCGGGCAGGGAGACCGCGATCCAGGCACTGCCCGGCGCGGCGCCGTCGTGCGGATCCGGTCCCGCAGCGCCGGTGGTACCGATCCCGATCTCCGCGCCCAGCGCGGCCCGGGCACCACTCGCTAGGGCGGTGGCCACCTGTTCGCTCACCAGCCCGTGGGCCAGGACATCGGGGGTCACTCCGAGCGCCCGCTCCTTGACCTCCACCTGGTAAGCGACGATCCCGCCGCGCAACACCGCCGAGCACCCGGGCACCGAGGCCAACTGCGCGCAGACCAGACCCCCGGTTAGCGACTCACCGCACGCGATCGCCCATTCCCGCTCGATCGCTTCGGCGATGACGGTTTCCGCATCACTCATCGGTGCTCCTTCGCCGCCCGACTCAAGTTCCACGCCCGGCGCAGGTAGTCCACACCCGTCACCACGGTGAACGCAACGGCCACCAGCATGATGACCTCGGCGATATCCACCCACCACCCGGGACCGACCGCCAGGTACATCGCTATCGCAACGATCTGCAGGACCGTCTTCGCCTTGCCTCCCGGCGAAGCAGGGATCACCCCGTGCCGCACGACGACAAGACGCACGATCGTGACGAGCACTTCACGCACGATGATCACGATGGTGATCCACCACGGCAAATCTCCGAGCCAGGACAAACCGATCAGCGCTACACCGGTCAGCGCCTTATCGGCCACCGGGTCGGCGAAGGCTCCGAAGGCGGATTCGGTGCCGGTCCGCCGCGCCAAGGCACCGTCGACGAGATCGGTGATGGCCGCCAGCACGAACACGATCGCGGCCAC
>CAJXNV010000031.1 GCA_913057155.1 uncultured Actinomycetes bacterium | reverse complement strand
CGGGCCTGCTCGAGCTGGCGGACGTACTCGGCGACTTCATCGTCGTCCTCGGCGAGTTCGTCGACGCCGATCTCCCAGGCCCGCGCCTCCTCGACGAGATCGCCGAGCGGCACGGGAACATCGACTATGTCCTCGATCTTGCGCACCAGCGCCAGGGTGCCTTTCGGGCACGGGGGCTGACCGACGTAGTGCGGGATCGCTGCCCATAGCGAGACCGCGGGGACTCCGAACCGATGGCAGGCCTCCTGCAGCACTCCGACGATCCCGGTCGGACCCTCGTAGGTGGTCGGTTCGAGGTCGAAGTCCGCGGCGAGGCGAGCGTCGGCGGTGGACCCGGTCACCGGCACCGGCCGCGTGTGCGGACTATCGGACAGCAGCGCCGCGACGGTGACGACGAGATTGATGTCCAGTTCCGCCGCCAATCCCAAGATCTCCCGGGTGAACTGCTGCCAGCGCATATTGGGCTCGATGCCTTGGACGAGGACGACGTCGCGGGTATGGCCGTGGATCCGGGCCAGGTAGATGCGGGTACTGGGCCAATCGAGTTGCCGCACGCCGGACTCGTCGACGCTGATGTGCGGGCGGTTCACTTGATAGTCGTAGTAGTCCTCGGAATCGAGTTCGGTCATGAACTCCGCGTTCCAGGCTTCGCGCAGGTGCGTGATGGTCGCACTGGCGGATTCACCGGCGTCGTTCCAGCCTTCGAATGCCGCGATCAGGATCGGATCGTTCAAAGTGGGCAGGCCGTCGTACTCGATCACGGTGGAAGCTAGGCCCCCTTCGGATCCTCGCGCGGCGGCTCGATCCGCTCAGCGACCGTCTCGAGCAACCCGGCGACCATCGCCGGCCACTGCAAGGGTACGTCGTGCAGGGCACCGAACCAGCGTTGGAGGAAGAAGGTCCGGGGGAGATCGACCAAAGTGCGCTGGCGTGCCTCGAGCCACGCGGCCGAGAGATCGTCTTCGGGCCCATCGGGCCCATCGGGCCCATCCGGCCCATCCGACCCAGCTGTGCGATCGGGTGCCGACTCGAAGGCGCGCGGTTCGCACGAGACCAGCCAGGTCGGGCAGGAGACTCGCTGGACGTCGGGGGCGGGGTCGTAGTCGATCAGCCCATCGAGCACGGCCATATGCCGCTCCATGCCCAGCCGGGTGGTGACCCGCCCGGCGTCGTCGATTTGGAAGGTGGGCTCGAGTGCCGCGCGCACCTCCTGACTCCAGTAGGGCGAGAGATCCCCGCCGGAGATCGCCTGCCACAAGACGGGCTCGAGCATCCCCAGCGGCGGGGGCCGCAGTTGTTCCCGGACATCGGCGAGTGATCGGGTGTCGTCCACCAGATGCCGCGGACCGAACAGCCCACCGTCGATGAGGACGGCCGAACGGACGCGTTCGCTATGCCGCACGGCCGTGCGCAACGCGACCGACGCACCCCAGGAATGACCGACCACGATCGCCGCTGGCACTTCGAAGGCATCGAGCACCGCAGCTACGTCGTCGGCGAGGCGATCCATCGAGAAGTCCGAATCCGGACCGACGTCGTCGGTGGCGGCATCGCCGTGCCCCCGCTGGTCGACCGTGATGATGCGGCGGCCGCGCATGCGGTGCAGGACCGGACCCCAGTAGTGGCGTTGTTGCGATAGTCCGTGCAGCAGGACCAGCGGGATATCCGTGTCGGCTGGCTGGACACCAGCCGGTGGTCCTCCCGGCATCTCGGCGACGAGGGGGATGCGATCCGACGCGTTAATGAGCACGTGGGAACGGTAGTGGTTGGCCGGCTTCCTAGACTGCCCGCATCATGAGCGCGTCGGCGGCTGGTCCGGTTGGTGCGGCTGGCGCGGCTGGTGCGGCTGGTCTACGTGCCGTCTTGTTGGACATGGACGGCACCCTGGTCGACAGCGAGCACCTATGGCTGTCCGCGGAGCAGGACGTCATGGATCGGCTCGGGTCGAGTTGGACGCCGCAGGATCAAGCCCACTGCCTAGGTGGTCCCCTCGAACGGGTGGCGGAGTACATGGCCGCTAAGGCCCGTTCCACCCGACCGGCAAGCGACGCCCCGCCCCCTTCGGCGGATGAGGTAGGCGCGATGCTGTTGGACTCCATCGAGGCCTACATGCGAGGCGAAGCGCTGGTGTGGCGCCCTGGAGCCGCGCAATTCCTGCGCTCGTGCCTGGCCGAAGGACTACCGACCGCCTTGGTCACCGCCTCGTGGGCCAGGCTCGTCGCGGCCCTGAGCGACCGGATCGAACTCGAGTTCGGCAGCGATCCCTTCGACGTCGTCATCGCCGGGGATCACGTGGTGAACAGCAAGCCACACCCCGAGCCCTACCTGGCTGCGGCCACCGCA
The DNA here is from genome assembly GCA_913057155.1 of uncultured Actinomycetes bacterium. Classification (GTDB taxonomy): domain Bacteria; phylum Actinomycetota; class Actinomycetes; order S36-B12; family S36-B12; genus S36-B12. The sequence continues at coordinate 11,849 of CAJXNV010000031.1, read as the reverse complement.
CTGGGCGTCGAACCGGCCGAGTGCCTGGCGATCGAGGACTCACCTACGGGTGTGCGTTCGGCGATCGCAGCCGGGTGCGCCGTGATCGCCGTGCCGCACATCGCCCCCGTCGACGACATCGTGGCCGAAGCCGACCGTGCCGTCGTGGTGTCGTCGTTGGAGGGATGCAGTCCGCACGCGCTGTGGAGCATGGCCGCCGGCTAGTACTGCGGTGCTTGCGGAAGTGCTCGCCCGGCTACCCGCGCTCGGCGACCGGCATCGGCGGGATGGTGCCCCCTTGCGCGGGGCAGAACTCGTGGAAGGAGCAGTAGGCGCACAAACCCGACGGCGAGGGTTGGAAACCTGCGGTCATCGCCTTGGCGATGGCCTCGCGGATCGCCAGGATCTTGCGCTCGGTCGCCTCGAGATCCTCGGCATTCGGGTCGTAATGGATCACCTGGCCATCCTTGAGGTACAGCAACTGCAACCGAGTGGGGATGTCGCCGGTCATGCGCCACCACACCAGCGCGTAGAAGCGCATCTGGAACATCGCCTTGGACTCGAAGCCGGAGCCGGGGCTGCGGCCGGTCTTGTAGTCCACGAGTCGAATGCGGCCATCGGGCGCCCGATCCACCCGATCGATGAAGCCACGGACGGTGAGCCCGGATTCCAGTTCGGCACTCACCGCGAGTTCCCGCGCATGGGGGTCCAGACGGGTGGGGTCCTCCAAGGTGAAATACGTCTCCAGCAGCGAGCGGGCCGGCGCTAGCACCGCTTCCGCGGCGGTTTCGGGTGAGGCGATCGTGTTCTCATCGAGGCCATCGAGCAGGGCCCGGGCCGCCGGGGGATCGCTTCGGGTGAGTTCGTCGAAACGGGCAGCGAACATCTCGCCCGCGCGCTCGAGGCTGCGCTCCGCGGCGGGCAAGGCGAACAGGTCCTCGAGCGCTGCGTGTACCAACGTTCCGCGGATCGCGACGGCCGATGGTGGCTCGGGGAGCTTGTCCAAGACCCGCAGTCGGTACAGCAAAGGGCAGGTGAGGAAGTCCCCGGCTCGCGAGGGCGAGAGGGTCTTCGGGAACACCCCTTCACTGTAGGGGCGGTGCATGCGCTGGCGACTATCCTCGCCCGAATGGCTCGCAAGCGTCCTGCGCACCCTCCGGCGTCGCGCGAGCATGTGCAGATCGCACCTCGGGCATCCGGGGCCATCGAGCCGGGGGAGCTGGTCCAACTCACCGACCCGCGTGGCACGAAGAAGACGATCACCACCAAGCCCGGGGAGATCCTGCATACCCATCGCGGCCAAGTTGCCCATGACGACCTCATCGGCACGTCGGAGGGCAGCGTGGCCACTTCCTCGCGCGGTATCGAGTTCCTCGTACAGCGACCTGGCCTAGACGATTACATCCTCGGGATGCCCCGGGGGGCCGCGGTGATCTATCCCAAGGACGCCGCACGCATCGTGTCCCTCGCCGACCTCGGGCCCGGAGCCTGCGTCCTGGAAGCCGGCGCAGGATCCGGCGCGCTCACCTGCTACCTACTGCGCGCAGTGGGTCCGAGCGGCACGGTGCTCAGCGTCGAACGGCGCTCGGACTTCGCCGAGGTAGCCGCCGAGAACGTCTGTCGCTGGTTCGGCGGTTGGCCCACCTCCTGGCAACTGCTCGAAGACGACCTGCAGGACGTGTCGCTCGGATCGCTCGGATCGCTCGGATCACTCGAGCCGGGCTCTTTGGATGCCGTCGTCTTGGACATGCTCGCGCCCTGGGAATGCTTGGACGTCGTAGCCAGCGCCCTGCGCCCGGGCGGATCGCTGGTGGCCTACGTAGCGACCACCACGCAGATGTCCCGCTTGGTGGAGACCATGCGCGAGAGCGGACGCTGGATCGAGCCGCGTGCCGAGGAGTCCATCGTGCGGACCTGGCACCTCGACGGCCTCGCGGTGCGTCCCGATCACCGGATGTCCGGACACACCGGCTTCCTGGTGGCCAGCCGGGCCATGGCGCCCGGTCAGCGGGCGCCGGAGCGCAAGCGGCGCCCGGCTCCCGGCGCCTACGGCCCTGACTACGACGGGCCGGGCGGCGGGCACCTCACCGACAACTCGGCTGAGCGGGCGGCTGAGCAGGTGGCTGAGCCTGAAGCGGGTTAGGGTCGTACGACGTCGAACCTGAAGGTTCCATGAACGCACGTCCACCGAGCGAGGAGGTTCCGGTGAGCAATCCGAGCCCGGAAAGCAGGCTGCTGGCCCTCGAGACCGCACTGAGCGAGGTTCGCGGTGAACTAGCCGCCCAAAAGGACCACAACCAGCGGCTCATCACCACCCTGCGGGACGCCCGCGAGCAGATCGTCGCGCTGAAGGCCGAGGTCGACCGGCTCGGGGAACCACCGAGCGGTTACGGGACCTTCGTCGAGGCGCACGAGGACGGCTCGGTCGACGTCATCGCCTCCGGGCGCAAGATGCGGGTGGCGGTCAGCCCGGCGGTGGGCGCCGATCAGCTCGTGGCAGGTCAAGAGGTCGTCTTGAACGAGTCGATGAACGTCGTCGCCAAACGCGAGTTCGAGGTGGTCGGCGACATCGTGACCTTCAAGGAGATGCTCGGAGCCGACCGCTGCGTGGTCGTCGCGGGCGCCGACGAGGAGCGGGTGGTGCGCATCGGTACCCCGCTGCACGGTGCGGTGCTGCGCGCCGGGGAGGCGCTGCTGTGCGATCTGCGCAGCGGCTACGTGATCGAACGGGTGCCCCGCGCCGAGGTGGAGGAACTGGTCCTGGAGGAGGTTCCGGACATCGGGTACGAGCAGATCGGTGGTCTCGGTTCGCAGATCGATTCCATCCGAGACGCCGTCGAGTTGCCGTACGTGCACGCCGACCTGTTCGCAGAGCACGATCTACGGGCCCCCAAGGGGATCCTGCTCTACGGACCGCCCGGGTGCGGCAAGACATTGATCGCCAAGGCCGTGGCCAACTCACTTGCCAAGAAGGTGGCCGAGAAGACCGGCAAGCTCGAGGCGAAGAGCTACTTCCTGAACATCAAGGGCCCCGAACTGCTGAACAAATACGTCGGGGAGACCGAGCGACACATCCGCCTGGTGTTCCAGCGAGCTCGTGAGAAGGCATCCGAGGGCATGCCCGTGATCGTGTTCTTCGATGAGATGGACTCGCTGTTCCGCACGCGCGGTAGCGGCGTCAGCAGCGATGTCGAGAACACCATCGTCCCGCAGTTGCTCAGCGAAATCGACGGTGTGGAGAGCCTGGAGAACGTCATCGTCATCGGTGCCTCGAACCGCGAGGACATGATCGATCCGGCGATCCTGCGTCCGGGTCGTTTGGACGTGAAGATCAAGATCGAGCGGCCCGATGCCGAGTCGGCGCAGGACATCATGAGCAAGTACCTCGTCCCCGGGCTCCCGATCCACCGGGAGGATCTCGCCGAACACGGCGGAGATCCCGATCTCGCGTGCTCCTCGATGATCCAACGGGCGATCGAACGGATGTACGCCGAATCGGAGGAGAACCGGTTCCTCGAGGTCACCTACGAAGGCGGCGACAAGGAGATCTTGTACTTCAAGGACTTCAACTCCGGTGCCATGCTCGAGAACATCGTCTCCCGCGCCAAGAAGTCCGCGATCAAGGACTACCTCGACACCGGCGAGAAGGGCATCCGCGTGCAGCACCTGCTCGATGCGTGCGTCGATGAGTTCCGCGAGAACGAGGATCTGCCGAACACCACGAACCCGGATGACTGGGCTCGCATCTCCGGTAAGAAGGGCGAGCGCATCGTGTTCATCCGCACGCTGATCCAAGGCAAGACCGGTGGCGGTCCCGGCCGCAGCATCGACAACGTGGCTAACACCGGCCAATACCTCTAGCGACTACAGCGGGCGGAAGTAACGGCGAATCGATGAGCGTTCATCGCATCATGGGGCTCGAGACCGAGTACGGCATCACCGTGCCCGGGTACCCCACGATGAATGCGATGGTGACCTCCTCGCAGATCGTCAACGCCTACGCCCACCTGCTGTCCGCACCCGGGGCCACGAAACCGCGCTGGGACTACGACGAAGAATCCCCACTGCGCGATGCACGCGGATACGACATGACCCGCGCCGAGGCCGATCCGTCCCAACTGACAGACGAAGACCTCGGGCTAGCGAACGTCATCCTGCCGAACGGGGCTCGGCTGTACGTCGATCACGCCCACCCCGAGTACTCCACACCCGAGGTCACCAATCCGAAGGATGCGGTGTTGTGGGACCGGGCGGGTGTGGACATCATGAACGCCGCATCGAGTGCCGCAGCCGCGGTTCCCGGTGGTGCCAACATCGTGTTGTACAAGAACAACACCGATAACAAGGGCGCGTCCTACGGATGTCACGAGAACTACCTGATGCGGCGTGCCACCGCGTTCTCCGAAGTGGTCCGACACCTCACACCCTTCTTCATCTCACGACAGGTCTTCACCGGAGCGGGCCGGTTGGGCATCGGGCAGGACGGTCGGACACCGCGGTACCAACTCAGCCAGCGCGCCGACTTCTTCGAGGTCGAGGTGGGGTTGGAGACCACTTTGAAGCGGCCCATCATCAACACCCGCGACGAACCACACGCCGATCCGGAGAAGTACCGGCGCTTGCATGTGATCGTGGGCGACGCCAACCTCAGCGACACCGCTACCTACTTGAAGATGGGAACCACCGCGATCGTGCTGTCGATGATCGAGGACGGATTCCTCGGTCCGTTGGATGCCATGCCCCTCGAACCCGTGGCCGAGATGCATCGGGTCTCCCACGACATCGAACTGCAGCACGAGATCGCCTTGAGCGGTGGCCGGCGATGGACCGCCGTGCAGATGCAGCAGGAATTCCTCGAACGCGCCTGGGAGTACTGCGATTCGCGTTGGGGTTCGCAGTACGACGAGCAGACCAAGGACGTCCTCACCAAATGGGGTGCCCATCTCGATGCGCTCGCCACGGACCCGTCGAGCGTCTCCGACACCGTCGATTGGGTCGCCAAACTGGGTCTGTTGGAGGGCTACGTTCGTCGCGACGACCTTGCCTGGGACGACGCCCGGTTGGCCCTCGTGGATCTGCAGTACGCCGATATCCGGCCCGACAAGGGGTTGGCGGCTCGGCTGGAGCAACGGGGACGTTTGCAGCGGATGTTCGATGACGCCGCGGTGCAGCAGGCGCGTGATAACCCGCCGACCGATACCCGTGCTTACTTCCGCGGGCGGTGCATGAGCCAATACCCCGAAACGGTCGCGGCGGCCTCGTGGGATTCGGTGGTCTTCGACCTACCCGAACGGGACACGCTGCTGCGCGTGCCCACCCTGGAGCCGACCCGTGGCACGAAGGACCACGTAGGCGATCTGCTCGACGCCAGCACCGACGCCGGTGCCCTCATCGACGCGCTGACCGAGGGGTAGGCAGATACCCTGGGGCTATGGCCGCCAGGGAGAACGCTGAGCAGAAGAAGGTTTCCAAGCGCGAGGAGACCGATGAGGTCCTCGAGGAGCCGGGTGCATCGGCTGCCTCGACTCAGGAGAAGGAAGCGCTCGACGAGGACGTCGATTCCATCCTCGATGAGATCGACGGCGTCCTCGAGGAGAACGCCGAGGACTTCGTGAAGTCGTTCGTGCAAAAGGGTGGGCAGTGACAGCGCAGTTGCCACCGAGCTATCGCGCCCTGGGTTCATCTTCCTTCGCCGAGTTCTTGGCATCGATGGGAGGGCCCGCGCCCGTGACCACCGGCGGTTCGCTAGACGCGCCACACGGCACGACCATCGTCGCGCTGTGCTTCGACGGTGGCGTGGTCATGGCCGGGGATCGCCGAGCGACCATGGGCAACGTGATCGCCCAGCGTGATGTCCAGAAGGTATTCGAGGCCGACAGTCATTCGGTGGTGGGCATCGCCGGCACCGCGGGTATCGCCGTCGAATTGGTTCGCTTGTTCCAAGTCGAACTCGAGCACTACGAGAAGATCGAAGGCACGTCGCTGTCGCTGGACGGTAAGGCCAACAGGCTCTCGACCTTGCTACGGGGCAATCTGGGTATGGCGATGCAAGGCCTCGCGGTAGTTCCCCTGTTCGCCGGCTACGACGATGTCGCCGACCGCGGTCGCATCTTCTCCTACGACGTCACCGGCGGACGCTACGAGGAGCACGATTACTACGCGGTCGGTTCCGGCTCGAGTTTCGCTCGTGGGTCGCTCAAGAAGTTGTTCCACTTCGATGCGACGGCGGAACAATCCGTACGCATCGCGCTCGAGGCCTTGTACGACGCCGCCGACGATGACAGCGCCACCAGTGGACCGGATCTCACCCGGCGGATATTCCCCGTGGTGGCGGTAGTACGGCGGGACGGCGTGGAGATGATCGAGGAAGACGCACTCGCGCAGGCCGCCGAGGAGATGCTGGCCGAACGTATGCGTCGTCCAGGAGGACCGTGGGCACAGGTCGGGGGTGATTCGTCATGAGCGTTCCGTTCTACGTCTCGCCCGAACAGATCATGAAGGACAAGGCGGACTTCGCGCGCAAGGGCATCGCGCGGGGGCGCAGCGTCGTCGTCGCGCAGTACGCCGATGGCGTGGTCTTCGTGGCGGAGAACCCCTCGAAGGCGCTGCACAAGATCAGCGAAATCTACGATCGAATCGGATTCGCCGCGGTCGGCAAGTACAACGAGTTCGAGAATCTTCGCGTCGCCGGGATCAGGCTCGCGGACATGCGTGGCTATTCCTACGACCGTACGGACGTCACCGGCAGGAGCCTGGCGAACGCCTACGCGCAGACCTTGGGCTCGATATTCACCGAGACGGCCAAGCCCTTCGAGGTCGAGATCGTCGTAGCCGAAGTAGGCGCGGACGAGGCCAGCGATCAGCTCTATCGGCTGACCTTCGATGGATCCGTGGCCGACGAGCACGGTTTCGTAGCCATGGGGGGCTCCGCCGAGGCGATCGCCGGCGCCCTGTCCGCGGCCTGGGCGCCCGGTCAGGATCTGGCTACCTCGCTCCGGCAGGCCGTCCATGCCCTCGGCGAGCACGGCACCGAGGAGACCCGCGAACTACCTGCCTCGGATCTGGAGGTGGCGATCTTGGACCGGACGCGTCCGCGTCGGGCGTTCCGCCGGATCGAGGGAGCCGAACTCGAGGCGCTCCTCGCCTAGTCGTCTGGTCGCCTAGTCGCCCGCGTCCCACTCCGGCCCTACAGTGGTGCGATGGACCGACGGATATTCGGCATCGAGACCGAATACGGGGTTACGTGTACCTTCCGTGGCCAGCGCAGGCTCAGCCCCGATGAGGTCGCCCGCTATCTGTTCCGACGCGTCGTGGCCTGGGGCCGCAGCAGCAACGTCTTCCTGCGCAACGGATCACGGCTGTACCTCGACGTCGGTTCGCACCCTGAGTACGCCACCGCCGAATGCGACAGCATCGAACAACTCATCACGCACGATCGCGCGGGGGAGCGCATCCTCGAGGGGTTATGCATGGATGCCGAGGGTCGGTTGCGTGAAGAGGGCATCACCGGGGACATCTACCTGTTCAAGAACAACACCGACTCCGCCGGTAACTCCTACGGCTGCCATGAGAACTACCTCGTGGAGCGCTCCACCGACTTCCTGACCTTGGCCGAGGGCTTCATCCCGTTCCTGATCTCGCGGCAGATCATCACCGGTGCGGGGAAGGTCCTGCAGACTCCTCGCGGCGCGGTCTATTGCGTCAGTCAACGCGCCGACCACATCTGGGAGGGCGTCTCGAGCGCGACGACCCGTTCGCGGCCGATCATCAACACCCGCGACGAGCCGCACGCCGATGCCGACCTCTACCGCCGACTCCACGTCATCGTGGGGGATAGCAATATGAGCGAGACCACTGCGCTACTGAAGGTCGGCGCAGCGGACCTCGTGCTGCGGATGCTGGAATCGGGCATGGTCATGCGGGACATGTCCTTCGAGAACCCGATCCGCGCTATCCGGGAGATCAGTCACGACACGACCGGCACCCGTCAGGTGCCGTTGTCCACCGGCAGGGAATTGTCGGCGCTGCAGATGCAGTGGGAATACCTGGACAAGGTGACCCAGTACGTAGACCGTCGGGGTCTGCGTTCGGATCCGACCACCGCGCGGGTCCTCGACCTATGGGAACGCTCGCTGAAGGCCGTGGAGGCCCAGGACTTCAGCGCGGTCGACACCGAGATCGACTGGGTGATCAAGCGCAAACTGCTGCAGCGCTACATGGACAAGCACGATCTATCGCTGTCCGACACCCGTATTGCGCAGCTGGATCTCGCGTATCACGACATCCGTCGGGATCGTGGCCTCTTCTACCTACTCGAACGCCGCGGACTGGCCCGTCGGGTCACCCACGATCCGGAGGTATTCGAGGCCAAGAACGTCCCACCGCAGACCACGCGGGCGAAGTTGCGGGGTGATTTCGTCCGGCGGGCCCAGGAGCGCCGGCGTGACTTCACGGTCGATTGGGTGCACCTGAAACTGAACGATCAGGCCCAGCGCACTGTGCTGTGCAAGGACCCCTTCGCCAGCGCCGATGACCGTGTCGATCGCCTCCTGGCGAGTATGTAGCCGTCGGTGGCGTAGCCTGCCGTGATGTCGTTCAACCGCCGCGGCGGCATCGCCGCCGTGTCCTGCGTCCTACTCGTCGCCACTCTCAGTGCCTGCGGGGATTCCACACCGGCTGGCTCCGGGGCCACCCCGGTCGCCAGCGAGGGCAGTTTCCTGGTCACCGACTGCGCATCCTCGGGAGAACCCACCGAAGCCGATTCCGCATCGGGAACGGCGGTCACCCCGGACATCTCCGTGCTCGACGAAGACGTACCCACCGTGTACGTCCGCGAAGGCGCGGCTCCGGCGGCCGAACTCGTCTCCACCGAGATCCGCGCCGGTAGCGGGGAACAGGCGGCACTCGACGACATCATCACGGTCGAGTACTGCGGTGTCGGGCTCGCTACCGGGGCGCTGTTCGACTCATCCTGGGCGCGTGGCACCCCGGCGACCTTCCCGCTGTCCCAAGGCCAGCTCATCCAAGGCTGGGTAGACGGCATCCCGGGAATGCAGGTAGGCGAACGCCGCGTCCTGGTCATCCCGAGCGACCTGGCCTACGGCGATAACCCGCCACCGGGGATCGAGCCGGGTGAGACGCTGGTCTTCGTCGTCGAGTTACTGGGAACGGCGCAATAGCACCGGCGCGCAACACCGGAAGTCTTCGTAACATCGAGAGTTCAAGCATCGAGAGTTCGCCGAGAGATGGGATGCACATGAGCGAGAAGCCCGAGATCGACTTCATCGACGGTCCACCGCCGCAGGATCTGGAGATCACCGACATCGTCGTCGGCGACGGCCAAGAGGCCACCGCGGGCGACACCGTCGAGGTCCATTACGTGGGCGTGGACTTCGCGACCGGAGAGCAATTCGATGCTTCCTGGGACCGCGGCGAGACGATCGTGTTCCCACTGTCCGGACTGATCGCGGGCTGGCAGGAAGGCATCCCCGGAATGCGGGTCGGTGGTCGTCGTCAATTGGTCATCCCACCGGAGTTGGCCTACGGGCCCGCCGGGGGCGGGCATCGGCTATCGGGCTGCACGCTGGTGTTCATGATCGACTTGGTGGACGTCCGCTAAGCCCATGGACGTCTCGCGCACCGAGCGGCTGCTGAATCTGGTCATCGCGTTGCTGGCTGCGCGCCATCCGGTGCCGCGCTCGGCGATCCAAGGTTCGGTCGTCGGCTACGACCCGGATGCCAGCGTGGCCGCTTTCGAGCGCATGTTCGAGCGGGACAAGGACGAACTGCGCGCGATGGGGATACCGATCACCACGGTGTCCGATGTCCATGGCGAGGTCCAGGGTTACCGCATCGATGTGCAGGACTACCAGCAAAGCGACATCGAGTTGTCCGTCGAGGAGTTAGCGGTGCTATCGATCGCCGCGCGGGTCTGGGATGAGGCAGTGCTCGCGCCGGCGGCCGTCACCGCGTTACGCAAGCTCGAAGCCGTATCGCCCCAGCAGCATGCGAACTCGGTCGGTTTGCCATCGACCTTCGGTTCGGTGTCGGCCAGCGATGCCGCCCTCTTGCCACTGATGCGAGCCATCCGCGATCGTCGTCTCGTGCGTTTCGAGTACCGCAAGCCGGGCGCAGCCGGTGGGCAGGTACGCACCGTCGAACCCTGGACCGTTCGCTCACTAGAAGGCCGGTGGTACCTCATCGGCTGGGATCGGGATCGCGATGAGGAGAGGGTGTTCCGGCTCTCGCGCATTCACGGCTCGGTCACGGTCACGGCAACCCCGGCACCGGAGCGATCTCGAAGCACCCACATCACCCTCACTCCCGATTCCGACGACGAAGTCCTCGCCACCGTCACGATCCCCGATGGTGCGGGCGCCGAATTGCGTCGCCTGCCTGGCAGCAGGCGGCTAGACCACGACACGTGGCAGATAGTCGCCGCCAGGTCCGATCTGTTGTCGCTGTTGCGCAGAGCCGATGAGTCCGTCGTACTTCAAACGCCGGCGGATCTGGTCGATGAACTCGCGCGCAGCCTCGAGGACATCGCGGCGGCCCACCGATGACAAGGGTCAGGTGCGGGCGATGAGCGAGACGGCGGGAACGCGCCTGGCTCGGTTGCTCGCCATGGTGCCGTGGCTGCGCGCACACGATGGTGTCACGATCCAGGAAGCGGCCGACCACTTCCAGGTTTCCGCCGACCAGCTCACCACGGATCTGTGGCAGTTGATCGTCTGCGGCATACCGGGATACGGCCCCGATCAACTCGTCGACATCCAATTCTGGGACGACGACCGCATCCACGTGCTCGATCCGATGACCTTGGATCGCCCGTTGCGGTTGACGGGGGAGGAGGCGGCGGCACTCGTGGTCGCCCTGCGGGTACTCGCCCAGGTTCCCGGCGAGCATGATCGTGATGCCTTGCGCTCGGCCATGGGCAAGCTCGAGCAAGCGGGTTCGCCGACCCCCGACGTCGATGTGGAGATCGAGGGAGACCCTGCGATCCTCGATGCCGTGTCCGAGGCGATCGCCGGCGGCCAGGGCCTGGAACTGGAGTACGCATCCGCGAGCCGCGATTCGATCACGCGTCGGGTCGTAGTTCCGCGGGCCAGCTACACGGTGGAGGGCTTCGCCTACGTCGAGGCATGGTGCGAACAGGCTCAAGACATCCGCACCTTCCGCGTCGATCGGATCCTGGCGGCGAACGTGGTACCTGCTCCCGACGCTGCCGACGGGGTCTTCGACGACCACCCCGTAGGCGCCCGCTCCCCGCAGATGCCGGGCCTACCGCCGGACGCACCCCGGGCTCGGATCGCCGTGGATCCGGACGCGGCGTGGATCTGGGATAGCGACCCGGTCGTGCCCGACGGCGACACCTGGCACAACCCCGACGACGGCAGAATGTGGCCCACAGGGCGGATTCCCTACGCCTCGGATGGCTACTTGCTGCGCTTCTGCCTAGGCAGGGGTGCCGATGTGGCCCTGGTCGAGCCCGAACCCCTACGCCGGCGATTGGCGCAAGTGGCCGGCGAGAAGCTCGCCCGGCTCCGTACACCCGGCCCTTCCCGGGGTTAGACTGAGCCGAGTCCGCGCGCCCCACGCGCCCGGCACACCGTCGACGTCGCCTCGGGCACGGGGCGAGGACAGCATCGTGAGGGAGATCCCATGCCGAACCTACGCTGGCAAGAGCTGCTCATCATCGTCGCTCTGGTCGTGCTGCTCTTCGGCGCCAAGCGACTCCCCGACGCGGCACGCGGACTCGGTCGCTCGCTGCGAATCTTCAAGTCCGAGACCAAGGGCCTCGTAGAGGACGGCGACCAGCAATCGACCGAGGCCATCGACTCCGCACACGATGCCAAGCAACAGGCCAAGCA
>CAJXNV010000030.1 GCA_913057155.1 uncultured Actinomycetes bacterium | reverse complement strand
CGGTCGGCAGTCGGTATCTTGACGTCAAGATTTCTTCCCCCTGACTGCGGAGGACTCCCCCATGGCACGAAGCGGCAAGGTGACGGTTGTCGGCGCTGGTTTCTACGGATCCACGACGGCACTTCGATTGGCCGAATACGACATCTTCGAGACCGTCGTCTTGACCGACGTGGTCGACGGCAAGGCCGAGGGCCTGGCGCTGGATATGAACCAGTCCCGCTGGGTCGAGGGCTTCGAGACCAAGCTCGTCGGCCAGACCACCGGCCCGAACGGCGAGGGCTACGAAGCGATCGCCGGCTCGGAGATCGTCATCATCACCGCCGGCTTGCCGCGTAAGCCCGGGATGAGCCGGATGGATCTGATCGAGACCAACGCCAAGATCATGCGTCAGGTGGCCGAGAACGTCGCGAAGTACGCACCGGAGTGCGTGATCATCAACGTCGCGAACCCGCTCGATGAGATGACCGCGCTCGCGCAGATCGTCACGCAGTTCCCGCACAACCGGGTGATCGGGCAAGCCGGCATGCTGGACACCGCGCGCTTCACGCACTTCGTGGCCGAGGAGCTCGACGTTCCGGTCGGCTCGGTCAAGACGCTCACCTTGGGCTCGCACGGCGACACCATGGTCCCGGTCGCCTCGGTATGCGCCGTGGACGGCAAGCCGCTGACCGACCTGGTCTCCGCGGAGAAGGTGGACGAACTCGTCGAGCGCACTCGCGCCGGCGGTGCGGAGATCGTCGGGCTGCTCAAGACCGGCTCGGCCTACTACGCACCTTCGGCTGCCGCCGCTCGCATGGCGCGCGCCGTGCACGAGGACTCCGGTGCCGTGATGCCGGTCTGCGCGTGGGTCGACGGCGAATACGGACTCTCCGGCGCCTACCTCGGTGTGGAAGCCGAATTGGGTAAGGAAGGCATCCGCAAGGTCATCGAGACGCCCATGACCGACGACGAGAAAGCCCTCCTCGCGGAGGCGTACGAAGCCGTGAAGGCCAAGCAGGCCGACGTCAAGGATCTGTAAGGAGACCCGTGTCCAAGATCAAGGTTGAAAACCCCGTCGTCGAACTCGACGGCGATGAGATGACCCGCATCATCTGGCAGTTCATCAAGGACGAGTTGATCCTGAAGTACCTCGATGTCGACCTGAAGTACTACGACCTCGGCATCGAGTACCGCGATTCGACCGACGATCAGGTCACGATCGATGCCGCGCACGCGATCCAGGAGTACGGCGTTGGCGTGAAGTGCGCGACCATCACCCCGGATGAGGCCCGTGTCGAGGAATTCGGGCTGAAGAAGATGTGGCGCTCGCCCAACGGGACCATCCGCAACATCCTCGGCGGCGTCATCTTCCGCGAGCCGATCATCATCGAGAACATCCCGCGGCTAGTTCCGACCTGGACCAAGCCGATCATCGTCGGCCGTCACGCCTTCGGCGATCAGTACCGTGCCACCGACTTCAAGGTCGAGAAGGCCGGCACCCTGACGATGACGTTCACTCCCGAGGACGGCTCCGAGCCGATGGAGTTCAACGTCTTCGACTTCCCGGCCGGTGGCGTGGCGATGGGCATGTACAACTTGGACGAGTCCATCCGCGACTTCGCGCGTGCATCGTTCCGGTACGGCCTCGCGCGCAACTATCCCGTCTACATGTCCACCAAGAACACGATCCTCAAGGCCTACGACGGCCGCTTCAAGGACCTGTTCGCCGAGGTGTTCGAGGCCGAGTTCAAGGACGAGTTCGACAAGGCCGGCATCACCTACGAGCACCGACTCATCGACGACATGGTCGCCGCTGCGTTGAAGTGGGAAGGCGGCTACGTCTGGGCGTGCAAGAACTACGACGGCGACGTCCAGTCCGACACCGTGGCGCAAGGCTTCGGTTCGCTGGGCCTGATGACCTCGGTATTGATGACCCCGGACGGCAAGACCGTCGAGGCCGAGGCCGCGCACGGCACGGTCACCCGCCACTTCCGTCAACACCAGCAGGGCAAGCCGACTTCCACCAACCCGATCGCTTCGATCTTCGCGTGGACGCGGGGCCTGGAGCACCGGGGCAAGCTCGACGGCACACCGGCGGTCAGCGAGTTCGCCCGCACGTTGGAGCGGGTGTGCATCCAAACGGTCGAGGAAGGCAAGATGACCAAGGATCTCGCGCTGCTGATCGGGCCGGATCAGGGTTGGCAGACCACCCAGGAGTTCCTCGCCTCGATCGACGAGAACCTCCAGAAGGCGATGGCCTAGGCACCGCGTTTAGTGCGCATCAGTCCTTCCTGCACGACCGAAGCGACCAAGGTTCCCGCCTCGTCGTAGAACAAGCCCCGGGAGACCCCGTGCCCTCCGCGCGCAGCGGGGGTGTCCTGGTCGAACAGCAGCCACCGGTGGACATCCATCGGTGCGTGGAACCACATCGCGTGGTCGATGGAGGCAACCTGGAGTCGATCGCGCTCGTCACGATGCGGGCTCGTTGCCGTGGTGACCATGCTCAGGTCCGATAGGTAGGTGAGCGCGCACGCTTGCACCAGCGGGTCGGCCGGCATCGGCTCGGTCACCCGCACCCAGGCCATGCGTTCGTAGCGTCCGTCCTCGAGGGTGAGCGGCCCGTCGGGGGCGAGGGTCCGCATCTCGATCAGCGCTCGATCGGGGAAGTCGTAGTCGGCGGCCGAAGCACCCGTCGGTACGGCGCGGGAGGCCAGGTCCACATCCCGCGCTCCCTCCGGACCCGGCACGTCGGGCTTGGCGAACTGGTGCTCCGGGCCCGGGTCGATGACGGAGAAGGAGGTGGTCATCATGAAGATCGTCTCGCCGTGCTGGACGGCCCGCACGATCCGCGTGGAGAACGAGCCGCCATCTCGGGGCCGGTCGACCAGGTAGGTGATGGTGTCCTTGGTGCGCCCCGGACGCAGGAAATACCCGTGCAGGGAATGCACGAACCGATCCGGCTCCTCGACGGTGTGCCCGGCGGCCATCAGGGCCTGAGCGGCGATCTGACCGCCGTAGGCACGCAAGGGCGCACCGGAGTGGCAGATACCGGTGAAGATGTCCCGGTCCACCTGGGCCAGCGCCAACCGATCGACGAAATGCTCCCCACCGACACCATCAGCCATGCCCGTGACCCTAGTCTTGGCGGGAGCGCGCGAGCCGTCGGTAGGCCTGACGGATTGCGCCCGAGGAAACGAAGGAGCTGCACGGCTGCGTGAACCAGATCTGGATCAACCTGCTCGTCGTCCTGTTCTTCGTGCTGCTCGGCGGATTCTTCGCCGCCGCGGAACTGGCGCTGGTCTCGCTGCGCGAGAGCCAGACCCAACGCCTGGCCGAGACCAGCAAGCGGGGTCGGCGCCTTGCAGCCCTGACCGCCGATCCCAACCGATTCCTCGCGGCCGTGCAGGTCGGCGTCACACTCGCGGGCTTCGTCTCGGCGGGCTTCGGTGCCTCGCGGATCGCCCCCGAGGTCGCCAAGCCGCTCATCGACCTCGGCCTAGCCGAAGGCTTGGCGCAAGCCCTGTCCTTCATCGTGATCACCGTCTTCATCGCCTACCTCTCACTTGTCCTCGGCGAGCTCGTGCCCAAGCGGATCGCCCTGCAACGGGTCGAGAAGGTGGCGGTGTTCGTCGCGACGCCGATCGATTTCATCGCCACCATCTTCCGGCCCTTCATCGTCGCGCTGTCGGTCTCGACCAACGCGATCGTGCGACTACTGGGCATCGACCCGCACGCCGCCAAGGAAGCCATGACCGGCGAGGAATTGCGGGACCTGGTCGCCACGCACGAGGAACTCAGTGAGGAAGAGCGCAACCTCATCGACGACGTCTTCGCCGCCGGTGACCGCGAACTGCGCGAGGTCATGCTGCCGCGCACGGAGGTCGAATTCCTGGCAACCGACATACCGGTGCGGGAGGCGGCTCGGATCGTGGTCGATCAACCGCACTCCCGTTATCCGGTCATCCGGGATTCCGCCGACGATGTAGTCGGCTTCGTGCACATCCGGGACATCTTGGATCCCAAGATCACCGATCAGGACATGCACGTCGGTCGACTCGTCCGACCGGTCACCACCTTCCCCAGCAGCAAGGCCATCTTGAACACCCTCACCGAAATGCGTCGCGGTCGCCAGCACCTCGCGATCGTGCAGGACGAATACGGCGGGACAGCCGGGATCGTCACCATGGAAGACCTCGTCGAGGAGGTGATCGGTGACATCCAGGACGAGTACGACGTCGATACCGACTCCACTCGCCCGCGGGTCCTCGGTGAGGTGAGCGTCGATGGTCTGCTGAACCTCGACGATTTCGAGGAGGAGACCGGGATCGAATTGCCCGAAGGTCCCTACGAGACCGTCGCCGGATTCCTGGTCGCCGCACTGACCCGCCTTCCCGTCGTCGGTGACACCGTCCGCGAGGGAGACGTCGAGTTCCGGGTGCTCGAACTCGACGGACGTCGGATCTCCCGAGTGAGCATCACGTCCCTGCGTCCCGCCGAATCCGCACCGGACCCGCAGCAGTCGGCAGATTTGGAAGACTAGGCCGATGCCCACCGACCCCCGACCTCGCGTACTCAGCGGGATCCAGCCGACAGCCGACTCCTTCCACATCGGGAACTATCTGGGCGCCTTGCGCGAATGGGTGCGACTGCAGGACACCCACGACACCTTCTACTGCGTGGTGGATCAGCACGCGATCACCGTCGAACACGATCCGCAACTGCTTCGTCAGCGCACCCTGGTGTCCTTCGCGCAACTGCTGGCCGTGGGCTTGGATCCCGATCGCTCCACCGTCTTCGTGCAAAGCCAGGTACCCGAGCACAGCCAACTCACCTGGGTCCTGGAATGCATGACCGGCTTCGGCGAGGCAGGCCGGATGACCCAGTTCAAGGACAAGAGCGCCAAAGGCGGCACCGACCGCTCGACCGTCGGACTCTTCACCTACCCGATCCTGCAGGCAGCCGACATCCTCATCTACCAAGCCAACGCCGTTCCCGTCGGTGAGGACCAGCGTCAGCACCTCGAACTCACCCGGAACCTCGCGCAGCGATTCAACGGACGCTTCGGGGATACCCTCACCGTCCCCGAGCCGATGATCGTGAAGGAAACGGCCAAGATCGTCGACCTGCAGGACCCGACCGCCAAGATGAGCAAGTCGAGCCCACCTGGATGCTTGTTCCTGCTCGATGAGGATTCGGTCACCACCAAGAAACTGAAGTCCGCGGTGACCGATTCCGAACGCGAGATCCGCTTCGATTCGCAGGACAAGCCGGGTGTGACGAACCTGCTGACGATGCAGCACGCGATCCTCGGCACCCCGATCGAGGAAATCGTCTCCGGCTACGCCGACAAGGGCTACGGAGACCTGAAGAAGGACACCGCGGAGATCGTGGTGCAAGCGATGGGTCCGATCCGCGAGGCCACCTTGGGCTATCTCGATGATCCGGCCGAACTGCGCAGGCTCATGGACCACGGCGCTGCGAAAGCCCGCGAGGCTGCGGCTCCGACCCTGGCCGCCGTCTACGACAAGGTCGGGTTCCTACCGCCTCGTTGATCGGCAGCCTCGTTGATCGACCCGTCGGATTAGGCGATCACGCGATCAGGCGGCGCTGCTTGCGCCCGCGGACCCAGCGCACCGTGCTGACCAAGGCCAGCGCGATACCGAATGTGAAGACCGCCAGCCAGCCCCATGCGGTCGGTGACAGTGACGACAAGGTCGGCTCACTGGGTGCAGCGGTGAGATCCGAACGAGCACTCGTCGGCTGCTGAGCGATCGCAGTCGCGGCCGGTTCGATAGTGCCCTCTTCGCTCACGGTTCGTTCGGCGATGGGGTCCACGAGCTCGCCGACGGGCACGATCTCATCGCGGTTCTTGAATCCCCAGTTCAGGAGTTTCTTCGCAGCCTTGTCGCTGGGCTCGCGGATCCCCATGAGGCTCACGATCAAAGTGCGACCGTCGCGCTCCGCAGCGCCGATGAAGGTGCGACCGGCCTTGCTGGTGAACCCGGTCTTCACCCCGACCACGCCTCGATAGTCATCCATCACCAGGTCGTTCTGGTTGTAGATGTCGATCGGCTTCTTGCGCTTCTTCTTGGGGTTCGGGAACTCGGCCTTCTTGGTGGTCGCGTACTCGCGGAAATCCTCCCGCTGCAAAGCGGCTCGCGCGATCAACGTGAGGTCGTAGGCGGTGGAGAACTGTCCCTTCGCATCCAGGCCACTGGTGTTGGCCACAGTGGTGTTGTACGCCTGGAGCCCTTGGGCGACCTCGTTCATCTGATCGACCGTCTTGGGCACCGTGGAATTGGCCTGCGCCAACGCGATGGCCGCGTCGTTACCGCTGGGCAGCATCAAGCCGTAGAACAGCTGATCGATCGTGTACTCCCGACCCTTCTTGATCCCCACCTTGCTGCCGTAGGTGTTCGCGGCACGGGACGTGCCCGTCCACGTCGCCTCCGGATCGAGTTGGGGCAGCAGGGTCAAGGCGGTCAGCGTCTTGATGGTGCTAGCCGGACGTCGCTTCTTGTGTGCCTTCTTGGCGGCGAGGACCTCACCGGTCGTGGCATCGGCGAGCACCCACGTGCGCGCCTTGACCTTCGGTAGGTCCTTCGCGCCTCCCGACAGGTCCACGACCGGGCCCTTCAACGCGAGCTTGGCTCCCCCGAGAACCGGTTCATTGGGCTCATCCGGCACGTTGGGCTGGCTAGTGGTGTCGGCGTCGTCGTTGGTGGCCGGAGAGCCGTCGAGTTCCACCAGCGGAGCGGGAGTGGGGACCGGATCCTGCGCACTCGCGGTCGGGACGGCCAGACCCAGCGCGGCGAGGACGGCCGCTGCGCACAAGCCTGCGCGGGCCGGCCGAGAGGACGTGGGAAGGCGCATAGACCGGTCATGGTACGCCGCTGCCCGGGCTGACCGCTCGACCTGAGCGCTGTAGGGAGGCCGGCGTGGTGCCCGACGTGGTGCCCGGCGTGGTACCCGACTAGTGGAAGAAGTGCCGCGTTCCGGTGAAGTACATCGACACGCCGGCGTCGCGGGCCGCGGCGATCACCTCGTCGTCGCGCATCGAGCCGCCGGGTTGCACGACCGCCCGGATTCCGGAATCGGTGAGGACGGCGAGGCCATCGGGGAAGGGGAAGAAGGCATCCGAAGCCGCCACCGACCCAGCGGCCCGATCGCCGGCGCGTTCGACGGCGAGCCGGGCCGAGTCAACCCGGTTCACCTGCCCCATACCGATACCCACGGCGGCACCTTCGCGGGCCAGCAAGATCGCATTGGACTTCACCGATCGGCACGCGGTCCAGGCGAACTGCAGGTCGCGAAGCGTGGCCGGATCCACCGGCTCACCCGTGACCAGTTGCCACTCACCGGAATCATCACCGGGCGCTGCGACATCATCGATGGACTGCACGAGCATCCCGCCGGAGATAGTCCGTCCCTCGTGGCGGCGGCCCGGATGCGGTCCGGCCACGCGCAGGATCCGCAGGTTCTTCTTTCGCTGCAAGGATTCCAGGGCGTCGTCGTCGTAATCCGGCGCGACGATCACCTCGGTGAAGACATCGTCCATGGCTTCGACCAGCTCGCGGGTTACCGCTCGATTGACGGCCACCACACCGCCGAATGCCGAGACCGGGTCGGTGGCGAAGGCCTTGCGGTATGCCTCTTCGATATCCAGACCGATGGCGACACCACATGGATTGGCGTGCTTGATGATCGCGACCGCAGGATCGATGAAATCGAATGCCGCTCGCCTGGCTGCATCGGCATCGACGTAGTTGTTGTAGCTCATCTGCTTGCCGTGCAACTGTTCGGCCGATGCGATGCCCGGTTCGCGGGTGTGCGCCACGTAGACGGCAGCGCTTTGGTGCGGGTTCTCGCCGTAACGCAGTACATCGCGTCGCGACCAGGCCGCACCCAACCAATGGGGGAACTCCGCGTCCACCTCGCCTTCCTGATCCACCACCTCCGCAGCCATCCAGGTGGCCACCGCGATGTCGTAGGACGCGGTGTGCGAGAACGCCTCGGCGGACAGCGCAGCCCGCTGCGATGCGGTGAAACCGCCGTGCGCGAGTGCCTCGATAACCTCCTGGTATCGCTCGGGTGAGACGACGACGGACACGTTCGCGAAGTTCTTGGCAGATGCGCGCACCATCGCCGGGCCGCCGATGTCGATCTGCTCGATGCACTCCTGGGTGGAAGCACCGGAAGCGACCGTCTGGGTGAACGGATACAGATTCACGACGACGAGTTCGAACGGCGTGATCCGCAGGTCCTCGAGTTGACGTCGATGGTCCTCCTTGCGCACGTCGGCCAGCAGGCCACCGTGTATCGCGGGATGCAACGTCTTGACGCGACCATCGAGGCATTCGGGGAATCCCGTCACATCGCCCACCGAGGTCACGGGGACTCCCGCCTCGGCGATCACCCCCGCGGTGCTGCCGGTGGACACGATCTCCACGCCCGCGGCGTGCAGACCGCGGGCCAATTCCGGCAGGCCCGACTTGTCGTACACCGAGACGAGCGCTCGGCGCACCGGTATCCGACCATCGTGCTCACTCATCGAAATTCCACCGACCTTCCTGTCACTGTCACTCCCCCATCGATGAGCCTTTCCAGCACATCCACCAGAAGTACCCGCTCGACCTGCTTGATCCGTTCATGCAAGGAGGCGTCGTCGTCGTTCGGTTCCACGAAAACCGGCTGCTGGGCCAGGATCGGTCCGGTATCCACCCCCGCGTCCACCAGATGGACGGTGCACCCGCTGACCCGCACGCCGTATTCCAGGGAACTGCGCACCGCGTGCGCACCGGGGAACGCCGGCAGTAGGGAGGGGTGGGAGTTCACGATGCGTCCGGGGAAACTCTCGAGCACCCGCGCGCCCATGATGCGCATGAAACCTGCGCACACCACCCAATCCGGATCCAAGGACTGCAGTCGATCGGTGAGTTCGGCATCCCAATCGTCGCGGTTCGCACCGACGGGCACGGCGAACGTGGGCACAGACGAGGCTTGCGCGCGCTCTAGTGCGCGACACCCGGGAACATCACTGCCCACCGCAACGATGCTGGATGCCAGCGGCGAATCGAGGAGGGCTTGCAGCAGCGTGCCTTCTCCGGATGCGAGGACGACGATCCGAGCCGCAGGCACGGGGCGAGCCTAGTGCGAGCACCCGCGGGTCAGCCGAGGACCGGTTCCTCGTTGAAGGTGCGGTACAGGTACGCCGTGAACAGCGTGGCGAACGGCAAGGTGAGCAGTGTCAGGATGCCGAAGAACAAGCCACCGAGCACGAGTACCAAGGCATTGAGCACGGTCATCAAGAAGGCTGCCGCCAAGTTGCGTCTGATGACCTGGGCGCTTGCTACGAGTGCTTCGCGTACCCCCATCCCACGATCGAGGACGTAGTAGGGACCGAGTTGGAAGAAGAAGATCACCAGCAGGCCGGGCAGGATGCACAGCAAGATCCCGAAGCCGGCTAGGAATGCGTACACCAACTGGAACAGCAGGTACCGGCCTAGGTTGGTTCCGTCGAAGAGGGCGTCGAAGCCGACGAGTTGGCCCCGGGTCGCCCGCAAGGCACCTCGGATCACCCCGACGGTCACGATGATCGTGACGATGGCGAACAGCAAGGTCAACGCCCCGGAGGTCAGTGCCTGGTTCGCCAGGGCGCTCGCGCACGCGGCTTGCTGTCCGGGGGTTTGCGGATCGGCGCACTGATTGACTACATCGTTCAGTGGGCGCAGGCTGATCTGCTGCAGGAACTGCACCGCGGTGACGATCGCGGCTAGCGCGATAAACGCCAACAGATTGGCTCGGAACGTCCGAACCGACCACATCGCCGCATCGCGAACCTGCGTGCGCGGATCCGGCTCATCCATTCGCCACCTCGGCATCCACCGATCGCAGTCGACGCGCTCGCCGCTTGGCCCGCAGGACGCTGGTCGGAAGCGCGCCGACCGTCAATGCGGCCCCAGCCAACAATGCTCCGAGGGAGGGATCGGGGCCGACCTGCCCGAGGCGGCCGTCACCGAGTGACCCACTGCCGGCGAACAGCAACACGAATACGACACCGGAGGCAAGCAACGCCGCCAGCAGACCGATGCACAAACGCACCAACGGACCCTCTCGCGCCGCGAAACGTGAGACCGACAAGCCGGCCAGTCCCCCGGCGAGCACGGTCAAAGCCGGGAAAGCCCACACCAGCGGTGCGCTCGTCTCCGGAAGCGCCGCCAGCGGCGGGAATGCCGGCAAGGAGGTCGGGGCGACCGCGGACACGAACGGGGAGAACAGCACATCGGGTCCGAAACCGATACCGGCGCCGAGCAAGTAGGACATCGACCAGATGACCATGGTCGGCACGAACGCCACACTCAAGATGGCAACGACGACGGCGTCGAAGAACGTGGGCGACAACGACGCCATCAGATTCGCTATCTCGCCGAAGGACGATGCGACAGCCACCAGGAGCAGCAGGCTCGCGAAGCCGACGAGTGCGGCGATAGCGATGCTGCTCGCCCGCACCGTGACGACCACTAACTCCGGGATCCGCGCGAAGAGCGCACGCACGATGTCGCTCGAGCGCCAGATTCCCGATCCGATCGAGATGGCACCGACGAGCGTCGCGGCGATCACCGCCCGACGCGCACTGGTCTGCACGGCCGGGATGTCCGCGACGACGGAAACCGCCGCCACGAAGAAGGTGCCCAGCCCCACGGCGATGAGCCAGGCGGCCAGGATCGTCACGATCCGCCGCGGCCTGATCACCCGCACCAGCCAGCGACCAGCCTGGTGGCCGAGCAGCGCGGGCACCAGCACCAAGCCCCAGGGCAGCAACGAGTAGTCCACACCGAGTAACCGCACGGGCACCCCGTAGGCCATGACCCACACGCTGCCGGTCACCGCCGCGGCCTGCGACAAGGGTCCGGGGGGTTCCACCCCACCCCACCAGGCACCCGCGATGGGCAACGCGATGATCGCCAGCCCGACCACTGCCACCGAGAGCGCGGCGATCGGGGCTGCCACGGCCGGGGAACGACCGATCCGCTCCGTGAGGTGGGCCAGGCGCCGCCATTGCCGGCGCCCGAATCGGCGGATGCGCAGCAGCAGTCGGCCGATCGCTGCCAGGATCCGTAGTGGCCACGGCAGGACTTGGACCGGTGGCGCAGCGCCCTGCCGGTCGACCGTGGGCGCACTCACCTTCCAACACTGCCAGGCGGGTGGCTGCCTTCAGGGCAGGGACACGCTAGCCGCGGATGACCAACCACAGGCTCGCCAGCGCGCTGAGCACCAAGGCGATCCGCTCGAACCACACCTGGTTCATCCGCCGGAACGTCGCGATGCCGATCAGCGAACCGGCGATCATCGCGGGGGCGAACCACAAGTTGGCGATCAGTGATTCCCGGGTGATCAATCCAAGCGGTATGACGAAGGGCAGTTTGATCAGGTTCAAGATGAAGAAGAACCACACGCTCGTGCCCATGAACGCGAGCATCGGAACGCGCATCTTGACCAGGTAGAGCGTCATCGCAGGGCCACCGGCGTTCACCGCGAGCGTGGTGACGCCGGTCAATGCGCCGTAGAAGCCCGCTTCCACCCGGCGCTCCGTGCCGCCCTCGACCCGCTCGCCCAACCGTGGATTGCGTCGTCGTTGTACTTCGAGCACGACCGAGAACAGCAACAACGCGCCGATCACCCTGGCGATCGTGGACTGGGAGGCGAAAGCGAACAGCAACGCGGTCAACACGAACCCGACCAACACGCCCGGAACGATGCGCCGCATCACCGGCCAATCGGCGTGCTGACGGAAGTACAGCAAGCCCATGAGATCACCGAGCAACAGCAGTGGGACCGCGAAGCCGGCTGCAGCGGTCGGACCGAGGGCTACCGCCAGGATCGGTCCGGCGACCACTCCGAAGACCGGACCGGCAGTCTTGGAGAAGCCGTAGATCGCTATCGCGAGTGCGACGGCCGAGATGAGCAGCGGCGTCCAGGTCTCGGGCACCGACGGGCCCTACCCGGCGATCCGCAGGGGCAGGTGCTTCACCCGCCCATGACCTCGCGCATCAGCCGGGCGGTCGCGCTGGGGGTGCGGCCGACCTTCACGCCAACCGCCTCGAGTGCTTCCTGCTTGGCGGCCGCGGTGCCGGCCGAGCCGGAGACGATCGCGCCGGCGTGGCCCATCGTCTTGCCCTCCGGAGCGGTGAAGCCGGCTACGTACCCGACGACCGGCTTGGTGACGTTCTCGGCGATGAAGGCCGCAGCGCGCTCCTCCGCATCACCACCGATCTCACCGATCATGACGATGGCATCGGTTTCCGGATCGTCCTCGAAGGCGGCCAGGCAGTCGATGTGGGTGGTGCCGATGATGGGGTCGCCACCGATTCCCACACAGGTCGAGAAGCCGATATCGCGCAGCTCGTACATCATCTGGTAGGTCAACGTTCCGGACTTGGACACCAATCCGATACGACCGGGGCGCGTGATGTCCGCGGGGATGATGCCCGCGTTGGACTGCCCCGGGGAGATGATGCCCGGGCAGTTCGGGCCGATCATCCGGGTGCCGCCGGAGTTCTGCGCGTACTGGAAGAACTGCGCGGTGTCGTGCACCGGGATGCCCTCGGTGATGACGACGCACAGGGGAATGGACGCATCCACGGCCTCTTCCACCGCGCCTTTGGCGAACTTCGGGGGAACGAAGACGACGCTGACGTTCGCGCCGGTTTGCTCCATGGCGGTGGCGACGTCGTCGAAGATGGGGATGCCGTCGACGTCCTGGCCGGACTTGCCGGGGGTCACGCCGGCCACCACCTGCGCGCCGCTGGCGACCATGCGGCGGGTGTGCTTGGTGCCCTCGGATCCGGTCATGCCCTGGACGAGGATCTTGCTGCTTGAATCCAGCCAGATGGCCATCTGCTCTTCCCTACTTTCCTGCCGAGCGAGCGGCTGCGAGTTCGGCGACCCGGCGGGCGGCGTCGTCCATGGTTTCCACGAGTTCGATGAGGTCGTGCTCGGCCTCTTGCAGGATGCGGCGTCCCTCTTCGGCGTTGTTGCCGTCGATGCGGCACACGATCGGCTTGGTGACGGCCTCGCCGCGCTCGGCGAGCATCGTCATCGCCTGCACGATGCCGTTGGCGACGGCGTCGCAGGCGGTGATGCCACCGAACACGTTGACGAACACCGCTTCCACACCCGGGTCGCCGAGGACGATGTCCAATCCGTTGGCCATCACCTCGGCGGAGGCACCACCACCGATATCCAGGAAGTTCGCCGGTAGCACTCCGCCGAATTCCTCACCGGCGTAGGCGACGACATCCAGCGTGCTCATCACCAACCCGGCGCCGTTACCGATGATGCCGACCGATCCGTCGAGCTTGACGTAGTTCAAGTCCAACTCGCCAGCACGCAATTCGATCGGGTCGGTTCCCTCGGTATCGATCAACGCCTCGTGATCGGGGTGCCGGAACATCGCATTGCCATCGAGGGTGACCTTGCCGTCGAGCGCGAGCACCGTGCCATCCGGCGTTTGCACCAACGGGTTGACCTCGACGAGGGTGGCGTCCTCCTCGGTCAGGGTGCGCCACAGGTCGACCAGGATGTCGGCTACCTGGGCACGGATCGGCTCGGGGAAATCGGCCGCATCGGTGATCTCCCGGGCCAGAGCCGGGGAGACACCCTCGAGGGCATCGACCCGCATCCGTACCAGCGCCTCGGGCTTGGTCGCGGCGACCTCCTCGATATCGACGCCGCCTTCCACACTGGCCATCGCAAGGAACGATCGATTCGTGCGATCCAACAGGAAGGACACGTAGTACTCCTCGGCGATGTCCGAGGCTTCGGCGACGAGTACGCGGTGCACGGTGTGGCCCTTGATGTCCATGCCCAAGATGGCGTCGGCCTTGGCTCGGGCGTCAGCGGGATCCTCGGCGAGTTTGACACCACCGGCCTTGCCCCGACCCCCGGTCTTCACCTGCGCCTTCACCACGACCGGTCCACCGATCTGCTGCGCGATCGCCTCGGCTTCGTCGGCGGTAGTGCACACGGCACCGGATGTCGTCGGCACCTGGTGCTTGGTGAACAAGTCCCTGGCCTGGTACTCGTACAGGTCCACAGTTCTCCTCGAGGGTCGGTAGCCCGTCTGATGTGGGCTGGAGTCCTTCTACTTGAGCGCGCGGTCGGGGGCGTTCTGCTCGACCCAGTCGACCACTTCCTGGGTGGGGGTGCCGGGGGTGAAGATGCGCGCGACGCCCATCTCCTCGAGGGCGGGAATGTCACCCTCGGGGATGATGCCGCCGCCGAACACCACGATGTCGGTGGCATCGCTGGCCTTGAGCAGATCCATCACTTCGGCGAACAGCGTCATATGCGCGCCGGACAAAATGCTCATCCCGATGAAGTCCGCATCCTCGGACAGTGCCGCATCGACGACCTGCTGCGGGGTTTGATGCAAGCCCGTGTAGATGACCTCCACGCCGGCATCACGCAAGGCCCGCGCGATCACCTTCGCACCGCGATCGTGCCCATCGAGCCCGGGCTTGGCGACCACCACCCGAAT
>CAJXNV010000029.1 GCA_913057155.1 uncultured Actinomycetes bacterium | reverse complement strand
CTGAGCGGGTTGCCCGGGCCGCCGCGGTTGACCAGCACCTTCTCGGTGATCTCGGTGCCGTCGTCCATCGTTGCCGTTAGCACCGCGGGGAATTGGTACGGGAAGATCGCATCGCACTCGGCATTCGGCTCGCACGTGACCTTCGCGGCCAAGGCGAGCCTCTTGGGATCCTCGGCGGCCGCATCGGTGAAGTCCTCGTGGAACAGACCGAGGCCGTGCTCGGAATAGAAAGCGCTCGCGACCGTGAACGGTCCGCTGAACGCCGCGTGGTAACCGGACTTCGGATGCGCTTTGTCCTCGCGTGGTTCGGCGATGGTGCGCAGCACCGGAGTGGGTGCGCCGAGAGTCAGCGCGCTGATCCGATCGGGGTCGATGCCCTTGGCCTTCATCGCACGCGCCGCATCGATGCCGGCGTGGGTGAAGTGGTTGCACGGGTAGGGCTTGAAGAACAGTGTGGGGATCACCCATTCGGTGCCGAGGTTCTCGGTGACGGCGTCGAGATCGGCGCGATCGGCGAGGTAGGCCTGCAGGAATCCGAAGCGGCCCTCGAGCACGGTGGGTGGGCCGGTCACGCCGGCGGCGGCGGCCTGCGCTGCGGTCACGCCACCGTGCGCCGCCCATCCGCAGTGGAGGCGCTTGACGGTGCCACCGGTGCGGTTGGCTTCGAGAAGTCCGGCGCCCATGCTGGAGGAGATACCGATAGCGGAAGCGATGACGTCCTCGCGCGGATCGAGCAGCATCGCCGCGGCGACCGCCGAGCCGATGGTTCCGGTGATCGACGTGGCATGCAGGCCGTGTTCGAAGAAGATCGAGTTGCCGAGTTCGGTGTCGTAGCCGGCCATGCCCAGGCGGCAGGTCACTTCGACACCCATTGCGATCGCGTCGAGCAACTGTGGGCCGGTGGAATCGGCGAGTTCGGCAGCGGCGAAGGCTGCGGGCACTACCGAGGCACTCGGGTGCAGAACGCTCGGCAGATGGGTGTCGTCGAAATCGAGGGCGTGCGCCATCGTGCCGTTCAGGAGCGCGGCGTTCGGCGCGCTGGTGGCTGCGCCGTCGACGATCGAGGACTGCGCATGACCACCCCAACCGTCGATGAGCGTGCGCATCTGTTCCACGACGGGAAGGTGGGCTGCACCGAGGGCGTTGCCTAACGCATCCGTTACCCGTTGCGCAGTCTGCGCGCGCAGTTCGGCATCGAGACCGTGTTGGGCGGTGTTCGCGGCGATTGCGGCGAGGCGGTGGGCCAAGGTGGCGTCGTCGTTCATGTTCTCGCTGTTCGCCTAGTCGGTTCCGACAACGGCGATCGGACGGGTGGGTGAACCGGTGCCACCGAGGATGTTCAGCGGCGCGAGCACGAACATGAACTCGGTGAGGTGTTCCTCGCTGGCCTTCTCCAGGCCCATGTGCTCGATGATGTTGATGCCGTGTTCGACGAGCAGGACGTTGTGCGCGGGCAGCACGCTGTGGCCCTTGCCCGCGGAGATGTGCTCGTAGGCGGTGGAATCGGCGCCGGTAACTGCGATCTTGCGTTCGGCGAGCCACTTCGCGGCGTCGGCGGTGGGACCGGGAACTCCGTGGGTTTGACCGAGGTAGGCCTCGTGATCGTCGTGGAAGTGCCGGCCCCAGCCGGTGCGGATGATCACCGCGTCGCGTTCGCGTGGCTCGGTGCCGATCGCCGCGCACGCCTTCTCCAGATCCGCGACCTCGATCGGGTAGCCGGCGGGCAGGATCTCCACGCCCTGGGTGGCCGGGATGTCCAAGAAGATGCCGCGGGTGACCAGCGGGGTGAACTGGTCGATGCCGTGCGAAACGAAGCGGCCGCCTTGGAAGGCTTCCTCGATCGGCACGTTCCCGTGCAGCATGCCGTTGTAGGACACGTGCGCGAGGGCATCGGTGTGTGTGCCGACGTGACCACCGGTGACGATGAGCTCGTTGGCTGCGGAAGCTCCGTCGGGGCGAACCATGTCCCCGTGGCGGCGCAGGTAGGACAGCCGGAAGCCGGGGTGGTTGGGCGAGGTGGGCATCTGCGCGTGCATCGGCTGCGCGAGATCGACCACTCGCGTGCCGCCGCTGACGGCATCGATGAGCGCTTGGGTGCTGGTCATGACACACCTTCCTGTGCGGTGTTCTGCTCTTGGGTGCCGTAGGAATCGGCGATGTCGACGATGCGTTGCGCGCCCGCGGCGACCGCCGGATCCACGAAGCGGCCATCGGGAAGGACGAGTGCGGCGGAGACTGTTTCACCGGGTGCATGCGTGCTGTCGTGCAGAGCGTCGATCAATGCTCGCGCTTGGTCGACTTCGGCGGTGGTGGGTAGGAATACCTCGTTGACGATCGTGACCTGACGAGGGTGGATGACGGTGCGACCGAAGAAACCCGCCGCCTTCGCGGTGAGGCTGGTCGCGCGCAGAGCAGCATCGTCATCCAGGTTCGTGAAGACGCTTTGCGGGGGTGCCGGGAGTTTTGCGGCAGCGGCGCTGGCCACGATGCGTCCGCGTGCGTAGGCCAGGTGCGCTTCGTCGGTGATGTTCAGATCCGCGCGTAGGTCGGCTTCCCCGAGGGCGATGCTCGCGACGTTCGGGTGCGCGTGGGCGAGATCGTCGCTGGCTTGCAGGCCTTTCGCCGATTCGATGAGTAGATGCAGCGGAGTTTCGGGTAGTCGGGCGGCGATCGCCTCGACTTGGGTGGGGTTCTCGGCCTTGGGAATACGGACACCGGCGAGGTGTTCGGCTTGGCCGAGTGCGGCGAGGTCGGCTGCTTGCCACGTGGTGCCGGATGCATTGATGCGTACCAATACTGGCTTGGCTTGGGCGACCTGCGTGGCGTTGAGAACGTTGGTGCGGGCTTGGTCCTTGTGTTCGGGGGCGACCGCATCCTCGAGATCGATGATCACGCAGTCGGCGTCGCCGGCGATCGCTTTGTCGATGCGATCGGGGCGGTCACCGGGAACGTAGAGCCAGCTGCGCCACGGGCGTGTGGGCTTGGTGGGCTTGCCTTCGAGGTTGCTCATACGGCACCGGTTTCGCGCAGGCGCGCGATCTCCTCGTCGGTCTTGCCGAGTTCGCGGAGGACGTCGTCGGTGTCGTGACCTTGCGAGACACCCGGGTGCTTGATCTCCCCGGGAGTATCGGAAAGACGGAACAGCACGTTCTGCATGCGGATTGGGCCCAGTTCCTCATCGTCAAGTGTCTTGATCGTGCCCAGGGCGTTGAACTGTGGGTCCTCGAGGATGTCCTTGGCGTTGTAGATCGGTGCGACTGCGGCGTCGGCTTCCTCGAAGGCGCGCATCACTTCGTCGCGGTCGCGTTCGGCTATCCAACTTCCGACGGCTTCGTCGAGTTCATCTGCGTGCTTGGCGCGTTCGGCACCGCTGGCGAACCATGGTTCGTCGATGAACTCCGGTCGCCCGACCAGGCGCATCACCCGCTCGGCGATGCTGTGCGCGCTCGTGGAGATCGCGACCCAACTGCCGTCCTTGGTCCGGTAGGTGTTGCGTGGGGCGTTGCTGCTCGAGCGGTTGCCCAACCGCGGCTGCAAGGTGCCGAGTTGGTCGTAGGCGAGCAGTTGCGGGCCGACAACGGTGAGGATCGGTTCGATGATGGCCATGTCGATGACCTGGCCTTTGCCGGTGGTGTCGCGGGCGCGCAGCGCGACCATGATCGCGTAGGCGGTGGTCAGTGCCGCGATGCCGTCGGCCAGACCGAACGGTGGAAGCGTGGGCGGGCCGTCGGGCTCGCCGGTGACGGCGGCGAACCCGCTCATCGCCTCGGCGAGCGTGCCGAAACCCGCTCGACTGGAGTACGGCCCGAACTGACCGAAGCCGGTCACGCGCGCGATGACCAGGCCGGGGTTGATCTCGTGGAGTGTCTCCGGGGACAGTCCCCACTTCTCCAAGGTTCCGGGGCGGAAGTTCTCGATCAGGACATCGGCGTCCTCGATCAATTCCTTGAGGATGGCCTGACCTTCGGGAGAGCCGAGGTAGAGGGTCATCGCGCGCTTGTTGCGGCCGATCATCTTCCACCACAGGCCGACGCCGTCCTTGCTGGCGCCGTGCCAACGCACCGGATCGGCCTTGGTGGGGTGCTCGACCTTCAAGACCTCGGCGCCGAAATCACCGAGCATGGTGGCGGCCATCGGTCCGGCGAACAAGGTGGCGGCATCGATGACCTTGAGTCCGGCTAACGGTCCGCTCGTGGGCTGGTCGCTCATCAGGCCTCCTTTCCCTGCGCGGAGGAAGCCACCCGTGGGGACCAACCCATGCCGTGGGAGATGTCCTGCGCTGCGCGGACCACTTGCGGGATGAGGCGGGCGACGGTGACCTCATCGAAGCGTTGCGCCGGACCGCAAACCGAGATGGCGCCGACGACATCGCCGGTGTAACCGAAAACCGGTGCGGCGACGGCGCCGGCGCCGGGCTGCCGTTCGCCGCGCGAGACGGAGTAGCCCTGCTCGCGAACGTGCTCGAGTTCGGTGGCGAGTTCCATGCGGTCGATGACGGTGCTCGGTGTGACTTGCTCCAAGGCTCCATCGACGATCGCCTGCCGGTGTTCGTCGTCGAGGTTGGACAAGATCACCTTGCTCGAGGAGCCGGCGTGCAGCGGGAAGCGGCGCCCGATCTCGACCAGCATCTTGATCTCCTGCGGGCTGGGGAACTGCGCCACGTATGCGCGGTCGTTGTCGAAGTACTGACTCAAGGTGGTGGTCTCGTTGGTTTCGTCGCGCAAGGTCCGCAGGATCGGCTCGGCGACCGAACGCAGATCACTGTCGCGCAACGCCCGCGCTCCGATGGAAACGGCCGCTGCGCCGAGTCGGTAGGTGCGTCGTTCCGGGTCCTGGGATAGGAGCCCGCGGGCGACCATGCTTTGCAGGACACGGTGCACGACGGCTTTGGAAACCTGCAGTTCGCGGGCGATCTGGGTGACTCCGAGTTCGTCGGCGTCGCCGAGGAACAGCAGCAGGACATCGGCAACGCGGGTAGCGCCTTCCGTGCCGATCGGTGATGCCTGCCTAGTCGGACTCACGTATCTACCCCCTGCGGATCCGGGCGGCATCGACTCTCGTTGCCGCGGGTGCTCTGCGCGTCGATGGTGCCACTTACTGGGCCCACTCGCGCAAATCACTCCGTGAGTTGTTTCGCTCAGCGGAATATTGGCATCCTCCCAGACCCGCAGGCGCCTGGCAATTCCAGCCAGGAAAATCGTTGATAACAATCGTGTTTCACGCTTTGCCTTCCAATTGACAGGGTGTGATGCCGGTGCAAGGCTTCCCAGCACTGCAAGTTGTATCGGTGACCGAAACACTCGAATCGTCTCCGAAGGCGATCCGTCGGAACCGTGCGAAGGCAGCGCGATGCGGCAGATGGCTGCACGACGAAAGGGGTAAGTAGATGAGGGCTTCCAAGCTCGCAGCGGGACTCGCCGGTCTCGCCCTCGTCCTTGCCGCGTGCTCCTCCGGGGGCGACGCGGATAGCGACGCAGCAACGGACACCGCCGAGGAGACCACGGCGGAGACCACCGAAGAGACCGCAGAGGAGTCCGACGATTCCGGTGAAGAGGCTGCTTCGGTCGAGACCATCAAGATCGGATCTGTCCACCCGCTCACCGGCGGCCTAGCAGCCGATGGCCTGCAGATGGATGCCGGCGCAGTGCTGGCAGCCGACGACATCAACGCGGCCGGTGGCATCCAGTGCCTCGACGGCGCGCAGATCGAGATCCTCAGCGCGGACAGCACCGGCACCCCCGAGGTCGGCCAGTCCGAGGCCGAGCGGTTGATCCAAGAAGGCGCGATCGCACTCGTCGGGCCGTACCAGTCCGCAGTGGCATCCAACATCGCCACCGTTGCCGAGCGCAATGGCGTGCCGTTCGTGATCGACGTGGCCGTAGCCGACGAGATCCTCGATCAGGGCTACCAGAACACCTTCCGCATCCAGCCGAACGCTTCGGCGATGGGTGCCCAGGGTGCGTTGTTCCTGAACGAGCTCACCGAGGCCGAGGGCATCGAGGTCTCCACCATCGCGATGCTGCACGAGCAGTCGGCCTTCGGCACCAGCGTGTACGAGGCCTTCAACGAGGCAGCGAGCGAGTACGGCTGGACCGTCGAGCCCGTCATCTCCTACGACGCCTTCGGCGTTACGGACCTGACCACCGAGATGACCGAGGTCAAGGCTGCGGCCCCCGACGTCATCGTGGTGACCGGCTACTACGGCGACGGCGTGCTCGCCACCGAGGCGATCAGTGCCGTTGACCCGGGCGCCAAGCTCATCTACGGCATCGCCCAGGGCGCGTTCGACAACCCGTCCTTCCCGGCGGACGTCGCTGGTGCGGGCGAGGGCTTCTTCAACGTCAACTACCACCTCGACGTGACCAACCCGACCACGCAGGACATCGCGGCTCGCTTCGAGGAGAGCTACGGCGAGGAAATGAAGACCTCCGCCACGCACTCCTACGAGGCAGTGCGGGTGATCGCCAATGCACTCGAGCAGTCCTGCTCGGATGATCCGATCGCCCTGCGCGATGCGATCGCCGAGACCAACCTGGACTCGCTGCTCGCGACCATCGGTCCGATCCAGTTCGACGAGACCGGTGAGAACGTCAACGGCAGCCCGATCGTGATGCAGGTGCAAGACGACGCGATCGTCCAGGTCTACCCGGAGAACGTGGCGGAGAACGCCCCGCGCTTCGACTAGGCACGACCGAGTAGCACCGGCCGAACTACTCGGTGGGCCCGGCAGCAGATCCTGCCGGGCCCACCGAGGGCCACCACCCCCTCTGCGCCACTCAAGCGGGTGACGCGGAACCGTGAACAGCAGAAGGGATGACATGTCGGCCACCCAGGCGCCGTCCCCGGCCACCGAAGCCGAGGCACCTAGCCGCGGCATCCCCGTTAACCTCCGCCCGATCCTGGTCACCATCGCGATCGCGGCGGTCGTCTTCTTCCTGGCCTTCCTGCGTACCGACGGCAGTGGGCTGATCCTGACCCAGGCGCTGGTGACCGGGCTTCTCGCCGGCGGGGTCTACGGCCTGGTCGCCCTGGGCCTGACCTTGATCTTCGGCGTCCTACACATCATCAACTTCGCCACTGGCGCCTTCGTGACCTTGGGCATGTACGTCACGTACGTGCTGTCCTCCAACTTCGGCTGGAACCCCTACCTGACCTTGATCGTCAGCGTGCCGTCGTTGTTGCTGCTCGGCATCGTGATCCAGAAGTTCATCATCAACCGGGCGATGGGCGAAAGCCACGCCAACACACTGCTACTCACGCTCGGCATCGGGTTGCTGATCGAGAACACCCTGTTGCTGCTGTTCAGTGGCAATCCGCAGTCCGTGCGAACCTCGCAGGATCGCGTCTTCAACATCTTCGGTGCGGTGGCCACGCAATCCAGGGTCATCGCCTTCATCGGAGCCATGGTGCTCGCGCTGGCTCTCTACATCATGTTGCAGCGCACTCCGATCGGAACCGCGATCCGCGCTGTTGCTTCGAACCCGACCGGCGCGAAGCTGGTCGGTATCAACACCAAGCGCATCTACATCATCACCTTCGCACTCGGTATCGCGTGCGCGGGTGCCGCGGGAACCATGGTCTCGCCGATCGTGTCGATCACACCGGTGGCCGGTGAGGTCTTCAACATCACCGCCTTCGTGATCGTGGTGCTCGGCGGCCTCGGCAAGGTATTGGGAGCGCTCTTCGGGGGATTGATCGTCGGCCTAGCAGAACAGTTCGGAGGCATCTTGTTCCCCGACCAGAGCAACCTGCTCGGTGTGTTCATCGTGTTCGTGTTGATCTTGTTCCTGCGCCCGCAGGGCCTGTTCTCGAGCGGATCCTGACATGAGCGAAACCTTGGTTCAGACCGTGCCATCGCCGCTGCGCAAGCGGCGGTTCTTCGACGCGAACATCATCGCGGTGATCGTCCTCGTCGTCCTCGCCTTCCCGCTACCGCTGCTACTCGACCAGGGTCAAGAAGCCGTCGCTATCCGCGTTCTCATCTTCGCGATGCTCGGGATGTCCTGGAACATCATGAGCGGTTTCGGCGGAATGTTCTCCTTCGGCCACGCTGCCTACTTCGGAATCGGCGGATACTCGTCCTCGATCCTGCTGGTCAACTTCGGCATCAGTCCGTGGATCGGCATGGTCGTCGGCATGGGCGTGGCCGCGCTCTACGGCGTGATCGTCGGGTGGCTGTGCTTCCGCTACAAGCTCCGCGGCACCTACTTCGCGCTCGCTACCTTCGCCTTCGCCGAGATGCTGCGCATCATCGTGCAAAGCGCCGACATCGTGAACTCCTCGGTGGGCTACAACGTCCCCCTTATCCAAGGGTCGAGCTGGTGGATGATGCAGTTCCCGGCGGGAAGCCCGAACTACTTCTGGCTTGGCCTCGGGCTCATGGCTGCTTGCCTGGTGGTCACGATCGTGTTCGTGCGATCCAAGGCCGGGCGCTTCACCGTGGCCATCCGAGAAGACGAGACGGCTGCGTCCTCGCTCGGCGTTCCGGTACTGCGGTACAAGCTCACCGCGATCGCGCTGAGCGGCTCGATCGGTGCCGTGTCCGGTGTCTTCTACACCCAGTTCTACCTGTTCATCGATCCCGAACTCGGCTTCGGTGCCTACCGCTCGATCGAAGCGATCCTGATCCCCGTGGTCGGCGGCATCGGCACCATCTGGGGTCCGATCGTCGGTTCGGTCCTCCTAGCCCCGCTGAACGACATCACCGCCGCCATCCTGCGCAACCCGCCGCCCTTCCTGGACTTCCTCGAAGGCCGCACCGGACTCGATGTGATGCTCTATGCGATCTTGATCATCATCGTCATCTTGTTCCTGCCCAAGGGCGTGTTCGGAACCATCAAGGAGAAGGTGACCAAGCGATGAGCCCGATCGTCACCGTCGAACACATCGGCAAGTCCTTCAAGGGCCTGCGCGCACTGCACGATGTCTCCTTCACCGTGGAACCCGGGGAAGTTCTGGGCATCATCGGGCCCAACGGTGCCGGCAAGACCACGCTGTTCAACTGCATGGCCGGCATGTTCCCGCCCAGCACGGGCACCGTGCATTACGAAGGGCAGGACGTCACCGGCTGGTCCGACGCCCGCCTGGCCCGCGCCGGCATGGTGCGTACGTTCCAGTTGATGCGCCCGTTCGGTTCGATGACCGTGCTGGAGAACGTGGCCGTTGCCGCCGCCGCACGCGGTGAGAGCGAGAAGGAAGCCGAGGAGGAGGGCTGGGAGATCCTCCAGCGCGTCGGGCTGTCCCAGTACGCAACCCGCACCTCCAAGGACCTGCCCACCGCCGGGTTGAAGCGGCTAGAGCTCGCGCGCGCCCTCGCGCTGCACCCACGCGTGCTCATGCTCGACGAAGTG
Source organism: uncultured Actinomycetes bacterium (assembly GCA_913057155.1). Taxonomy (GTDB): domain Bacteria; phylum Actinomycetota; class Actinomycetes; order S36-B12; family S36-B12; genus S36-B12. Next base: position 5,341 of record CAJXNV010000029.1, on the reverse strand, counting down.
CTCGCCGGTCTCGTGCCCACCGAGCGGCAACCGGTGATCGATCTGCTGTTGTCCATCCGCGATGAAGGCGCCACCTTGCTGTTCGTGGAACACGTAATGGCCGCCGTGATGGCCCTGTCGGATCGGGTGCTGGTACTGAACCAAGGCGAGATGCTCGCCTTCGGCACCCCCGAAGAGGTCGTCGCCAATCCCGATGTCATCGAGGCCTACCTCGGAGATGAGGTGACCGATGCTGACGCTCACTGACCTCACGGCGGGATACGGAGCCCTGCAGATCCTGCAAGGCATGACCATGCAGGTCGACAAGGGTGAAATCGTCGCGCTGCTCGGTGCGAACGGTGCCGGCAAGACCACCACGCTTCGCGTCATCTCCGGACTCGTTCCCGCGCGCGGCGGATCGGTCACCTTCGATGGCCAAGACGTCACGAACATGCGCAGCGACAAGCGCGTTGCCATGGGCCTAGTCCAGGTGGCCGAAGGCCGTGAACTGTTCGGCACCCTCACGGTCGAGGAGAACCTCGCTATGGGTGCGTGGACGGCCAACAAGAACGAGCGCCGCGAAGCACTCGACCAGGTCTACGAACTCTTCCCGATCCTCGCCGAACGCAAATCGCAGAACGCCGAGACGATGAGTGGTGGGCAGCAGCAGATGCTGGCGATCGGTAGAGGACTCATGGCCCGGCCCAAGTTGCTGATGCTCGACGAGCCGAGCATCGGCTTGGCGCCCAAACTGGTGAGCCAAGTCCTCGAGGCGGTGGGCAAGATCCGAGACAGCGGAGTGACCGTGCTGATCGTCGAGCAGAACGCCGCCGCCACGCTGGCCATCAGCGATCGCGCCTACGTGATCGAGAACGGTGAAATCGCATTCGAGGGCAAGGGCGTGCACCTGCTCGACGACGAGCGGGTGCGCCAGGCCTACTTGGGCATGTAGTGCACGCGCAGACTGCGGACTCCGTAGCGCGCCTGGGTGCCTGGGTAGCCGACCTGCGCTGGAGCGACGTTCCCGCGGACGTAGCCGAGCGCCACCAACTCATCTGGGCCGATTACCTGACCGTCGCCAGCGCCGGAGCGCAACTCCCGGAGTATCGAAGCCTGCTCGAATCGTGGCCCCTGCCTGCTGGCCCGGTGCCGATTCCCGGCACGACGGTCACTACGGTGGCCGAACTGGCCGCGTGGGTGATCGGAACGGTCGGCGTCGCCCTCGAACAAGACGAAGGCAATAAGTTCGCCAAGGGCCATCCGGCTGCGCACGTGCTTCCCGCGGTGTTGGCGCTGGGAATCGCGCGAGGCGCCAGCGGTGAGGACTGCGCACTCGCAGTGGCTGCCGGCTACGAGGTCGCTGCTCGGTTCGGACGGGCAACCACCCTCGGTGGCGGAGTGCATCCGCACGGCAACTGGGGTGTCGCTGCAGCGGCAGCGGGATGCGCGAAACTCCTCGGCCTCGATGGAGCTGGTGTTGCCGCTGCCATCGACCACGGCAGCGGCATGGGTATCGCGGGGCACTTCTCCAGCGCGCTGGACGGCAACCTGGTGCGCAACTCGTGGATGGGAGCCGCGCAGATGTCCGGCATCGCGTCGGCCTACTTGGCCTCCGCCGGATCGACGCAGAACACCGGAACAGCCGAGCCCGTGCTCGGAGGGATCCTCGGCGCCTGGGATCCAAGCGCGCTCACTGACCAGCTAGGCGAGCGATGGGATGCGCGCAGCAACTACTTCAAAGTGCACGCCGCCTGCGCCTTCACCCATCCACCGATCGATGCGGTGCTCGCATTGGCCGATCGGCACCCGCACCTGCGCGATGTCCCGACAGCGGGTGTCGCGGTGATCGACGTCCACACGCATGCGCTTGCCGCGGGGCTAGCCGATCCCGAACCCGGCTCACGCCTTGCCGCCATGTTCTCCATCCCCTACGTGGTGGCCGTCGCGCTTCGCGAGGGGCAGATCACCCCCGCTCAGCACGGCCCCGATCGCTTGCAGGATCCCGATATCCGGGCCTTGGCAGCTCGGGTGCGAGTGCACGACGACGACACCCTCACCGCGCGTCTTCCGCAGGAGCGAGTGGCCCGGGTGCGCATAGAGCTCACCGACGGCACCGAATACGTCGAGGAAGTGCCCAACCCGATCGGTGACAGCGACTACGCCCCACTCGATGCCGCTGCACTGCACTCCAAAGGCAGTCGATTGATCGATCCGGCCCTGGTGGCACGCATTTGGATGTTCGCCGAGCAACTAGTGGCGTCGTCGTCGGTTCTCGAACTTTGCGAATTGCTCCGTTGGCCGGCAACGGGGAACATGACCGAGAGCAAGGAGTGAGCATGCGCATTTTGGCGATCACACCCATCCATGTGGGCGGCGAGGAACTCAAGCGTCGGCAAGAGCGGTACGCCCGGCTGGCTCCGGAGGGTGTCGAGGTGACGGTCGTCGACCTGCCCGAAGGCGCGCCCACCGCGTTGAATACCGACGACGACGTCCTCGCCAGCGACGAATACGTAGCCGAGGTGATGGCTTCGTCGCGTGCCGGCTTCGACCTCGTGCTTCCCGACTGCGTCCTGGATCCGGCATTCGCGCCGAGCAAGGGCGACGATGCTGCTCGCGGCCTGCTGCATCAAGCGGTGGCGTCGGTGACCGCCACCGGCGAGCCGTTCGGGGTGATCGTGCGCAACGAGGCCATCGCGAAGGAACTGCGCCGCCGGCTCGCCGAGTACGGGATGGATGACTCCCTGGTGGATGTGCAGGTGATGGATCTGCCGTTCGAGGCCGTCACCAATCACGAGATGTGGAATGCGGCGATGACCGAAGCCGTTGCCGCGCTGGCGGACCGTGGTGCCCGCAGCGTGATCAACGGCTGCTCGGCAGTGGACGTCGATGAGGAAGGCCTCGGTGTTCGCGTGGTCGATCCGACCCAGGAAGCCCTCGAAGCGATGGCGGCCGAAGCGCGATGAGCGATGTCGATTTGGTGGTAGCCGGTGCCGGCGGTGGGCTCGCTGGTGCGTTGCGCGCAGCCGAACTCGGATCACGCGTCCTGCTGATCGATGCAAGTGAGCACTTCCGGCGCGGGAACAACACCTCGATGTCCACCGCGATGTTCCCCGGCGCCGGAAGTAGGTGGCAGCGAGAACTCGGTATCGAGGACTCACCGGAGATCTTCGCTGCGGACATCCGCAAGAAGACCAAGGGCAGCGCCGACCCGCTGATCACCCAGACGCTGACGAACGTCAGCGCCGAGCTCGTGGAATGGATGGCCGACAGCCAAGGTGTGGATCTGCACCTGATCACCGACTTCCACTACCCCGGACACTCCGTTGACCGGTGCCATTCGATCGACGGGCGCAAGGGCGATCGGGTGCTCGCGCACCTGCTCTCCCGGGTCGATGCGAACGATGGCATCGACATGCTGGTGCCGGCGCGACTCGTCGACGTCCAGACCTCATCGGCTGGCGAGATGGTGGCGGTGATCGAGATGCCCGATGGTTCCCGCGAGGAGATCTCGACCGGTTCGGTATTGATGGCCACGAACGGTTTCGGTGCCGATACCGAGATGGTGCGGCGGTTCATCCCCGAGATCGCGGATGCGGTCTATCACGGCAGCGATGCCTCGCGCGGGGATGCGATTCGAATCGGCGAGCGGCACGGTGCATCTGCGGGGTACTTGGACGCTTATCAAGGCCACGCCGCGTTGGCGGTGCACGGATCCACGTTGGCCGGCTGGGCGACGATCATGCACGGCGCGATCCTGGTCAACACCGAGGGACGTCGCTTCGGTGACGAGACCTGCGGATACAGCGAGTACGCCGCCATGCTGGCGGCCCAACCCGGCGCGCGAGGCTGGCTCATCCTCGACGAGCGAGTGCACGAGGCGTGCCTGGCGTTCCGGGACTACCAGGAGACGGTGGAAAGCGGGGCATTGCGTCGCGCCGACGACGCCTCGGCCTTGGCCCAGGTGCTCGATGTGGATTCCGAGGTGCTCGCGGAGACTCTGGCGGCAGCTGACCGCGCCGCCCGAGGTGAAGGTCCCGATGAGTTCGGCCGCACCACCTTCGAAGACGTCCTGCGTCCGCCGTACGTGGCGATCAAGGTGCAGCCCGCCTTGTTCCACACCCAAGGCGGCTTGCTGGTCGACGGCAATGCGCAAGTACTCCGCAATGATGGAACCCCGGTTCCTGGCCTGTATGCCGCCGGCGGTGCCGCCGCTGGGATCTCCGGGCATGGGGCCGACGGCTACCTCGCCGGCAACGGATTGCTGAGTGCATTCGGGTTGTCCTACTTGGCGGGACAGGCATCGAGTCTTCAGCCGACCTCGGTGTAGCTAGTCTGACACCGTGAACCCGTCGTCGTTCATGGCATTCCTGGCACATCGCAAGTCGATCGGGATCGGCGCCGTCTTGGCGGCTGGGCTCCTCGTCGGCTGCTCGGCTGAGACTTTCGACTCTGCCGAACCGACAGCCTCGCCTTCGAGTTCGGCTGTATCGGTATCGCCCTTCCCCGTGTCCGGTGACGGTTCCATCATCACGCCGAATGGCTATGTCTTCAAAGGTGACTTCGCCATCTGCAACCAGGCGAAGTGCGGCGACCCAGACGCCAACGGTAATGCGCAATGCACCTGTCAGGTGCTTCAGGACACCTGGACCCTCAGTCCCGTTCCCACGAGTTCCTTCACTGCACTGCAGCAGGTCGACCTGTTGATGTCGACATTCACGACCTCGAACGTCACGCAGGCTAACTCAGTGAAGTGCACCGGGGGCGAGTACGCAGACTGCTACGGAGCCCTTTGCACAACGAACGAGGACGGGACAGCGACGTGCACTTGCCCGGTGATCGATGAGAATCCGGGTGAGTGGATGAAATACGTCGACAGTTGCTCGGGTCCGGACGTCGGTTGCGGCGCTGACTTGGTGTCCGCCGCTCCGCTATTCCTGCCCGAAGGGAGTACGAGTTTCACGTACTTCGTTGATGCCGTGAAGCAGGCCGGCGATTCGATCCCCGGCATCCCCGAAGCGTGTCCCGTGCCAAGCGCTTCTCAGAGCCAATAGCGTCCTGATTTCGCGGCGTCGTGCGAGGCGTCGTGCAAGGCTGAGCAGGTGAGCGTCCATCGACCGCAGGTTGTGGCGCACCGGGGAGCATCCTTTCTCGAGCCTGAGCACACCCTCGCGGCGTATTTGCAGGCGATCGAGGACGGCGCCGATGCTTTGGAGTGCGATGTCCGGCTGACCTCCGACGGAACGTTGGTGTGCGTGCACGATCGTCGGATCGATCGCACTTCGCGGGGCCGAGGGTCGGTCTCGGCGTCGAACGTCGCCGAATTGAGCAAGCACGACTACTCGTATCGCACCTGGCACGACTT
>CAJXNV010000028.1 GCA_913057155.1 uncultured Actinomycetes bacterium | reverse complement strand
CGGCCCACCACGTCGGTGCGTCGTAGTCGGTCGTAGGCGGTGGTGCCGCCTTGTGCCTCGAGTTGCTCCTCGGTCACCGGGCCGAGGTATCCCAGGATGTGCGCCGCGTTCACGTTGAACGGCTGCGGGTACTCGCGGATGGCCGTCAGCTTGGCTTCGACACCGGGATACAACTGCCCTTTCTCCATGATGGACAGCGCCGTTTGCGGATCCACGTCCTGCGCGATGGGCACCGGTTGGTACGGCGTTCCGTTCCAGCACACCGGCGGCGGCTTGGCGCCCTCGGTGCCGCACGGCATCAACTGATCAGCGATGTCCTGCGGCGGGATGTCCAAGATCTCCCCGAGGCGATCGATCACGGCGGCGCCGTCGTCGGGTTCGCGTTCCAGGACCACCTTGTCCACCGTGACCACCAGCGAGGTTCGGTTCGCCACCAGCGGGCGACCGGCCTGGTCCAGGATCAATCCACGAACCGCGGGTTCGACTACCTCGCGAACGGTGTTGTTGACCGCGGCGGTCTTGTACTCCTCGCCGGTCACCACCTGCAGGTAGTACAGCCGGCCGAGCAGGGTCATCACCAGCGAGAACATCAAAGCGCCCAGGATCAGCAGACGCAGATTCGATCGCTGGCTCATGCCACCTCCCGATCTGGCGACGCGCGGACCCTCCGGCGGTACCCGTCTGGGCGCTATCCCTGCCTAGACGGTACGACGCCCAGCCGGGGATCGACGTTCCCGACCCCTCCACGGGCCCTCGTGCCGGACCTCGTGCCGGACCTCGTGCCGGACCTCGTGCCGGGCCTCAAGCCGGGCCGGATCATCCCTCCAGCAGCACCTCGGGGGCGAGCTTCTTGGTCAACCATTCCATGAACGGCACGACGGCCGGGGCCAGCAGCGCCCCGTAGAGGGCGCTGGACAAGGTGATCAGCGGCACGCTGTCCCACAGCACGCGCGGGCTGCCCAGGATGGAATCCACGATCGCGGTACCCAGCGAGGCGGCCGCGCAGGAGAGCCCGACGATGACGATCATGCCGAATACGGTGCGGTCGCGGTTGTCCACGATGTAACCGGCGACGAACCCGATCGCGAGGTACACGATCGAGTTCACGCCGACCACGGTGTCCGACGGCGGCGAGACATCGATGATCGCACCGGCCAGGAACCCGGCGAAAGCTCCTTGCACCGGACCCATCGCCAAGGCGACCGCGACCACCGTCACCACCAGCAGATCGGGTGTGGCGCCGGGCAAGCCGAGTCGGCTGAGCAAGGTGACCTGGATGATCGAGGCGAGCAGCAGCGGGATACCGATGACCAAGCCCTGACGGACGATCACGGCGTGTTCGCCTCGGTGCTCGCGCCGTCATCGACGTTGGCCTCCTCGTTGTTCGCGTCGTCGTTCGCGTCCTCGTTGTTCGCGTCGTCGTTGGCGTCGTCGTTGGCGTCGTCGTCATTAGCTTCGTCGCCGGCCTGCTCGTCTTGCCCCTGCTGCTCGTCTTGCCCCTGCTGCTCCTCGCGCGGCGGCAACACCGAATCCCGGGGGTCCTCACGCGGCGGTCGCACGACCACACCGACGATGCTCAACTGCGAGACATCCACGAACGGGCGCACCGTCGCCACGCGCGTCAACTGACCGGCCGTTCCGGTGATGTCCACCACCTCACCGATCGGGATCCCCGGTGCGTAAGGCCGCCCGCCGCGCGAGCCGAAGGTCACCAAGGAATCCCCGATCACCAACTCAGCCAGCGGATCGAGCAACTGGAAGTCCAGCGAGTCCTGCCGACCGGTTCCCGCGACGATCCCGATCTCCTCGGTGGTGGCGACCCGTCCACCCACCGCCGCGGACGCATCCACCAGCAGCACGACGGTGGAGGTCGTCTGGTTCACCTTCAGCACGCGCCCCACGAGACCTTGGCCGTTGATGACCGTCATCTCGCGCTCGATGCCGTCGAGTGAACCGGCATCGATCGTGACCGTCCATGCGTAATCCTGCGCGGGACCGACCGCGATCACCTCCGCGGGCAACACGCGGTAGCGCCCCGCCGTTGCCACCCGCAGTAACTCATCGAGGGCATCCGCGCGCGCCCGATCGCTCGCCGACTCCCGGACCGCCCGCTCCAACTCCCGATTCTCCGCACGCAGTTCGGCGATCTGGCCCGCCTGGTTACGCCAGGTGGACCACCAGTCCCCGGCCGAAGTGACCGGCGAGAAGACCGTGGCCGCGCCCCGCTGCAGCAAACCGGTCACCGCCGAGACAGCGGATCGAGCGCTGGAAAGCGGGCCCTCCCCACCGCGCAGGTCCAAGATCACGAAGGTGAGGGACGCGACGACCAAGACCGCCAGCGCGATCCGGGTGCGTCGGGAGAGCATGGCGAGAGTCTGCCGTGTCCTGGCCGGCCGCAGGGCCAGCGCTCACGGTTGCTAGCGGCGCGGCTCGGAGATCAGCACCTGCTGCAGCGCCTCGAATTCCTCCACGCACTTGCCCGAACCGATGGCCACGCACTCCAAGGGCCGCTCCGCGACGATGATCGGCATCCCGGTCTCGTGGCGCAGCCGCTCGTCGAGACCGCGCAGCAAAGCGCCGCCGCCGGTCAGGACGATGCCCCGATCCATGATGTCGCCGGACAACTCCGGCGGGGTGCGATCCAAGGTGGCCTTGACGGCATCGACGATCGCATTGACCGGCTCGTCCATCGCCCGGCGGATCTCCTCGGCCGAGACCACCACCGTGCGCGGCAGGCCCGTGACGAGGTCGCGTCCACGGATCTCGGCGTGCGGTTCGTCGGGCATCGGGAACGCCGAACCGATCGCCATCTTGATCTCCTCGGCGGTGCGCTCACCGAGCATCAAGGAGTACTCCTTCTTGATGTACTGCACGATCGAGTTATCGAGTTCGTCGCCACCCACGCGAACCGAAAGGCTCGTCACCATCCCGCCTAGGGAGATGACCGCAACCTCGGAGGTACCGCCACCGATATCCACCACCATGTTCCCGGTGGGCTCGTGCACCGGCAGCCCCGCACCGATCGCCGCGGCCATCGGCTCCTCGATGATGAACACCTTGCGCGCACCCGCGGCGTACCCGGCGTCCTTGACCGCGCGCTGCTCGACCCCGGTGATGCCCGACGGAACGCAGATGATCAATCGCGGTTTGGCTAGGTGTCGACGACGATGCACCTTCTGGATGAAGTAGCGCAGCATCCGCTCGGTGGTATCGAAATCGGCGATGACGCCGTCCTTCAGCGGACGGATCGCGACGATGCTGCCGGGTGTGCGGCCGATCATCCGCTTGGCTTCGGCGCCGACCGCCAGGATGCCGCCGGAGGTGTTGTTGATGGCGACCACCGAGGGTTCGTTCAACACGATGCCCCGACCCCGGACGTACACCAAGGTGTTGGCCGTGCCCAGGTCGACGGCCATGTCCCGGCCGACGAACGAGGTACTGGCGGACATAGGGCAACCTCTCTACGGGGCGGGTCCGCGGATCTAGGTGCGAACCCTCGGGGAAGGGTCGTGAGGAAAGACCGGCTCCCAGGGTAGCGAGTCGACTAGCCGGCGCTCGAACCCGGAGCCACCCGCTGCGCCCGGCGCACCTCCAGGTCCCGCAATCGTTCCTCCAAGCGCACCTGCCAGCCGGGTGACCAGCCGGGTGACCAGCCGCCCCCATCCCGGTCCCCCAGACCGAAGGCAGCGGTGGCCACCGCCCCCAGATCGGCCCGGTAATCGTGGCCGGCGCTACGGAAATCCCCCGGCGTGACGTCGGTCGCGTAGACGGTATCCACCAGCACCTGGGCCCAGGTGATCCCAGGACTCCAACGCATGCCTTCGGCGATCCCGCGACCCCGCTCACCGCTTGGGTTCAACCACGACGGCCGGCGGTAGGCCAGATCCGACCGGAAACGCACCACCGGATCGCCATCGTGCTCCAAGAACCACACCCGCAGGTGCTCGTCGATCGACAGCGGAAGCTGTTCGGGGCGGTCGATGGTGATGGCGACGGGATCGAACAGGCGGTGGACGTCGTCGTAGTCCTTTCCCCCCGGAGTGCCGACCCACAGCGCACGGTCCACGCCGAGGCGCTCGAGATCGGCGACACCTCCCGGTAGCGCTCGTTGCTGGACCTTCGCGCCGAGGCTCTCGCCGTACAGCAGGATCCGCGGCCGATGCGGCTGGCGGGTGCCGCCGCGGCATTCGTCTGCGATGGCCTCCAACAGCGCGGCCTGGGTTCGCGTGGCGAGGGCAACCCGATCCAGGGACAGGAAACTCGGCAACAGCCCGTAGCCCACCGCGACCGAAGCGCAATCGCCCTCGGTCAAGCACTCGACGACATCCACCGGTGTGCTGTTCGCATATCCCGTGCCGGCGGGAGCCTGGACGAGCAGCGTCGAACGCTCGAAGGCTCCGGTGCGCCGGAGTTCGGCCACCGCGAGGTCGATCCGAGTCTCGATCGAATCCGCGGCATCGAATCCGACGAACACCCGGATCGGTTCGGCCACCGGCGATCGCCCGGTCACGAACTCGATATCGCCCGCAGTGGTCGCCGAACCCAGGTACCGCGCACCCTCGCGTCCGACCGCTGCCGGCGCGAGCGCGGATCCGGGACCGGTAGTCACCGTGGCGCTGCCCGGTGGTTCGGTGAATCCTGCATCGATGCGACGCGCGCTGTCGCGCAAGGCTCGAACCTTCGAACGTCGAAGTCGGCGAGCGCCAACCACCGCCCCCGCGAGCACCGTGGCGCCGGCACCGACGGTGACCGCCGCCGCGAGTGGACCGCGCGTACGTGCGATCGAGGCGACACCGCGAGCGGAAACCACACCCAGGAAGGGCAGCGCGGTCGCCGCGGCGGGGATCCCGGCGAGCACCCACGGGAAGGAACGACGCACCGGCGCAGGCCAAGGCATCAGGGACGGTCCGAGGATGCCGCCCGAGGAGTCCGCGTTCCGGTGCGGCACTTATCCCAGGCCGGGGAAGAACAGCGCGATCTCCCGCGCCGCCGATTCCGGTGAATCCGATCCGTGCGTGACGTTCATCTGCGTCTCGGTGGCAAGGTCACCGCGGATCGTTCCCGGCGCAGCGTTGGCCGGATTGGTCGCGCCCATCATCGCGCGCCAGGAAGCGATCGCCTCCGGGCCCTCGATCACAGCGGCCACCAAAGGACCACCGGTGATGAACGCGACGAGGTCGGCGAAGAAGGGCTTGTCCTTGTGCTCCGCGTAGTGCTCCTCGGCGACCTCCCGCTCCAGGATGCGCATTTCGAGGGCGACGAGGGAGAACCCCTTGCGCTCGATACGCGCGAGCACCTCTCCCACGAGTCCGCGTTGGACGCCATCGGGCTTGATCAAGACGAGAGTGCGCTCTGACACGGGTGATCCTTTCCAGTAGCCATCGTTGAGGCGACGCGAGCCTAGCCGCCTTGTTCGTCTTCCTCCGCGGCCCGCCTCGCGCGCAGAGCGTCGACCCGTGCACCGTTGCGCACGGCGAGGAACCACAGCACGGCGAAGACTCCACCGACTACCCACATCGAAGGCACCCAGAAGCCCCACGCCAGGACGAGCGCCTGCAGGACCCAGCCCACGATCACGCCGTAGCGGCGCCCCATCGTGCCCACTGCGGCGATCAGCAACAACGCCAATACGCCGCCTATCGCCAGCGATGTCCCCATTCCGTCGACCGCACCGGTTCCGGCTGCGACGAGCGCCGCCAACATCACGATGATCGCCTCGGAGATGAGCACGGTGGAGCCGAGAACCCGCATCAGTCCAGACCCTCCTGGTCGATCCGGATCTCGCCCATGCCCATCTCCCGGCCGACTTGCCGCTCGAACAGGCGCAGGGCATCCCCGATCAATACGACCGAACCGGTGATCAGCACCCCGTTGCCGCCGGTGTCCGTATCGGCTTCGGCCCACGCCATCGCGCGGTCGACTGCTTCGAGCAATTCGGGTTCGACCATCACTTCCTTGCCACCGAATAAGTCCTCGGCGATCGTCGCGAGCTCCTCGGCCGGCAGCGCCCGAGCCGAAGCCGGAGTGGTCACGACGATGGCGTCGAGGATCGGTTCGAGTGCTTCGAGCACGCCGGTGGCGTCCTTGTCGCCGAGCACTCCCACCACCCCGATCAATCGATCGAAGGTGAAGGAATCGTGGATCGCCGCTGCTAGGGCCTGCGCACCGTGCGGATTGTGCGCGGAGTCGACGAGCACCGTGGGGTCCAAGCGCACCGCGTGCAATCGACCGGTCGTCTCGGCCATCGCGAATCCCTCGCGGATGACATCGACGTTCAGCGGTTGATCCGCCGAGCCCAGGAATGCCTCGACCGCCACCAGCGCCACGCACGCGTTGGAGGCCTGGTGCTCGCCGAAGAAGGGCACGAAGAGATCGTCGTAGTCACCCCGCAGGCCGCGCAGCGTCACGACTTGACCGCCGACGGCGATCTCGCGCTCGACGATGCCGAATTCACGCCCCTCGGTGAGCAACTGCGTGTCTGTCTCCGCAGCCCTTCGGACGAGGACGTCCATGGCCTCCTCGCCCTGCCGTTCGCTGATCGCGGTGCAGCCGGGCGCGATGATGCCGGCCTTCTCCCCGGCGATCTGCGTGATGGTGTCGCCGAGGTATTCCGCGTGGTCCATTCCGATGGGCGTGATCACGGCGACCTTCGCCGCCGCCACGGATGTCGCATCCCAGGTACCGCCCATCCCCACTTCCACTACGGCTACGTCGATGGGCGCATCGGCGAACGAGGCGTAGGCCAGGGCGGTCAGCACTTCGAAGTAGGACAAGCGCACCCCGCCGGACTCCACGGAGTTCTTGTCGACGAGATGGATGTACGGCTCGATGTCGGTCCAGGTGTCGAGTAGGCGCTCCTCGCTGATGGGCTCCCCGTCGAGTCGGATGCGTTCCCTCGCGTCGACCAAATGGGGGGAGGTGAACAGTCCGGTGCGCAGGCCGTGCGATCGAAGCAGTGCCTCGATCATCCGCGCGGTCGACGTCTTGCCGTTGGTTCCCGCGACCTGGATCACGGGGTAAGCGCGCTGCGGGTCACCGAGCAGTTCCATGACCGAGGCGATGCGGGTCAAGGACGGTTCGATGATCGATTCGGGCCACCGGGAATCCAGCTCCGCCCACACGCGCGAGAGGTCCACCGTGCGAGTGTAGGCAGGCGCTCGTCCTCCTAGGATGAGCCACCATGCGATCAGCGCCCCAGGTCCCGGATAAGCCGTCGTTGGATGGCATCGAAGACAAATGGTCCTCGGCGTGGGAAGCGCAGGCTACCTACCGATTCGATCGCACCAAGACCCGCGAACAGGTCTACTCGATCGACACTCCCCCGCCCACGGTGAGCGGATCACTGCATGTCGGCCACGTCTTCTCCTACACGCATACGGACTGCATGGCCCGCTACAAGCGCATGCGCGGCTTCGAGGTCTTCTATCCCATGGGCTGGGACGACAACGGCCTGCCAACCGAACGCCGCGTGCAGAACTACTACGGCGTGCGCTGCGATCCGTCCTTGCCGTACGACCCAGCCTTCGAACCGCCGGAGAAGCCGGATGCGAAGAACCAACTGCCGATCAGCCGGCGCAACTTCGTGGAGCTGTGCGAACGATTGACCGTCGAGGACGAGAAGGCCTTCGAGGAACTGTGGCGGCGCATGGGCCTATCGATCGACTGGTCGCAGAGTTACCAGACCATCGACGCGAACGCCCAACGCACCAGCCAGCTCGCCTTCCTGCGCAATCTCGCCCGCGGGGAGGCGTACCAGACCGAGGCGCCCACCTTGTGGGATGTCACCTTCCGCACCGCGGTAGCCCAGGCCGAACTCGAGGATCGCGAGCGCGATGGTGCCTACCACCGCATCGGTTTCCCCGTCTCGGGACAAGACGATGCGAACCGGGTCTTCATCGAGACGACCCGCCCTGAACTCCTCGCCGCGTGCGTGGCCTTGGTCGCGCACCCGGACGACGAGCGCTACCAGCCGCTGTTCGGTTCCACGGTGCGCACTCCGGCATTCGATGTGGAAGTGCCCGTCGTCGCGCACGCCCTCGCCGATCCCGAGAAGGGTTCGGGCATCGCGATGATCTGTACCTTCGGTGATCTCACCGACGTCACCTGGTGGCGCGAACTGCAACTGCCTACCCGGCCGATCATCGGCTGGGACGGCCGGGTGATCCGCGAGACTCCCGAGTGGATCGCCGATCCGCAGCCCGCGGAGTTCTACCAGCGAATCGCCGGCGCCACGGCCTTCACCGCCAAGGAGCGCATGGTCGAGATCCTCACCGAGACCGGGCACCTCGTCGGCGAACCGAAACCGATCACCCACCCGGTGAAGTTCTTCGAGAAGGGCGACAAGCCACTGGAGATCGTCACCACCCGCCAGTGGTACATCACCAACGGCGGACGCGAACCAGGACTACGCCAAGCCCTACTGGAGCGTGGGCGCGAGTTGATCTGGCATCCCGAGCACATGCGGGTGCGTTACGAGAACTGGGTCGAGGGCTTGAACGGGGATTGGCTCATTTCCCGCCAACGCTTCTTCGGGGTCCCGATCCCGCTGTGGTACCGCCTCGATGCCGACGGCAACCCGATCTACGACGAACTCCTCCTTCCCGACGAGAGCCGCTTGCCGATCGATCCCTCCAGCGACGCACCGGATGGCTTCACCGAGGATCAACGCGGCGCACCCGGCGGCTTCATGGGCGACCCGGACGTCATGGACACCTGGGCCACCAGTTCGCTCAGCCCGCAGATCGCCGGCGGCTGGGAGCGTGACCCGGACCTGTGGGAGCGCGTCTATCCGATGGACGTCCGCCCGCAGGCCCACGAGATCATCCGCACCTGGCTGTTCTCCTCGGTAGTGCGCGCGCACTTGGAGGACGACTGCCTCCCGTGGACCAACGCCGCGATCTCCGGATGGATCCTGGACCCGGACCGCAAGAAGATGAGCAAGTCCAAGGGCAACGTCGTTACGCCGATGGGTCTGCTCGACGATTACTCCTCCGACGCCGTGCGCTACTGGGCGGCTTCCGGTCGCCCGGGGACCGACACCGCGTTCGATGTCGGGCAGATGAAGATCGGGCGCCGGTTGGCGATCAAGATCCTCAACGCCAGCAAGTTCGTGATCTCCATGGGCTTGTCCAACGATCCGAATCTGGTCACCGCGCCGCTGGATCTGTCCATGCTCGCCAGCCTGCGCTCGGTGGTGCAGCAAGCGACCGACGCCTTCGAGGACTACAACTACGCCCGCGCACTCGAGTTAGCCGAGACGTTCTTCTGGAACTTCACCGACGACTACGTCGAACTCGTCAAGGAACGCGCCTACGGTGGCCAGGGCGAGGAGGCGGCGCAAAGCGCCAAGGCCGCGCTGTCGATCGCACTGTTCGTACAACTTCGCCTGTTCGCCCCCTTCCTGCCGTTCACCACCGAGGAAGTGTGGTCGTGGGTGCACGAGCATTCGGTGCACCGCGCCTCCTGGCCGTCGATCGACGAGCTCGCCATGTCCGCCGACGGTGACCCGCAGGTGCTCGAGCGCACCGGGGAGGCATTGAGCGGAATCCGCCGGGTCAAGTCCGACGCCAAGGCTTCGATGAAGGCGGCGGTCGCCGAGGCGAGCATCGAGGCCGCACCCGGTGCCATCGAACTCCTCGAGCAGGCGCGTTCGGATCTAGCGGCGGCTGGCTCTATCGCGGAGTTGGTCTTGGTGCCGGGTGCAAGCGACGCCCCCATAACCGTCCGCGCCGAACTTGCGCTCTGAGCGGCCGAACTTGCGCCGTGAGCGGTTGAACTTGCGCGTGCGCAAGTTCAACGCGTGACAGCGCAAGTTCGCGCTCTATTCGCGCAAGTTCGCGGTTAGGCGGTTTTCTCGGCGCGCGCCGGAGCATCGATATCGCGCGGAACGATCGTCGGATTCACGTTGTCCCGGACGACCTCGCCGGTGATGACCACCTTCGCGACATCCTCGCGGCCGGGGACGTCGTACATGACGTGCAAGAGGACTTCCTCGAGGATGGCCCGCAATCCGCGAGCACCGGTGCCCCGCAGCAGCGCTAGATCGGCGATCTCATCGAGCGCTTCGGGTGCGAACTCCAGTTCCACACCGTCGATCTCGAACAGCCGCTGGTACTGCTTCACCAGCGCGTTCTTCGGCTCGGTGAGCACCTGCACCAAGGCCTCGCGGTCGAGTTGGGTGACCGACGTGAATACCGGAAGGCGACCGATGAATTCCGGGATCATGCCGAACTTCAACAGGTCCTCGGGCATCACGTGCGCGAAGACGTCCTCGACATCGCCCTTCGCCTCGCGCTCGCCATCCACGAGGTCGTAGGTGAAGCCGAGGTTCTTCTTGCCGAGGCGCTGCTCGACGATCGAATCGAGGCCCGCGAAGGCGCCACCGACGATGAACAGCACGTTCGTGGTGTCGATCTGGATGAACTCCTGGTGCGGGTGCTTGCGACCACCCTGCGGCGGGACCGAGGCGGTGGTTCCTTCGAGGATCTTCAGCAGCGCCTGCTGCACCCCCTCGCCGGATACATCGCGGGTGATCGAGGGGTTCTCGCTCTTGCGCGCGACCTTGTCGATCTCGTCGATGTAGATGATGCCCGTTTGGGCGCGGTTGACGTCGTAGTCGGCCGCCTGGATCAGTTTCAGCAGGATGTTCTCGACGTCCTCACCTACGTAACCGGCTTCGGTCAGGGCGGTGGCATCGGCGATCGCGAATGGGACGTTGAGGATCCGGGCGAGCGTTTGGGCGAGCAGGGTCTTGCCCGAGCCGGTTGGCCCGAGCAGCATGATGTTGGACTTAGCCACCTCGACGTGGTCTTCGCGCGGCTTCTCCCGAGCCTCGGCCTGCACCCGCTTGTAGTGGTTGTAGACCGCGACGGACAGGGACTTCTTCGCCGGATCCTGGCCGATCACGTACTGGTCGAGGAACTCGTAGATCTCGCGCGGCTTGGGGAGCTCACCGACGGGAGCCTCGACCGACTCGTTGAGTTCCTCTTCGATGATCTCGTTGCACAGGTCGATGCACTCATCGCAGATGTAGACGCCGGGGCCCGCGATGAGCTTCTTCACCTGCTTTTGGCTCTTGCCGCAGAAGTTGCACTTGAGCAGATCCCCGCTCTCGCCGATCCGTGCCACGGACGTGCCCCTTCCCTGTTACGCAAGCCCTACTACGCAAGCATGCGCCGTCGCGGTGGGACGGCGCGTATGCACGACCGTACCCCCAGATCGGGGACGATGCCCAGATTTCCGTGCAGACGAGTCGCGCTGAGTCTCGACGTCCGCTGGAGACTTAGACCTTGCGCGAGGAGATCACCTGGTCGATGATCCCGTACTCCTTGGCGTCCTCGGCGGTGAGGATCTTGTCGCGCTCGATGTCGTTCTCGATCTGCTCCTCCGAGCGCCCGGTGTGCTTGGACAGGATGCCTTCCATCTCCTTGCGCATCCGGAGGATCTCGTTCGCCTGGATCTCGATGTCCGAACCCTGGCCGCCGCCCTCGGTGTACGGCTGGTGGATCAGGATGCGCGCGTGCGGCAGCGCGAAGCGCTTACCGGGGTTGCCCGCGGCGAGGAGCACCGCGGCGGCCGAGGCCGCCTGACCCAGACACACGGTCTGCACCTGCGGCTTGACGAACTGCATGGTGTCGTAGATGGCCGTCATAGCCGTATACGAACCGCCCGGGGAGTTGATGTAGACCTGGATGTCGCGATCGGGATCCATCGACTCCAAGGTGAGTAGCTGGGCCATGACGTCGTCGGCGGATGCGTCGTCGATCTGCACGCCGAGGAAGATGATCCGCTCCTCGAAGAGCTTGGTGTACGGGTTGTGGACCCGCTCGCCGTTGGCGCTGCGCTCCCGGAACTCCGGAACGATGTAACGGCTGGTCGGCAGGTGAAGCTCGCTCACTTGGCACTCCCCTTCTTGCCGGGCGCGTCGGCGTCCGTGCTGTAGACGTGGTCGACGAGCCCGTACTCGCGAGCCTCATCGGCAGTGAACCAGCGATCGCGGTCGGAGTCCTTCTCGATCTGCTCCACGGTCTGCCCGCTGTGCTCGGCGATCAAGGTCGCCATGCGCTTCTTGATGAAGAGCATCTGCTCGGCCTGGATCTTGATGTCCGAGGCGGTACCGCCGATGCCACCGAGCGGCTGGTGCATCATGATCCGCGTATTGGGGGTGGCGTAACGCTTCCCGGGTGCGCCCGCGCACAGCAGGAACTGCCCCATCGAGGCAGCGAGACCCATGGCCACCGTGGCGACGTCGTTCGGGATCAACTGCATGGTGTCGTAGATGACCATGCCAGCGGTGATCGATCCACCGGGTGAATTGATGTAGATCGAGATGTCCCGCTCGGGATCCTCGGCCGCGAGGACCTGCAGCTGCTTGGCGATGCGGTCGGAGTTCTCGTCCCGCACCTCTCCCTCGAGCCAGATGATCCGCTCGCGCAGCAGCCGCTCGTCGAGCATGTCGCCGAAACCGCTCATGCCGCCGCCGGGGGAACGAAAACCGGGGTTGCCGATGTTGCTCACCGAACCTCCTGTAGATCTACTACGACGACCCTAACGGCGATCCGCCGATGTCACCCATCCGCGGGAGCCCGGTTCGCCGATAGCCGAAATCTCGAATAACCGCTAGGACTGCTCGTCGCCCTGCGCGGCAGCCATCTGGGCCTGCAGTTGCGCCATTTGCGCTGCCTGCATCGCCTCGTTCAACTCGGCCTCCAACGCAGCGAGATCGATCTCGGTGCCGTCGGTGTCGGTAACCGAAGCGTTCTCCAGGACGACCGCGAGCGCCTTGGATCGACGGATATCCGACAGGGCCATCTGCACCTGTCCCGATTCCACGAGCGCCTGGGCCAGCGCATCCGGTGCCATGCCGTACCGGGGGGCCTGCTGCATCAGCCAGTTCGACAACTCGGACTCACCGACGGTTACTTCCTCCGTCTCGGCGATCTTGTCCAAGATGAACTGACTCTTCAACGCTTCGCGGGCCTGCTGCTCCACCTCGGCGCGATGCTCGTCGGTTGCCTCGTGTCCGTCCTCGAAGTGCGCATCCACCTCGGCCGCGATGATGCCCTCGGGAACCGGCACCTCCACGGACTCCATCAGTGCCTCGTGCACCTTCTCGCGGGCTTGCTGCCCTTGCTCCATCCGCTTCAATCGCTCCACACGGTTCTTCGCATCCGCACGCAATTCCTCGACGGTGTCGAATTCCGAGGCCATTACGACGAATTCCTCGTCGAGTTCGGGCAGTTCGCGTTCGCGAACCGCCGTGATCGTGGCCGTGACGGTGAGCGGCACACCGGTCCAGTCCCCGTTGCTCGGCGTGAACGGGAACGTGCGGGTCTCACCGGCGCTCGCACCACGCATCGCCTCATCGAAGCCGGGCAGCATGCCGTCGGTCCCCATCTCATAGGACAAGGCCGTTCCGGACAGATCCTCGACTTCCTCGCCGGTGTCGGTCGCCCCCGAGAGGTCGACGAGTACGACATCGCCGTCTTCGCACGGCCGATCGACGTCCTTCAACGAGGCGAAGCGCGCTCGGAGGTTGTCGATGTGCTCGTCGATGGCGTCGTCGCCGGCGGTAGCGGGATCTACCTCCACCGCGATGGCCTTGTAGTCGGGCAGGTCGAATGTCGGGCGAACGTCAACCTCGGCGGTGAAGGTCACGTGCTGGCCGTCCTCGATCTCGGTGACATCCACCTCGGGCCGACCGACCGGCACGATCTCCTGCTCGCGCAAGGCGGTCTCGTAGGCCTTCGGGACGGCGTCGTTGATCACCTCTTCGAGGACTACTCCCCTACCGAAACGCTGCTCGATCACCCGGGCTGGAACCTTGCCCTTGCGAAAGCCCGGAACGTTGACCTGCTTGCCGATGGCCTTGTACGCCTCGTCGAAACTGGGCTGCAGTTCCTCGAACGGCAACTGCACCGTCAACTTCACGCGCGTAGGACTCAGGGACTCGACGTCGGTCTTCACGTACTACTCCAGGGTGGTCGGTGATCACGGCGCCAAGGCGACGCACATGGTCGGGGCGGGGAGACTCGAACTCCCGATCTCCTGCTCCCAAAGCAGGCGCGCTAGCCACTACGCTACGCCCCGCGTGGGCTCCGCGAGAGTCTAGAGGGCGCACCGCGGCAAACTGCAGCGCGGTAGGATTCCAGCGCTCCTCGCGGGTGTAGCTCAATGGTAGAGCCCCAGCCTTCCAAGCTGGTTGTGCGAGTTCGATTCTCGTCACCCGCTCCATCTCTCGCGGCTTAGCCGCTTTCCGTGTTCTCATTACCTCGTGAGCATCACCGACGACGCCCCCGCACGCGAGGAGCATCGACGAACCCAAGGCTCACCCGTCGGCCGGCGGGTGGTGCTCGGCATGCTGGGCGTGGGGGCTGTGGGCGTGGCCTTGGGCCGCCCGGCGCAGGAGGCCATCCAGAGCACGGTGAGCAGCACAGCCCCCGGTCTAGGCGGGATCGTCCCGGCCGCAGGGGGGTTTCGCATCTATACGGTCACCGGCGGTTACCCCGCGATGCCCGTCGATGAGTACCGACTCGAGGTCACCGGTGCGGTCGCCCGCCCGCTCTCCCTCACATTCGATGATCTCGCCGAGTTGCCGCAGACTCAGATGACCAAGGACTTCCAGTGCGTAACGGGTTGGCGGGTCGATGACGTCCCATGGTCCGGGGTGCTGCTGCGCGATGTCCTCATCGCCGCCGGCGCCAACACCTCGCAGACGGCACTGCGCTTCTTCTCCTTCGACGGCGCCTACACCGAATCGCTCACCATGGCCCAGGCCTTGCGCGACGACGTCCTAGTTGCCAGCAGCATGTTCGGCAAGCCCATTACCCGCGAACACGGTGGGCCGGTGCGCTTGTACGTCGCGCCGATGTACGGCTACAAGTCCTTGAAGTGGATGTCGGGGATCGAGGTCGTCGACGAGGTGGTTCCCGGCTACTGGGAGCAGCGCGGATACGACATCGATGCGTGGGTGGGGGCGTCCAATGGACGTAACGACGAACCCATCGTCTAACGCTTTAGCGCGTACCGGCGAACGGATCCAGCGCTTCTC
>CAJXNV010000027.1 GCA_913057155.1 uncultured Actinomycetes bacterium | reverse complement strand
GCATCGTCACCTGCCACGGGTTCCCCGGAGCCGGTGCACAGGAAGTCGCGGATCACGTAGGTGCCTCCCCCTGGAGCTGTCCGATGCACCGTGCCGACTTCGCGTTCGACTTCGATCAGCAGACCGGTCTCTTCACGGACCTCCCGCACCACGCCTTGCTCGGCGGTCTCCCCCACCTCCAGGCGTCCGCCTGGCAACGACCACATGCCCTGCGCCGGCGGATTCGCGCGCTTGACCAGCAGCAGCCGGTTGGTGTCGTCGAAGACCACGGCACCCACGCAGGGGATATCCGCCATCAGGTGCGGATCTTGTAGTCCTCGAGTAGCCGACGGGCCACGATCATCTTCTGGATATCGGCCGTACCCTCGCCGATCATCAGCATCGGCGCTTCACGGTAGAGGCGCTCGATCTCGTACTCCTTGGAATAGCCGTATCCACCGTGGATCCGGAAGGAATCCTCCACGACCTCCTTGCAGTACTCGCTCGCGAGGTACTTGGCCATGCCGGCTTCAAGATCGTTTCGTTCGCCGTTGTCCTTGGTGCGCGCGGCCATCACCATCATCTGATGGGCGGCCTCGACCTTGGTTGCCATGTCGGCCAACCGGAAGGCGACAGCCTGGTGCTCGCTGATCTGCTTTCCGAAGGTGACCCGCTGCTGGGCGTACTCGATGCCGAGTTCGAACGCGCGCAGGGCGAGGCCGCAGGCTCGAGCGGCTACGTTGACGCGTCCGACCTCCACCCCATCCATCATCTGGTAGAAGCCCTTGCCGGGTTCGCCACCGAGGATGGCACTTGCCGGCAGTCGGAGGCCGTCCATGACCAACTCGGTGGTGTCGACCCCCTTGTAACCCATCTTCTCGATCTTCCCCGGGATGGTGAGGCCTTCGCGGACCTCGCCGAAACCCTCCGGCTTGTCGATGAGGAACGTGGACATCCGCTTGTAGACGCTGGCGTCCTCCGGTGCAGCGTTGTCCGTCTTGACCAGGACCGCGACCAGGTTCGATGAGCCGCCGTTCGTCAGCCACATCTTTTGGCCGGTCAGCAGGTAGTCATCGCCGTCGCTTACCGCCTTGCTGCTGATCGCCGAGACATCCGATCCACACCCTGGCTCGCTCATGCTGAATGCGCCGCGGATCTCACCTTCGGCCATCTTGGGCAGGTAGTGCTGCTTTTGCTCCTCGGTGCCGTGGTGCAGCACCATGTGGGAGACGATGAAGTGCGTGTTGATCACGCCGCTCACGCTCATCCAGCCGCGGGCGATCTCCTCGACCACGAGGGCGTAGGTGAGCAGAGACTGACCGAGCCCGCCGTACTCCTCGGGGATCATCAAGCCGAACACGCCGAGTTCCTTCAGGCCGTCGACGATGTCCTTGGGGTACTCGTCGTTGTGCTCGAGATCCCCGGCTACCGGGATGATCTCGGCATCCACGAACTCCCGGATACCCGCGAGGATGTCCTTTTGGTCCTGGTTCAATCCATCGGTCTGCAGCAATCGCCCCATGATGCCCCTCCGTACTGTCCGGGTCCTCCGGCTCCCTCACTGAACGAACTCAGCGTGCTGGCGATGCTAACGCCATCGCCAGGATCCCGCCCGCAAAGCCGAGACGGAGTCCGCTATCAGCTATCCGCTACGAGGACACCGGTCGCCACAGCCCCGCCCCGGGGTTGACCAGCGCGATCGCTACCGCGAAAGGCACGACGAGCACCGGCAGGACGGTGAGGACCGGTACCGATAGCGCCTCGCTGACGAACACTTGCCCCAGCGTGAGCGGCACCCAGGCCAGTGCCATGGTGGAGATCCGATGCCCTACGTCAGCTCGGCGCTCGAGGATGAAGCGGGTTGCCAGGCTCGCCGCGAGGGCACCGGACCCACCCATGACCCCGGCGGCGATCCAGGTCGGCACGACGAGACCGATCACCGGCACCGTGAGTGCCACGAGGTAGGCGGCAGCGAGCCACGCGGCCGCACCTCGATCCGGGTAGCGGCAGACGCTTCGCAAGCTGGCCCGCGGCTCGGGCTCGGGCATGGGAACCGGAACCGGGATGCTGCCTTCGAGCAGCACATCGCGGGCCTGCACCAACTCGCGGAAGTGGGCTGGATCCCCACCGACATCGGGATGGGCAACCCGTGCCCACACCCGCCAAGCGCTGCGTACCTGCTCGGCATCAGCATCCCGGGCTATGCCCAGTAGCGCACTGGCTGCCGTTCGATCCATGGGCGTTCGACTACTCGGGCGGGGTGAAGGTCTGCGTGCGCTGCATGCCGGCTGCCCTTCCCTTGCCCGCGATGACCAAGGCCATCTTCCGACTGGCCTCATCGATCATCTCGTCGCCGAGCATGGCCGCGCCGCGCGCTCCGCCTTCGGCCGAGGTGTACCACTCGTAGGCGTCCAAGATCAGTTCCGCGTGCTCGTAGTCCTCCTGTGTCGGTGAGAACACCTCGTTCGCGGCATCGATCTGCCCCGGGTGCAGCACCCACTTGCCGTCGAAACCCAGCGCCGCACTCCGCCCGGCTACCCGCTTGTAGCCGTCGATGTCCTTGATCTGCAGGTACGGCCCGTCGATGGCTTGCTTGTCGTAGGCACGCGCCGCCATCAGGATCCGCATCAGGATGTAGTGATACGCATCGCCGACGTCGTACCCCGGCGGCTGTTCCCCGACGACGAGCGATTTCATGTTGATGCTCGCCATGAAGTCCGCCGGGCCGAAGATGATCGTCTCGACCCGCGGGCTCGCAGCGGCGATCTCGTCGACCTTGATCAGTCCCATCGCGTTCTCGATCTGGGCCTCGATGCCGATACGGCCGACCTCGAGTCCTTCGGATTTCTCGATCTGGGTGAGCAACATGTCCAGCGCCTGGACCTGTTCGGGGCCCTGCACCTTCGGCAACATGATGCAATCCAGATTCGCACCGGCACCGGAGACGACCTCGATCACATCGGCGTAGGTCCACTCGGTGGTCCAGTCATTCACCCGGACCGACCGCACTTTGCCGTCGTAGCCCCCCTCATTCAGCGCGGCGACGATGTTCTTGCGGGCATCGGGCTTGGCGAGCGGTGCTACCGCATCCTCGATGTCCATGAAGACCTGATCGGCGGGTAGACCCTTCGCCTTCTCCAGCATCTTGGTGCTCGAGCCGGGTACCGCGAGGTTGGATCGACGGCTTCGTACCTCGCGCGCGCTGTGGTTCATTCCCGCTCCTTTCGACGCCTCGAGCCTATCCACGATCCGTCCGACATGCCCTAGGTTCATCGGGTGGATCCGTCGGTTCGTGAGATGCAGCGCGCCCGCATCGCGGTCTCGGTGCTGTTCTTCGTCAACGCACTGACCTTGAGTGCCTGGCTACCGCGCCTGGCGGAGATCCAGATCGACTTGGCGTTGAGTGATTTCGATATCGGGCTGGCGCTTACTGCCGGTGCAGTCGGCGGAGTAGCCGCGGGGATCCTCGCCGGCCCGCTGATCGGGCGCTTCGGGAGCAATTCCGTCGCGGTCTTGTCACTTGTCGCGATCTTGCCGGTGCTACCGATGATCGGCCTCGCCGGTGGCCTATGGGCTTTCGCCTTCGTGCTGTTGGTCGTCGGCGCACTGGATGCCGTCATGGATGCCGCGATGAACTCGCACGCCATGCGCGTGCAGCACGGCGTCCGGCGTTCCATCCTGAACACCTTCCACGGCTACTGGTCCCTGGGAACCGTGGCAGGTGGGCTCATCGGAGTCGGCACCGCTGCGATCGGACTGCCGCTCGCCTGGAGCCTGGCGCTGGTATCGGTGCTGTGCGCAGTGTCGGTATTCGGCACTCGACGCTGGTTGCTCGCGGGCAAGGATCCCGAATCGTTCCTCGCCGAGGACACCCCGCCAGGCGCCGAACACGATGTCGAACGGATCGAGTCCGCCAACGCGGATCCGTCGTCGTTCCTGACCCCACCACCAACTGTGGCTGCGAGTCGTCGTGTCATCGCCCGACCGATCATCTGGGCGCTGGGGGTCTTCATCATCCTGGCGGTGATGATCGAGGACATCCCCGGTCGGTGGAGTTCGATCTATCTGACCGAGATCGGCACCCCCGAGCGTTTCGTCGGCTGGGGTTATGTGGCATTCAGCGTCGCGATGACCGCGGGTCGGTTCCTCGGCGATCGGATCGTGGATGCCATCGGTGAACGAACCTGGACACGCATCGCGATGACCGCAACGGCATTGACGCTCGGCGGATCGCTGATCATCGGATCCGCATGGGCGTTCATCATCGGGTGCGCCGTCGCGGGCTTCGGTGTCGCCACCTTGTTCCCCGCGGCGATGCGTGCCGTCGCCCACCTGCCCGGCATCAAGCCGGCAACCGGAGTCTCGACATTGAGTTGGCTATCGCGAGCCGGCTTCGTGGTCGCACCACTGGCGGTGGGGGCCATCGCAGACGGAATCGGTATCGCGTGGGGCATAGGTATCGCGGTGCTCGCGGCAGCCGCCCTGCTACCGCTGAGCGCAGTCCTCAAATCGGCGAAGTCTCGGTGATCGTCGCCGGGCCTGCTCGACGATCCGCGGAGCGGATCACGATCGCCAGGCCGATCAAGATGAGAGCGGCCGCCGGGAGTAGTGCGAGCGGTGGCACTTGCCCGAGCCAGATGGCTGCCACGATGGTGGCCCCCGGCATCTCGAACAAGATCGCGAGCGAAACGACGGTTGCGGAAGTACTCGAGAGCACTTTGTTCATCATGGAGTGTCCGAGGAGTTGGGCACCGAGGGTGACCGCGAGTATCAACAACCAGGCCTGAGCGTCGAAACCCACCAGTGCTTCACCGAATACGAAGACCAGCGGCAGGATCGTCACGGCCGAGACGGCGTAGAGCACGAAGGTCATGGTCGAGGTGTCGACCGTTTGCCGCACGCGCTCGGCAACGGAGACGTAAGCGGCGGAGAACATCGCACCCACCAGCGCGAGCGCATCGCCCACGAGATGCTGCGGATCCACCGTCAGGTCCACGCCGGTCAAGACGATGACGCCGCTGAACGCGATAGTGATCCCCACCCAGACCCGACGCTCGATCCGAACCCCGGTGGCACGCGCGATGAAGGCCGCCCAGATCGGTTGGGTGGCTACCAAGGCAGTCGAGGCCGCGATCGTCGTCATGGTCAGCGAGGGAATCCAGGTAGCGAAGTGCAGCCCGAGGAACAGGCCCGCCAGTGCGGTCAGCCGCAGTTCCCGACGGGTCAGCCGGGCCACTTGAGCGCGCTGACGCAGCCCGACCCACATCCCCGTCAAACCGCTGCCGAGCAGACAGCGCCAGAAAGCGATCGCGAGTGCCGGCGCAGCAGTCGCCGCGATCATCGGTCCACTCAGCGAGATGAACACCACGGCCACCCCGAGGCGCGCGAGGTCCACATTGGGCGGTCGCGTGAGGCCGGATGGACCGCGCGCCGGCTGCTGCGGCTGCTCTCCCACCGTGCTGCCTCCTCATGCCCGGGTAACGCCGATGCGCGACGGTAGCCTTCCGGACGTGACGACCACCACTTCCCGCCTGTTCCTGGCCCGCTTGGCCGGGCTAGGTGTCTTCGACACCCAAGGCGACCAGATGGGCAAGGTGCGCGATGCGGTGGTCGTATTGCGTATCGGTGGCAACGCGCCACGATTGACCGGCCTGGTGGTGGAAGTACCACCCCGGCGACGAATCTTCGTGCCGATGACCAAGGTGACGGCTATCGATGCCGGTCAGGTGATCGTCTCCGGAACCGTCAACCTGCGCAGATTCGAACAACGACGAAACGAATCCCTCGCCACCGCGGAGTTACTGGATCGATCCATCACGCTGCGCGACTCCGGCGAGCGAGTGCAGGTCGTCGACATCGGAGTTGCCCAGACCAAGAGCCGCGAGTGGCTGGTCGACTCGCTGTTCGTCAAGCGCGGCGGATCGGGGTTGCGTCGGCGCGGTGAGCGTTTCCTCGTCGAATGGGGCGAAGTCTCGGGTATGTCGCTGCCCGAGGAAGCCCAACCCGCCGAGCAACTACTCGCCACCCTCGACCAGTTACGCCCAGCCGACGTAGCGTCGTTGTTGCACAACCTCGTCCCGAAGCGACGCTTGGAAGTAGCTCGCGAACTCGACGACGAGCGCCTCGCCGACGTGCTCGAGGAACTCATCGACGACGACCGCGTGGAGATCATGCAAGCGCTCGATCGTGAACGCGCCGCGGACGTCCTCGAGGAAATGGACCCCGGAGACGCCGCGGATCTCATCTCCGATCTTCCCCCCGAGCAGGCCGAGTTCCTCCTCGAGGAGATGGAGCCCGACGAGGCGGATGACATCCGGCGACTGCTGGCCTACGACGACTTCTCCGCCGGCGGCATGATGACGACCGAACCCGTGGTGCTGGCACCCGACGCTTCGGTCGCCGAGGCGCTAGCGAGTATCCGGAACCCGGACCTCCCACCGGCACTCGCGGCGCAGGTGTTCATCTGCCGACCACCCACGGAGACACCCACCGGTCGGTACCTCGGTACCTGTCATTTCCAGCGACTTCTGCGCGAGCCGCCCTCCACTTTGGTTTCGTCCTTGGTGGACACGACCATCAACGCCGTCCGGCCGGACACTCCCCTCGGCGACGTCACGCGCAACTTCGCGGCGTACAACATCGTCGCGCTTCCCGTCATCGACGAGGACGACCATCTCCTCGGAGCGGTAACGATCGACGATGTGGTCGATCACATGCTGCCGGAGGACTGGCGCGAGGAAGTCGGCAATGGCTAGCGGGCGCCGGCGAAGCGGCGAGATGCGACTCGATCAGCCCATCGAGAGCACCCGGGGGATCCGTCCGGCGTATGACTCCGAACGTTTCGGGCGGCTGTCCGAACGCGTGGCGCGTTACATCGGATCCTGGGCCTTCATCGCGTGGATGTCCGTCGTCATCATCGCGTGGCTGTCCTTCAACATCTTCGCTCCCGAGCAAGTGCGCCCCGATACCTACCCCTTCATATTCCTGACCCTGCTGCTTTCCCTGCAGGCTTCCTACGCTGCACCGTTGATCCTGCTGGCACAAAATCGGCAAACGGATCGGGATCGGGTCCAGTACCAAGAGGACCGGGCGCGCAACGAACGGATGCTCGCCGACAGCGACTACCTAGCACGCGAAGTCGCGTCCTTGCGATCCTCCCTCGGGGATATGGCGACTCGGGATTTCGTCCGTAGCGAGTTGCGTGAGACGTTGGAACAAGTACTCGAGCGACTCGACGGGATCGAGGGTCGCCTCGCGCAGGACAGCGACCCCGACGGGGGTTCAACTCCCCGGTAGATCGGGGCTAGCATCCGAGAATGGCTGCTAAACCCGAAGAGTCCGCGATCCGCGAGGCGCTCGCAACCGTCAACGACCCTGAGATCAACCGCCCGATCACCGAGATCGGCATGCTCAAGAGCGTCGACATCCGCAAGGGAGGTGTCGTCGAGGTCGGTGTCTACCTGACCGTCGAGGGCTGCCCGATGCGGGGAACCATCACCGACCGGGTGATCGATGCGGTCATGAAGGTGCCGGACGTCTCCAAGGTGGACGTGCACCTCGATGTCATGAGCGATGAACAACGCGCCGAACTGAAGAAGACCCTCCGCGGCCACGACCAACGGGAGATCCCCTTCACCCAGGCGGGTTCGACCACGAAGATCTTCGCGATCGCCTCGGGCAAGGGCGGTGTCGGCAAGTCCTCCGTGACCGCGAATCTCGCGGTCTCCCTCGCCAGCCGCGGTATGACCGTCGGCCTGTTGGACGCCGATGTCTACGGTCATTCCATTCCGCGGATCCTGGGCGCCACGAACCCGCCGACGATGGTCGAAGGAATGCTCATGCCGCCGCAGGCGTACGGGGTGCGGGTCATCTCGATGCTGCCGTTCAAGCCCGGCGGCGTCGAGACCCCGGTCGCCTTCCGTGGACCCATGCTGCACCGGGCCCTCGAGCAGTTCTTATCGGATGTCTGGTGGGGGGACCTCGACGTCCTCCTCCTCGATCTCCCTCCGGGCACCGGAGACATCGCGATCTCCACTGCGCAGTTGCTGCCGCACGCCGAACTCGTCGTCGTCACGACACCGCAACTAGGTTCCTCGGACGTCGCCGTCCGCGCCGGAACCCTCGCCGAGCAAACCCACCAAAAGGTCCTCGGTGTCGTGGAGAACATGAGTTCCTTCCCGTGCCCGCACTGCGGGGAACCACTCGACCTGTTCGGAGTCGGTGGTGGTGACCTGGTAGCCGAACAGCTCAGCACCGCCTTGGGAACCGATGTCCCGGTACTCGGTCGCATCCCGTTCGACCCTCGACTCCGCGAAGGCGGCGACAGGGGCGAACCGCTGGTGCTCGCCGAGCCGGACGCCCCCGCGAGCACCGCGTTGTCGGAGGTCGCGCAACTCCTAGCCAGCAAACCTCGTGGTCTCGCTGGAATGCAGTTGGGGATCTCGCCTACCGGCTGAGGTTAGGTCGCCCGCGCTCGATCAGCTCAGGTCCGGATCGAAGGACTGCCGAGGCTGCTGCTGCTTTCCGGCATCGGATGCCTTGTCGCCGTTTCGGGTTGGCTTATTCGAACCCGAGGCGTCGTCGGGGTCGTCGTCGAACACGCCGGCGGCCAGACGCTTGGGGTGCAGGTCCCGGAATTCGCGCACGCTATCCATCGCGCCGGAGAAGTCCACGCCCGCGGAATCGGAGAGTTCCTTGCGCGCGTTGGTCGCCATCTCGCGGATCTGGCGGATCCATCGACCGGCATCGGCAGCGGCCTTGGGCAACTTCTCCGGACCGAAGATGAGAAGTCCGACCACCGCCAGTGCCAGCAGTTCGCCGACTCCGATATCGAACATGTCAGCCGATGTCCTGTGATCCACCGAGGATCAGATCGACGGTCTGGCTGCGCCCTCCGCGCTCGAACTCCAATTGCACGGTGTCACCCGGGGCGTAGCTGCGGATAGCGACGACGAGCTCGGTGGAGTCGGTGGTCTCCCGCCCTTGCAGCGACGTGATGATGTCACCGGATCGCAGTCCCGCAGCATCCGCCGGACCCCCGGGCGAGACCTCGCTGATCCGGGAGCCACCATCGGTGTAGGTCGTGTCGAGCGTAACGCCGATGACGGGCGTTTCCGACTCACCGGTTTGGATGATCTCCTCTGCGATACGCCGCGCGGAATTCACCGGGATCGCGAAGCCGAGTCCGATGGATCCGGCTTCGCCGTTGAACGATGGGGCGAGCGTGGCGATCGCGGAATTGATGCCGATCACCTGACCCGCGCTGTTCAGCAAGGGTCCACCGGAGTTACCGGGGTTGATAGCGGCATCGGTCTGGATGGCGTTGATGTACGCGAGTTCGCCGCGACCTCCTGCGGTTACCGGGCGATCCCTCGAGGAGATGATCCCGGAAGTTACCGTGCCCTCGAGGCCGAGCGGAGCCCCGATCGCGACGGCGAGATCACCGACGTTCACCTGGTCGGAGTTACCGAGGGCCACGATCGGCAGATCCTGCGCATCGATCTTCAAGACCGCGAGGTCATAGGAGGAGTTGCGTCCGACGATCTCGGCCTCGGCGCTGGAACCGTCCTCGAAGAACACCACCAGCGAGCCACCGTCGGCGGCGGGAGCCGCGACGTGGTTGTTGGTGAGGATGTAGCCATCTGGGCGGATCACGAAGCCCGAACCACTGCCTTGGTCACCATTGTTCTCGATCGCGATGGAAACCACGCTGGGGAGCACATTGCCGACCATCTCGGTGATCGACTCCGGGATCTGATCCGCAGGTAGCGGATCCACGGCTACCGAAGACGGTTCGGGTAAAGGCGCCACCGCGGTGGTCGCCGGGTTGGAATCGACCGTACGACCGATGACGTACCCGGCTAGACCGGCGAAGGTACCGACGATCAGCGAGACGATCGTGGCGATGACGATCACACCGAGGACCCCGACCCCCTTACGGCGGCGGTGGGCCGAGGGATCCGAGTAGGCCGGGGGCTGCGCGGGAGGTGGAGTAGCCGAAGGCGACCCACCCGGAACCGCGCCGTAGCGGGCGACCTGAGGGTACTGCGGGTACTGCGGCCCCTGAGGCGGCGGTGGTGGTCCCTGCGGACCCTCGCGCCCAGCATCGGGAGGCGGCCATTCGTTGCTCACGGTCCTCGCCGCCTTCCCATTCGCTTCGACGCGTGCACACCTAAGGCTAGGCTGCGATCGCCCGTTGGTCATATCGGCGGTCCCGATCCAGGAGGTGCGCCATCGAATCATCGCTCTCGGCTATGGCCGCATTCGCCGATACCTGGCCTGTCGAGCCCGACGCCATCCTCGAGGCACGCCGGCGGGCCGAGGAGTCGGGTCTGGTGCCGTTGTCCCCGTCCGCGACGGCCATCGTGACCTTCCTCGCCTCGACCGTCCAGGCGCAGGCCGTCGTCGAAATCGGTACAGGTACCGGTGTCTCCGGGGCGGCCTTGCTAGCCGGCATGACCCCCGGTGGCACGTTGACCACCATCGATCTCGAGGCGGAGTATCAGCGCTATGCCCGTGAGGCGTTCGCCGGACTGGGGCACGAGCCTTCGCGGGTGCGGTTCATCGCCGGACGAGCGCTGGATGTGCTGCCGCGCATGTCCGACGGTGCGTACGACATGGTGATCGCCGACGCCGACCGCGGTGAGTACCCGGCGATCCTCGAGCAGGCCCGTCGGCTGCTGCGTATCGGGGGCTTGATCGTCCTGATCGGGGTGGGAACCGACGGCGCCCTCGCCGATCCGGCTCGCAGGGACGCGGAGGCCTCGGCCGTCAAAGCGGCGGCCGAGTCGTTGCGCAGCGAGGACACCTGGGTGCCCGCCTGCTTGGTGGAAGGATCCG
The DNA here is from genome assembly GCA_913057155.1 of uncultured Actinomycetes bacterium. GTDB lineage: Bacteria > Actinomycetota > Actinomycetes > S36-B12 > S36-B12 > S36-B12. Next base: position 4,437 of record CAJXNV010000027.1, on the reverse strand, counting down.
GGATGCTCGTCGGGTGCCTGACCCGACGCGACTAGCGAGGACGCCTGCGGCTTCCTACGGCAGCGCTCCGGTGAGCGCCTCACCGAGGTTCTTGACCTCCTCGGCGTTCAGCTCGACGACGAGCCGACCCCCGCCCTCGAGGGGCACCCGCATCACATAGCCCCGACCCTCCTTGGTCACCTCGAGCGGGCCATCGCCCGTCCGCGGCTTCATCGCGGCCATAGGAGTCCCCTTCCGTCCATCTTCCCGAAGTGCCTGGCGAGCGCCCCGGGAAAGCCCAGCCGGCGCTTGTGCGCGGGCTTGTGGATAACCATTATCCCGGGTGACCGGAGGGTTAGCGCGGCAGGGTGCCCGTCTCGACCAATCGGGCGAAGGATCGCAAGGATCTCTTCACCCCGGCGACGAACGCCGGCTTGACCAGTGGCCAGCCGATGCGACCGAGTAGTCCAAGCGGCAAGTCCAAGTCCTCGCTCCACACGAAGCGCGAACGTCCGTCGGGAAGCGCGAGCACTTCCATCGTCCCCGGTCCGCGCACGAGGGCTCCGGTGTGCAGGACGTCCACGCGGTACGGCGGCTCCCAGCGGGTAATGGTCATGGAGTCCCAGAATCCGACCGGACCCACGCCCGTCCACGCGGCTAGCTTCGAATCGGTGCTCCGGCCATCACCGGCTCGCACCTCCACCCGCGTGCCGAGCATCCACTCACCCTGCTCGGCCCACTGCGTGAACGCCGCGAACACGGCCTCGACCGGTGCGTTGACGACGACGTCCGTGGCGAGGTGGACGAGTTCGCGTTCGGGCGCTGTCATCGCTGTCATCGCTGTCATCGCTGCGTCCTGCCCTTGAGTTCGTCTATCTCGGCTTGCAGGTCCGCGATGGTGGCGTCCACCTCATCCATGCGGTAGCCACGAACGACGACGTCGAATGCGGGTTCACCGCCACGTCGGTCCGGACGTAGATCCGCTGCATCGTCGGGTAGTTCGGGGTCGATTCGGCCGGCGGCGTACCAGAACGCACCTGCGATGACCAGCACTCCCACGGCGATGAAGACCAGCGTCACGATGTCATTCCATCACGATCCGGCGAGCGCAGCCTCGAGCGTGGTCAACACCTGTGCGGGGTCCTGCACCCAATGCACGCGCTCGACGCTGGCGACCGATACGAATCCACGATCGACCCACGCTTCCACTTGTCGGCGAAGCAGTCCGTAGTCATCCCACGGATCCAGCACCACTACCGGCTTGTCGTGCATGGCCAGTGATCGCGACGTCCAGGCTTCCATCAGTTCCTCGAGGGTGCCGATACCTCCGGGCAGCGCCACGAACGCATCGGAACGCTCGTCCATGACTCCCTTGCGCTGACGCATGTCGTGGGTGACGACGAGTTCATCGGCTTCCAGATCGGCCACCTCGAGATCCTTCAACGCCTGCGGGATCACTCCGATGGTGTGTCCACCGCTGGCACGAACCGATCGGGCAAGTTCACCCATCATCGACACCGATCCGCCGCCGGAGACGAGGGTCCACCCCCGCGGCCCGAAGTGTCGACCGAATTCACGCGCCAACTCGAGGTAACGACCATCGATGGAACCGCTCGACGAACAGAACACGCAGACCGAATGGGTCATCGACCACCGAGCCAACGCACCATCGCCTCGGATACAGCACGGATTTCGGATATCGACACCGATTCGTCGACCGTGTGCGCAACAGTCGGATCACCGGGTCCGAAATTCACCGCGGGTGTCCCTGCACTGGAGAACCTAGCCACATCGGTCCAGCCGAACTTCGGCTCGACTTCACCTCCCATGGCTTCCACGAAGGCAGCGACTTTCGGCTCGAGCAAGCCGGGGCGTGCCCCGGGAGCCTCATCGACGATCGTGATGTCGAATCCAGCGAAGACATCCTGCACGTGGGCGATCGCCTCCGGAACCGAGGTATCCGGGGCGAATCGGTAGTTCACGGTGACGACGCACTCATCGGGGATGACGTTTCCGGCCACTCCCCCGGCGATGCCGACGGCGTTCAAGCCTTCTCGGTAGCGAAGGCCGTCCACTTCCGGTTCACGGGGTGAATAGGCATCGAGGCGACTGAGGATCTCCTGCGCCGCGTGGATGGCGTTGGCGCCCTGCCAGGCTCGGGCGCTGTGGGCTCGCTTTCCGGCTGTTCGGACCTCGGCTCGGATGGTGCCTTGGCAACCGCCCTCGATGACTCCGTTGCTGGGTTCCATGACGATCGCGAGATCGGCGGCGAGCAAATGCGGATCCTGCCGGGCCAGGCGGGCTAGTCCGTTGTGGACGGCGGCCACCTCCTCGCAGTCATAGAAGATGTACCGGACTCCATGGCGCGGCGCGGTGACGTCATGCGCGAGTTTCAACGCGATCGCCACTCCACCCTTCATGTCACAGGAGCCCAACCCGTAGAGGCGTTCATCGTCGATGCGGTGCGGCAGGTTGCCGGCCGCTGGAACCGTGTCCAGGTGACCGGCGATGATCACCTCGATCGGCAAGCCGGAGGTTTCGGCGATGATCGCGTTCCCCGAACGCTCGACGCTCAAGTGCGGGCAAGCCTCGAGCGCCGACTGCACGGCATCGGCGATCTCGCCCTCATGGTGCGATTCACTCGGGATGTCCACGAGTGCGGCGGTGACCTCGACAACGTCGGCCGACAGGTCGAGTGCGGAGCCCACGCGGATACGGTAGCCGCGTGAGCGCGAATACGAACAACGAGCACCTGTCCCCCGTCAGCGGCCCGGCCGCTGCGCTAGGCATCGCGACCATGGACGGGGATGCCGTCGTCGATGTGTGGTACCCGCAGCCCGTGCTGGGCACACAGCCGGCGGACGTCGTCAATTTGGATGCAGGCATCAAAGGTGACGAACTGCGCGGAACGAAGGTCATGACACTTCGAACCGTCATCGAGGATCTCGCCGCACCACCGAATGACACCGCCGACGCTTACCTGCGCTTGCACCTGCTCTCGCACCGACTCGTGCGTCCGCGCACCATCAACCTCGACGGGATCTTCGCCAAGTTGCCGCTCGTCGCCTGGACGAACCTCGGTCCGGTACCGACCGATCGGTTGACCTCGGTGCAGATGCGCGCTCGAGCCAAGGGCATCCACGTGACGGTCTTCGGAGTGGATCGCTTCCCGCGGATGGTGGATTACGTAGTGCCCGAGGGCGTGCGCATCGCCGACGCCGATCGGGTGCGCCTCGGTGCCCACCTGGCCAGCGGCACCGTCGTGATGCATGAAGGGTTCGTCAACTTCAACGCCGGAACACTCGGCACGTCCATGGTCGAAGGTCGGATCAGCGCTGGGGTCGTCGTCGGCGATGGTTCGGACATCGGCGGGGGTGCCTCGATCATGGGCACGCTGTCCGGCGGCGGCAAAGAGGTCATCAGCATCGGTGCCGGTTGCCTGATCGGTGCCAACGCCGGCGTCGGGATCTCGCTCGGTGACGAATGCATCGTGGAAGCCGGCTGCTACATCACGGCCGGGTCGAAGGTGACGCTGCCGGATGGCGAGGTCGCGAAGGCGCGGGAGCTGTCGGGGCAGCCCAATCTGCTGTTCCGTCGTAATTCGCAATCGGGTGCGCTGGAGGCCGTCCAACGCACCGGAAGCTGGGGTGGCCTCAACCCCGACCTCCACACCCCCCACTAACCGTTTTTCCCACACTCCGGGGTATCGACCGTCAATCTCCCGCATGTCTGTGTTTCTGTGGATTTTCCCCCGCTGAACCTCACCCCTTGGTCGGACTCAGGCAGCTGGGTTTCGTCGACTTCTTCCGATTCTCGCTACGACCTCACGCGGCGCCGACCAGATCTCCTCCCACGTCCAGCGCACCACGGTCAGGCCGAGACGGCGGAGTCGGTCCTCACGGATCTTCTCCGCTCGCAGATCGAGGATGTCGTCGTACTTGCCTAGACCGTCAGCTTCTCCAATGACCTTGAAGTCCGGCCACCACATATCAGCGCGACCGATGAAGCCATCGGAGTCGTAGAACTCGCGCTGAAGTTCTGGCTCTGGAATTCCACGATCCATCAGGCGTACCCGGCTGATCGACTCCAGGACCGATTCCGCACCGGGGCGGGCGAACTCGATGAGCCGTGCTGCTGCAACAACACCCTTGCCGGCTTTCCAGCGCGACGACGCGCTCAGTAATTCGTCTGCGCTGACACCCTGACGCACAGCAGCGTCCAGGACGCCCACAGCGAATTCACGTTCGAACTGAGCAGCGGCCGTGATCGCGGAGGACGCCAGTCCGATGCTGGGGATCCCGTGGATGCACGTGACAGTCTCATCATCGAGTTCCCTACCGAGAATGCGGACATCCTCCAGTCGGTTTCGACTCTTCACCCGGGTCGTTGCCGAACGTAAGTCCCTACCTTGGGGCCTGACGATCTCCAGCACGCTCGGTCCCGAGCCTTCGATGGGCA
>CAJXNV010000026.1 GCA_913057155.1 uncultured Actinomycetes bacterium | reverse complement strand
GAGGAACTCCAGGCCGCCGGGGAGTTCGACCACGTCCTGGTCAATGCCGACGTCTCGCAGTGCGCCCGCGCCTTGCTAGACTCAGCGGGCTTAGCGGCAGCCAGCTAGCGGCTACTACCGGTTCCTAGCGGTTCCCGGCCGGTACATCCGAAACGAATGAGGCAATCCCTGTGACTTCGCAACCCGAGGGCATCACCTACCCCTCCATCGACGATCTGCTCGAGAAGACCGACTCCAAGTACTCCCTGGTGTCCTACGCCGCGAAGCGGGCCCGGCAGATCAACGCCTACTACTCCCAGCTCGGCGAGGGCCTGCTGGAGTACGTCGGGCCGCTGGTGGAGACCTACGTCCAGGAGAAGCCGCTGTCCATCGCGATGCGCGAGATCGACGCCGGCCTGCTGACCGCCGAGCCCTTCGACCCGGCCGAGGAAGCCGCCGCGCAGGCCAGTGCCGGTGCCGGCGCGCCTTCGGGTGAGCCGCTCGCCGCGGTCGATCCGTTCGCCGCCCCCGAGGAAAACGAGTAGGCGGGTCGGTTTCGTGCCATGACCCGGGTCGTCCTCGGCGTCACCGGCGGTATCGCCGCCTATAAGGCGGTCGAGATCCTGCGCCTGCTGCGCGAGAGCGACCACGACGTCACCGTCGTACCCACCGCCGCCGCGTTGCGCTTCGTCGGCGAACCCACCTGGTCGGCGCTGTCCGGTCGACCGGTTGCCACCGATGTGTGGTCCGATCCGCAGGCGGTTTCCCATGTCGCGATCGGCAAGGAAGCCGATCTGGTCCTGATCGCCCCGGCCACCGCCGATTTCCTCGCGCGCGCAGCGCACGGCATCGCCAGCGATCTGTTGACCAACGTGTTGTTGACCGCCACCTGTCCGGTGCTGATCGCCCCGGCGATGCATACCGAGATGTGGCAGCACCCGGCCACCCAGGCCAACGTCCGCCTGCTGCGCGAACGCGGGGCGATCGTCTTGGAGCCGGCCGTCGGTCGCCTCACGGGCGCCGATTCCGGCCCCGGTCGCCTGCCCGAACCCGTGGCGATCGTCGAGACGGCTCGTGAAGCGCTGCGGGCGCAGCAGCGACCGGCCGGCTATCAGGGTGGTCGGGGCGGCCGAAGCGAGCAGGACCTGCTCGGTAAACGAGTGCTCATCAGCGTCGGTGGCACCCGCGAGCCTTGGGACGACGTCCGCTTCCTGGGCAACCGCAGCAGCGGGCTGCAGGGATTCGCGCTGGCGCGCAGCGCGCTGGTGCGCGGAGCGCAGGTGGATCTGGTGATCGCCGATGTCGACGCGCAGGTGCCAGCGGGCTGCTGGTCGGTGCGGGCGTCCAGCGCCGAGGAACTGCGCGAGACCATGCACGCCACCATCGCCGAACGAAACCCGGACATCGTGGTCATGGCCGCCGCCGTGGCCGATTTCCGCCCGATACCCGATCCCCGGGGCAAGATCTCCAAGGAATCGCTGGATACCGATGCACCGGAACTCCACCTCGAGCGCACCACCGACATCCTCGCCGAACTCGTCGACAAGCGCGGCTCGCTGCCCTCACCGGTGATCGTCGGTTTCGCCGCCGAGGCGCCCGAGGCCCACGAGTCACTCGAGCAACGCGCAGTGGCCAAACTCATGCGCAAGGGCTGCGATTACCTGGTCGCCAACGAGGTCACCGGCGGCGCGGTGTTCGGGGAATCGAGCACTTCGGTGCTGATCGTCGACCACGAAGGGGTGCGAGCGCACCTGACGGGCGTGGACAAAGCGGCGGTGGGCCACGCGTTGTGGGACACGATCGCCGGTCATCGTCCTCGCTAGACTGACGCGACCTTGCGGGGGAGTTCCCCATCTCCCCGTGTTCACGATCGAGGGAGTGTTGTGCCGCACCGCCTGTTTACCTCCGAGTCCGTCACCGAGGGTCACCCCGACAAGATGGCCGACCAGATTTCCGACGCCATCCTCGATGACCTGCTGCGCCAGGACCCCCGCAGCCGGGTGGCCGTGGAGACGATGCTGACCACCGGTCAGGTGCACGTCGCCGGTGAAGTCACCACCGAGGGCTTCGCCGACGTCATGAACCTGGTGCGCCAGGCGGTGATCGGCATCGGTTACGACTCCTCGGTCAAGGGCTTCGACGGTGAGTCCTGCGGCATCAGCGTCTCCATCGGCAAGCAGTCCCCGGACATCGCGCAGGGTGTCGACGACGCCTACGAGGAGCGCGCCGACGGCAGCGAGGACCCCTTGGACCGGCAGGGCGCCGGCGACCAGGGCTTGATGTTCGGCTACGCGTGCACCGACACCGCCGAGCTCATGCCGCTGCCGATCTCGATGGCGCACCGGCTATCGGAGCAGCTCACCGCCAAGCGCAAGGACGGCACGCTGGACTACCTGCGACCGGACGGTAAGACCCAGGTCACCATCCGCTACGACGAAGACGACCAGCCGATGGGCATCGACACCATCGTCGTCAGCAGCCAGCACTCCGCTGAGATCGATTTGGACAAGACCCTCATCCCCGATGTCCGCGAGCACGTGGTCAAGCCGATCCTGGAGACCTTCGACATCGACTCGCGCGACTACCGGCTGCTGGTCAACCCGACCGGCCGTTTCGAAGTGGGCGGGCCGATGGGCGATGCCGGTCTGACCGGACGCAAGATCATCGTGGACACCTACGGCGGCATGGCCCGCCACGGCGGCGGCGCCTTCTCCGGCAAGGACCCCTCGAAGGTCGACCGCTCGGCCACCTACGCGATGCGCTGGGTCGCCAAGAACGTGGTGGCCGCGGGCCTGGCCACCCGCTGCGAGGTGCAGGTGGCCTACGCCATCGGCGTCTCCCACCCGGTGGGTGTCTTCGTCGAAACGTTCGGCACCGGCCTGATCCCCGACGAGATGATCCAAGACGCCGTGCTCAAGGTCTTCGACCTTCGACCGGCCGCGATCATCCGCGATCTGGACCTGCTGCGTCCGATCTACCGGATCACCAGCGCCTACGGTCACTTCGGCCGCCCGCAGGGTGTCAACGAGTTGCTGGACTCCGACGATCCCGCGATGCGCACCTCCGTCGGCCCGACCTTCACCTGGGAGAACACCGACCGCGCGCAGGACCTGCGTGCCGCCGCGGGTGTCTAGCGAGACCCACGACGATCGGCCCGAATCCGGGCCGGTGGACCCGATCGCTCGGGTGCGGGTCGATCTCGCGGTGCGTCATCTCGACCGGGACTTCGACTATCTCGTGCCGCCGCAGTTCGATTCGGCGGCGGTGCCCGGTGCGCGGGTGCGGGTGCGTTTCGCCGGTCGGCTGCGCGATGCCTACGTCCTGGCCCGCTTGCCGCAAGCCGACGTGGCCAAGCCCCGACCGATCGAGCGCGTGGTCGATGCGATCGCGCCGTTGACGACCGAGACCTTGGAACTGGTCGAGCACACCGCCGAGCGGTACGTCGGCAGCTTCTGGGATGTCGCCCGCGCGGCGGTGCCCTCCCGGCATGCCCGCGCCGAGAAGGCGGTGCTCGCCCAGGCCGACCTGCAGCAACCACCAGCCGAGCCGGCACAAGACAACAACGACGACGTCTGGGCCGCCTACCACTGGCCGCATCGAACGAGCGGGCCGAAAGAACCGGCCGAACCGAAAGAACCGGCCGAACAAACCGAACCCGAACGCATCGTGTGGTCATCGGCCCCGGGAACCGATTTCGCAGCGGAGATCTGCGACCTAGTGCAGCGGGTGCACCGACAAGGGCGCGGCGTGGTGGTCGTCGTGCCCGATGCGGCCGATGTCGAACGGGTAGCAAGCCGCCTACTTGAAATATTCGGCAAGCCCGAGGTGGCCCTGCTGAGCGCCGATAGCGGCCCCGAGCGCCGCTACAAGGAGTTCCTACGCGCACGCACCGGCCGGGCACGGATCGTGGTCGGCACCCGCAACGCGGTCTTCGCGCCCGTCGCCGATCTCGGCGCGGTCATCGTGTGGGACGACGGCGACGACGTCTACCGCGAACCGCACGCCCCCTATTGGGATGCCCGCGAGGTCGCCGCGTTGCGCTCGCATCTTTCCGGCTGCGATCTGTTCGTCGGTGCCCCTGCGCGCAGTGTGGCCACCCAGTGGTGGGTCCAATCGAAGTGGGCGCAGGCGGTGGAGCCGGTGCGACCTGCCTGGTGGCACGTGCAGGCGATCGACGATCGTGAAGTCGCCCGCGACCCGGCAGCCAGCAGCGCTCGGATCCCCACCGCCGCCTGGCAGGTCGCCCAGCAGGCGCTGGCCGAAGGGCCGGTGCTGTTCCAGGTGATGCGCCGGGGATACGTCCCGCTGTTGGCTTGTCGCCGGTGTCGGGAAGTAGCCACCTGCGTGCGAGCCGATTGCGCCGGCGCGTTGCACTCGACCTCCGGGCACGCCGTCCCCTCGTGCACCCGGTGCGGGGCATTGGCCGGCAATTGGTCCTGTCGTAACTGCCAGGAGACCGGGCTTCGCGCCGTGACGGTCGGTGCCGGGCGGACCGCGGAGGAACTGGGCAAGGCATTCCCCGGTGTGCCGATCGTGTGGTCGCAGGCCGATCGGATCGTGCGCGAGATCGGCGAGGCCCCGGCCGTAGTGGTCGCCACTCCCGGCGCCGAACCCGTCGCCGCGAACGGATACGCAGGCGTGGTGCTGCTCGATGCCCGCGTTGCCCCCGCGACCCTCACCGGCCCCGAACAGCAGGTGCGTCGATGGTTCGCAGCGGCCGCCGCGGTTCGCCCCGGTGGCCGGGTGTGCATCGTGGCCGAACCCGACGGGGCCGGGGTGCAGGCATTGATCCGCTACGACTCCCGCTGGTTCGCCGACCGCCAGATCGACGAACGCCGCGCGGTCGGCCTGCCGCCGGTCACCCGGGTCGCGGAGTTGACCGGCCCGTCGACCGCTGTGGCTGCCTTCGTGGAATCGCTGTCGGTGCCGCATCGATTGCTCGGCCCGGTGCCGGTGGAGGAAACCCCCGATCGGCGGGACGTACGCAGTTTCGTCGTGGTGGATCGTCGCCGCGCCGGTGCGCTGACCGCCGAACTCGCGGCCGCGATCCGAACCGCCTCCACCGAGGAGGGGTCGGGCCGCGAGGTGCGGGTGCGGATGGACCCGCGGGATATGTGACCGGCGCACCTAGAATCGATAGTGATGAGCGTTATCCCGATCCGGTTGTACGGCGATCCCGTCTTGCGCACCCCGGCTGCCGAAGTGGTCGATTTCGACAAGGAGCTGCGCAAGCTGGTGCAAGACCTCACCGACACCATGCAAGACGCACCCGGTGTCGGCTTGGCCGCGCCGCAACTGGGGGTGTCCCTGCGGGTGTTCACCTACTGGGTCGACGACGAACTCGGCCACCTGGTGAACCCGATCCTGGACCTATCCGATGAGCAGCAAGACGGCGAGGAAGGCTGCCTGTCGGTGCCGGACCTGTCCTTCGAGTGCAAACGCGCGAAGACCGTGGTGGCCAAGGGCATGAACATGTACGGGGAGCCGGTAACGCTCGAGGGCAGCGACCTGCTCGCACGCTGCGTGCAGCACGAGACCGACCACCTCGATGGCATCGTGTTCATCGATCGCCTCGACCCGCAAACCCGCAAGGAAGCGATGAAGGCCATTCGGGAATCCGAGTGGTTCGGCGCGGACCCGCTGACCGTCAAGGTCAGTCCGCACCCGCAGTCGTCGCGGTGGCTGTGACCTCGTTGCGCCTTGCCTTCGCCGGCACCCCGCAGGTGGCCGTCCCCGCCCTCGAGGCGTTGCTGGCATCCCGGCACGAAGTAGTGGCCGTGCTCACCAAACCCGATGCCCGCGCCGGACGGGGACGCACCCTGCAGCCCAGCGCCATCTCCTCGGTGGCGCGCGACCGCGGCCTCGATGTGCACACCCCCGAACGTCTCGATGCTTTCGCCGACACCCTGCGCTCGTGGGATCTCGATGCGGTTGCCGTCGTGGCGTACGGACTGCTGGTCCCTGCGGCCTTGCTGGATGTTCCCCGATCGGGATGGATCAACGCGCACTTCTCGAAACTGCCGCGCTGGCGTGGCGCCGCACCCGTGCAACACGCCATCGCCCACGGTGACGCCACTACCGCCGTCACCACCTTCCGCATCGACTCCGGCTTGGACACCGGCCCGATCCTGATGACGTCACCGGAAGTATCGATCGGCGAACGCGAGGATGCCGGGCACTTGCTCGCCCGGCTCGCGCCCATCGGCGCCGAGTTGCTGGTGGACACCATGGATGCACTAGCCGACGGGGTGGTTAAGGGCACCGAGCAGGCAAGCGACGGCGTTCGCCTAGCGCCGCGCCTGGACATCTCCGATGCCCGCATCGACTGGTCGCGATCGGCCATCGACATCGATCGCTGGATCCGCGCCTGCACCCCCGCCCCGGGAGCGTGGACCACCTTCGCCGGCGAGCGCCTGCGCATCGGTGTTCCCGCGGCGGTCACCTCGAGCGCACCCACCGAGCCAGGTGGTATCCACATCGACGGCAAGAAGGTGCTCATCGGCGCCGCCGATGGGGCCCTGGAACTCGACCAGGTGCAACCGGCGGGCAAGAAGCAGATGCCGGCCGATGCGTGGATCCGCGGGCTACGCACCGATGATCGTCATGTCCACTGACAGCAGGCGCGCCGCCCTGGACCTGCTGGAGGCGGTGCGCACCGAGGACGCCTACGCCAACCTCATCTGGCCGCGGATCTTGGAGCGCTGGTCGTTGGAAGGACGGGATGCTGCCTTCGCCACCGATCTGGCCTACGGCACCTTGCGGATGCGTGGCTTCTACGACGCCGTCATCGATGCCTGTTCCACGCGGGCTGTCGCCGATACCGATCCGTTGCTGCTGGACATCTGCCGCCTGGGCACCCACCAGATCCTGAGCATGCGGGTCCCCGATCACGCGGCCGTTGATTCCTCCTGCGCCCTGGCCCGGGCGATGGGCATCACCGACGCCGGTCGGGTGGGCTACGTCAACGCAGTGCTGCGCAAGGTCGCCGGACACGACCTGCAGCAATGGCAGGACATCTGCACCGAATCGCTGACCGGCGATGCCGCCCTGGCCATCACCACCTCGCACCCGGAATGGGTCGTGGCAGCGATCCGCTCCGCACTCGGTGCCCACCTCGGCCGCGAGGCCACCGACGCTGAACTGACAGCCGCACTGGCGGCCGACAACCTGCCCGCCCGCGTCACCTTGGCGATGCGAACGCAACAAGAACCGGACGGAACCGAACCCGGGCGCTGGCTGGCATCGGCGCGCACCTTGTCCGCCGGTATCCCCGCGCAATCGGCGCTGGTGCGCGATGGCGCCGCGATCGTGCAGGACGAGGGCAGTCAGCTCGCCGTCCAAGCGCTGCTCGCCGCGCCCGTCGATCCACCGGAATCGGCCTGGTTGGACATGTGCGCCGGGCCCGGAGGCAAAGCGGCCCTGCTCGCCGATGCTGCCGCGCGCGATCGAGTGGGACTACTGGCCGTGGAACTGCATCCACACCGCGCGGAGCTGGTGCGCTCGACGGTCGGCTCGCTCACCCCTTCACCCATCGAGATCGAGGTCGCCGATGCCACCACCCGGCCGTGGGGTAACCGCTTCTTCGATCGGATCCTGCTCGATGCGCCCTGCACCGGCTTGGGCGCATTGCGCCGACGCCCGGAGGCCCGCTGGCGGCGCAGCCCGGCCGATGTGCGCGAACTCGGTGGGCTGCAGCATGCCCTGCTCGATACGGGTCTAGCCTCGCTGCGGCGCGGCGGGGTGCTCGCCTACGTCACCTGCTCACCGCACGTGGCCGAGACGCGTGGGGTCATCGACGACGCCCTGATGACCCACGAGGACATCGTGGAGGAGGACGTCCGCGCATTGCTGCCGCATGTGCCCGATCTCGGCCCCGGGCCGCATGCGCAGTTGTGGCCGCACCTGCACGGCACCGATGCGATGTTCATCGCGCTACTGCGTCGGCAGTAGTCCCTGCAACTGCTCGAACACACCGGGTGCACCGGCCACTAGCTTCCCGGCGCCGGTCACGCCGTAGTCGGCCAGGAACGACGACACCCGCCCGCCGGCTTCCTCCACCAGGCACAGCGCCGCCATGCAATCCCAGGCGTGGATGTGCATCTCCACGTACCCGATGTGCTGCCCGGCCGCGACGTACGCGAGGTTCAACGCCCCCGAACCCGTGCGCTGGTACATGCCTCCTGCGCTGAGCAAGCGCCGCATGATCTCGGCGAGATCATCCGCCTTCGTCTTACTCGAACACCCCACACCGGTCAGGCCATCGCTCAAGGAAGCCGCTTCGATCACGTGCACCGGCTTGCCGTTGTGCGTTGCGCCGTGTCCACGGTGGGCTGCGTAGGTATCGCCGGTGGCCGGGGCGTGGATCACCCCGATCTGCACCTCGCCGTCTTGTACGTAGGCGATCGAGATGCACCAGGTGGGCAAGCCGAGCAGGAACGGTTGCGTACCGTCGATCGGATCCACCACCCAGGTGCCCGCGCCCTCGGCCCCCTGCGTGAGTCCGTTCTCCTCGCCCATGAAGGAGTCCTCGGGGAAGGCCGACAGCAGCTCGCGGGTGATGTGCGCTTCGGTTTCCCGATCCGCCTCACTGACCAGGTCCTGGGTGCCCTTGTGCTCGATCGTCAGGTCCGCGGCGCGTTCGAAGTACCCGTAGGCCAACCGTCCGGCCGAGTGGGCAACCTCGATCGCCAGGGCGAACCGCTCATCGCTCATCCGTTGCGCGTCCTCACTGCTTGGGTCCGAGCGAGTGCCCGAAACCCCACTAGCCTAGGTGGGTGAACGAAGTACCGATGATCTCGCCGAGCGTGCTGAACGCCGATCTGTCCCGGCTGGCCGAGGAAGTCGCTCGCATCGCACCGGTTTCGGACATGGTGCACCTCGACGTCATGGACAACCACTTCGTACCGAACCTGACCTTCGGTCTGCCGGTCATCGAACCGCTGCTGCGCGATGAGCGGATCAAGGCCGACTGCCATTTGATGATCGATGATCCCGAGAGGTGGGCACCCGCGTACGCGGCGGCCGGTGCCTACAGCGTCACCTTCCACCTCGAGGCCGCAGCGGATCCGGCGAAGCTGTGCTCGGTGTTGCGCGAGCAAGGTGCGCGGGCGGGTGTCGCGGTGAAACCGGGCACGGGCTTGGAGCAGGTGGATGTCCTCGGCGATCTGGTCGACATGATCTTGGTGATGACGGTCGAGCCCGGCTTCGGTGGTCAGTCCTTCATGTCCGACATGCTGCCCAAGATCCGCAAGGCCCGGCAGTTGGCCGATCGTGCCGACGGTGATGTCTGGGTCCAGGTCGATGGTGGTGTGGGACCGGAGACCATCGAATCGTGCGCCGAAGCCGGCGCCAACGTCTTCGTGGCCGGCTCGGCGGTCTTCAAATCCGAGGATCCGGCCGCAACCATCGAACGGTTGCGCGCCCTCGCCGCCGGAGTCACCCGTGAGCACTAACGACCCATGGACGCGGTGGATGGATCGCGCCGTGCAGTTGGCAACCGATCCGCGGGCGCCGCGCGGGGAGAACCCGCGCGTGGGCTGCGTGATCCTCGATTCCAGCGGTGAGTTCCTCTCCGAGGGCTTCCACGCCGGCGCGGGCACACCGCACGCGGAAGTAGTGGCCCTGCAAGCAGCCGGCCGGGCGGCCGCCGGTGGTACCGCGATCGTCACGCTGGAGCCGTGCCGGCATACCGGCCGCACCGGACCGTGCACGAAAGCGTTGATCGATGCCGGTATCGCGCGAGTGGTCTACGGGCAAAGCGATCCCACCGATGCGGCCAGCGGGGGAGCAGCCGAACTGCGCGCCGCCGGTATCGAGGTGGTCGCAGGCATCGAGGAAGCAGCGGCCCGGGAGGTCAACGCCGAGTGGACTGTCGCGGTTTCCCGTAACCGTCCGTTCGTGACCGCCAAACTCGCGGTCAGCCTCGATGGTCGGGTCGCGGGCTACGGCGGCCAGCGCGTGCAACTGACCGGGGCGCCCGCCCAGCGCTATGCCCACGAACTGCGGGCGCGGGTGCAGGCGATCATCACCGGCACCGGCACCGTGCTCGCCGACGATCCTTCCTTGACCGTGCGTGAAGTGCCGGTGCCCCCGGCCGGGCAGCCTCTTCGGGTTATCGCGGGGCGTCGCAGCATTCCGCCCGAGGCCAAGATCCGAAACGACGAAGCGCCCACGCTCGTTGTCCCCGATCACGACCCCGTTGCGCTCCTGGCCGATCTGTATCAGCGGGGTGTGCGCCACGCGCTGCTGGAGGCCGGCCCCACTTTGCTGCGCGCCTTCCTCGAAGCCGGCTGCGTGGATCGCCTGGACTACCTGCTCGCCGGTATCTGGCTGGGCTCCGGCCCGCGCGGCTTGCCCCCGGGCCCGCGCCTGGACCTGCCGGGGGAGGTCATCGAGACCCGGGCCTTGGGCCAAGATGTGCTCATCGGCTACTCCCTGGCGAACCTGGACCCGGGCGCAGCGGCCGATCCCATCCCCAGCCTCAGGAGCGCGTGATGTTCACCGGCATCGTCGAAGAGAAGGGCACCGTGGAGTCCGTCGTGGACCTCGGCGATGCCCTGCGGGTGCGGATCGCCGCCGATGATGTGCTCGCCGATTCCGCGCTCGGTGCCTCGATCAGCGTCAACGGCATCTGCCTGACCGTGGCCGATCGCGGAGACTCCTGGTTCGAGGCCGACGTCATGGCCGAGACGATGCGCCGCACCTCGCTGTCCCAGGCCACCGCCGGTACCGCGGTGAACCTCGAACGCGCCGCCCGCGTGGATTCCCGGCTCGGTGGCCACATCGTGCAAGGCCATGTCGATGGCACCGGAGTGATCGCTTCGATCGAGCCGAGCGATCAGTGGACCGTGATGCGCATCGACGTTCCCGCGGACCTCACCGCCTACATGGTCGAGAAGGGCTCGATCACCGTGGACGGCGTATCGTTGACCATCGTGTCCGTAACCGACGATCACTTCACGATCTCGCTGATTCCCACGACCTTGGCCGAGACGAACCTCGGCACCCGGCAGGTGGGCGATGTCGTGAACATCGAGGTCGACGTCCTTGCCAAGTACGTCGAGAAGTTGATGCAGCGATGATCCCCGCCGACGAACTCTTCGCCTCCCGCGACGACGCCGAGCTGCTCCCGCAAGACCCCACCGGCGCTATCGAACCGATGGATCCACCGCGGCCCGGTGCGGTGGCGTTGAACACCGTCGAGCAGGCCGTCGAGCAACTGCGCGCGGGCCGTCCCATCGTGGTGGTCGACGACGAGAACCGGGAGAACGAAGGCGATCTCATCTTCGCCGCGTCCTTGGCCACCGCGGAGTTGACGGCGTTCATGATCCGCCACACCTCCGGTTACATCTGCGTGGGCATGACCGGCGCCGACCTCGATCGGCTCGACCTGCCTCCGATGGCGGCGGTGAACGAGGACCGCCGCGGAACCGCCTACGCGGTAACGGTCGATGCCAAGGACGTCGAAACCACCGGCATCAGTGCCAAGGACCGCGCCCGCACCATCAAGGTCTTGTCCGACTCGGCTACCGAGCCATGGGAACTCACTCGTCCCGGCCATGTGGTGCCGTTGCGCGCGGTGGAAGGCGGGGTCTTGCGCCGCGCCGGTCACACCGAGGCTGCGGTGGATCTGGCTCGGCTCGCTGGATTGTCGCCGGCTGGCGCGCTGTGCGAGATGGTCAACGACGACGGCACCATGATGAACGCCGCCCAGTGCCGGGAATTCTGCGATGAACACGGCCTAGCACTCATCGCGATCGCCGATCTGA
Organism: uncultured Actinomycetes bacterium; assembly: GCA_913057155.1. Lineage (GTDB taxonomy): Bacteria > Actinomycetota > Actinomycetes > S36-B12 > S36-B12 > S36-B12. The sequence goes on along the minus strand of CAJXNV010000026.1, from coordinate 3,608 downwards.
TCCGCTACCGCCGTCGCCGCGAATCCCACGTGGAGCGGGTGGTCGATGTCCCGATGCCCACCGAGTACGGGGACTTCCGGGCCGTTGCCTACCGCAGCGACATCGACGGCAGCGAACACGTCGCACTTGTCGCCGGAGATATAGGCGATGGCCGGGACGTCCTGGTGCGGGTGCACTCGGAGTGCTTGACCGGCGATGTCTTCGGCTCGCACCGCTGCGATTGCGGGCCGCAACTGCATGCGGCGCTGCGGACCGTGGCCGAGGAAGGTCGCGGCGTGGTGCTGTACATCAAGGGCCACGAAGGCCGCGGTATCGGGCTGTTGGACAAACTGCGCGCGTACGCCCTGCAAGACCAAGGTCGCGACACCGTCGATGCCAACACCGATCTCGGTCTACCGGTGGATGCACGCGACTACGGCACCGGTGCGCAGATCTTGGTCGACCTCGGCGTGCGCACGATGCGCCTACTGACCAACAATCCCGCCAAGCGGGCCGGCCTCGAGGGCTACGGGCTCTCCATCGCCGAGCGGGTACCGCTGGTGGTGCCCCCCAACGAGTACAACGCCACCTACCTGGGCACCAAGGCCTCGCGGATGGGGCATGCCTACGAGCCGGACCCCACTGAGCCCGCACCCGAAGAAGGCGAGCGTCCATGAGCGGATCGGGAGCACCGAACCTGGAGGTCGATGCCACCGGTTTGACGGTTGCACTGGTCTCGGCTTCGTGGCACGCGGAGATCATGGATGGGCTGCGCGCCGGCGCCCGAGCAGTAGCGGATGCCAGCGGCGCGCAGGTGAGCGAATTCGAGGTCCCGGGCACCTTCGAGTTATCCGTGGTCGCGGCCGAATGCGCGGCATCGGGTCGTTTCGATGCGATCGTCGCGCTCGGTGTGGTGATCCGCGGCGGCACCCCGCACTTCGAGTACGTGTGCTCGGCCGCCACCCAAGGGTTGACCGAGGTCAGCGTCCAGCACCGGGTACCCGTCGGATTCGGCGTGCTCACCTGCGATACCGAAGCCCAGGCACGGGACCGGGCGGGCCTTCCCGGTTCCGTCGAGGACAAAGGTGGTGAGGCGATGGCCTCCGCGCTGCGCACCGCCACGGTCCTTGCATCGCTCGCCGACTAGCCGCACCTAGGCTTCGGCCTATGAAGACCTTCGATGACCTCTACACCGAGTTGCGCAACAAGGCCGCAGCGCAGGATCCCGATTCCGGCACGGTTCACCTGCTGTCCGGGGGTGTGCACGCGGTCGGCAAGAAGGTCGTGGAGGAAGCCGCGGAGGTCTGGATGGCCGCCGAACACGAGGGCCGCGATCGCGCGGCCGATGAGATCGCGCAGTTGCTCTACCACGTGCAAGTGATGATGCTGGCGTGCGATGTCGGCATCGACGACGTCTACCGGAGGTTGTGATGAGCCCGCTGCGGGTTGCCGTGCCGAACAAGGGTCAACTCGCCGAACCGGCGCGAGCGATGCTGCACGAAGCCGGTTACTTGAAGAACGCCGGCCAACGCGACCTCGTCGTCCACGATCCGGACAACGACGTCGAGTTCTTCTTCCTGCGCCCGCGCGATGTCGCGATCTACGTGGGGGAGGGCACGCTGGATCTGGGCATCACCGGACGGGACATGCTGCTGGATTCCGGCGCCACGGCTACCGAGCGGGTAGCCCTCGGCTTCGCACCGAGCACCTTCCGTCTGGCCGCCCCGAAGGGCACCGCCACCTCACCGAAGGATCTGGCCGGTTTGCGTATCGCCACGTCCTACGCCGGTTTGCTGCGCGCCTGGCTCGATGAACAAGGCATCGAGGCGCGCGTGGTCGAACTCGACGGCGCGGTGGAGAACGCCGTCGCCCTGGGCGTGGCCGATGCCGTGGCCGATGTCGTGGCCACCGGCACCACCTTGCGCCAAGCCGGCCTGGAGATCATCGGCGAACCGATCCTGCAGTCCGAGGCACTGCTGGTGTGCTGCGGTGATTCCAATAACGACGATTCACCCGCCGTGGAGACCTTCCTGCGCCGCTTGCACGGGGTAATGGTCGCTCGTTCCTATGTGCTGGTGGATTACGACATCGCCAACGAGCACCTCGACCGCGCCTGCGCGATCACGCCCGGTATCGAATCGCCCACCGTCGCACCGCTGCACGATCAAGCCTGGTCGGCGGTGCGCGCGATGGTGCCGGCCGCCGACGTCCACAAGGTGATGGACGAGCTGTATTCCCTCGGCGCCCGCGGCATCTTGGTGACCGACATCCACGCCTGCCGTCTCTAGCTGACCGTTACCCCGCGCCGCAGGCGCAGCGCGGCGACCGCCTGCAGCAGTGCAACACCGGCGAGCAGCGAGAACACCAACGGCCAGGAATCCACCGCATCCATCAGCGCCCCGGCAATGAACGGACCGAAGGCGGCAACGGTGTATGTGACGAAGAAGGCCATCGCCGTCAACCGCGCAGAGCCCGCGGCATCGGGTGCGTACTCGCTGAGCAAGCCCAGCGCCATTGCGAAACTGCCGCTGAGGGTGAAGCCCAGGATCACCAGGACCAGGGGAGGGGCGAAGCCCGGAGCCAAGCCGATCACCAGTAGCGCGGCCGAACACAGCAGCACGCTGATCGCGAACAGCGTGCGCCGGTACGGCAAGCGATGCGACAGCGAGGGCAGCACGAGAGCACCGAAGACCTGCGCGATCGTGAACGCCCCGAAGAACAGCCCCGCCACCTGCAGGCTATATCCGCGCTCGGCGTAGGACGGGGCTATCCAGGCCAGTGCGCTGTAGAACACCACCGAGTTCAACGTCATGAAAGCGGTCAAGGACCACGCCACCGGGCTGCGCCAGGGCAGATCGACGAGCCTGGGCAGCGCGGCCGGGCGATCATCGAACGAGGCACCCTTCTCCAACAAGGCCCACGCCAGGAGTGCGATGACCGCCGGGATCGCCCAGAACGCCAGCGCCCGGTTCCAGCCACCGAGTGCTTCCGCGAGCGGCAACGTCGCCGCCGCCCCCAGCGCCGCCCCACCCATCATCGCCGCGGTCCACAACGCCGTTGCGGTGCCCAGTGATGAGGACAGTTGCGCGCGCACGATGCCGGGCACCAGTCCACCGAGGATGGCGATGGAGATTCCGGCCAGCAGCGCCGAGGCGAACAGCGTGATCCCGACAGCGCCGATCAACCGCAGGCTCAATCCGATCGCCATCGCCACCAAGCCCAGTGCTACCGCCAGTCGGCGCCCGATCACGGCTGCCAACCTCGGGACCAGCAGTGCGAACAGCCCCATGCACAGCACCGGCACGGTCGTCAACGTGCCGAGAACGGCATCGTTCCACCCGGTTTGTGCCTTGATCTCGGTGGCAACCGCCGGCAGGCTCGATAGCGCCAGCCGCAGGTTCAATGCGACGAGCACCACAACCGACAGAACCGCCGCGCTCGAACGCACGGCCGCGCCGGTACTGGCTTCACGGACGGGTGGACTCACCCGCGGATTGTTGCGCCTACCCTGACCCGGTGCGCGAGCAGCCCGGCCGGTTCGATACCGACGATGGATCCGCGGACCTAGCGATCCGCTCGGCGCAATCTGCTGAGCAATTGCTCGAAGCGCTGCGAGCCGGCCGCGTGCT
>CAJXNV010000025.1 GCA_913057155.1 uncultured Actinomycetes bacterium | reverse complement strand
GCTCGTAGACTCGCACCGATCCGCCGACAGCCAGCCGGAGTGGAAGCGCACAGGGCGCTTCGGAAATGGAGCGTCTCGTGGCCGACCGTGTCGATTCCGTTGTCAATCTCGCCAAGCGACGCGGGTTCGTCTTCCCATCCTCGGAGATCTACGGCGGCACCCGCTCCGCCTGGGACTACGGCCCCAATGGCGTGGAACTCAAAGAGAACGTGCGCCGGCAGTGGTGGCAGCACATGGTGCGTGGCCGCGACGATGTGGTGGGTCTGGACTCCTCGGTGATCTTGGCCCCGCAGGTGTGGGTGGCATCGGGGCACGTGGATGCCTTCGTCGATCCGCTCACCGAATGCAAGCAGTGCCATAAGCGCTGGCGGGCCGATCAGTTGATCGAGGCGTTCGCCGAGAAGCACGGCCACGAGCCGCCGGAGGGGCTCGCGGATGTGGTGTGCACGAACTGTGGGACCAAGGGTCAGTTCACCGAGCCGCAGAACTTCAACGGGATGCTGCGCACGATGGTCGGCCCGGTCGAGGACGAGGGCGCCTTGCATTACCTGCGCCCGGAGACCGCGCAGGGCATCTTCGTGAACTACCTGAACGTGATGAACGCCGCGCGCAAGAAGCCGCCCTTCGGCATCGGCCAGACGGGCAAGAGCTTCCGCAACGAGATCACCCCGGGCAACTTCATCTTCCGCACCCGGGAGTTCGAGCAGATGGAGATGGAGTTCTTCGTCAAGCCCGGCACCGACGAGGAGTGGCACGAGTACTGGTTGAAGAACCGCTGGGATTGGTACGTGGACCTCGGGTTGAACCCGGAGAACATGCGCTTCTTCGAGCATCCGGCCGAGAAGCTCTCGCACTACTCCAAGCGCACCGTGGACATCGAATACCGGTTCCGGTTCGCCGGCAGCGAGTGGGCTGAACTCGAGGGCATCGCCAACCGCACCGACTACGACCTCAAGACCCATGCGGAAAGTTCGGGGACGGACCTTTCCTACTTCGATCAGGAGATCGACGAGCGGTGGACCCCGTACGTGATCGAACCGGCAGCGGGGCTGACGCGCGCTGTCTTGGCGTTCATGCTCGATGCCTACGACGAAGACGAAGCACCGAACGCCAAGGGCGGGGTGGACAAGCGCACGGTCCTGCGGCTGGATCCACGGTTGGCGCCGGTCAAAGCAGCGGTGCTTCCGCTTTCCCGCAACGCCGATCTCACGCCCAAGGCCAAGGACGTAGCGGCGATGCTTCGCAAGCTATGGAACGTTGACTTCGACGACGCCGGCGCGATCGGTCGCCGCTACCGCCGCCAGGATGAGATCGGCACCCCGTATTGCGTCACTGTCGATTTCGATTCCCTCGAGGACCAGGCTGTGACCGTGCGCGAGCGCGATTCGATGAGCCAGGAGCGCATCGGGATCGACTCCCTAGTGGCCTGGCTGGGAGCGCGACTGCCGGCCTGCTAGAGCGGTCGATCCACCGGGCAGGGGGCGGTCAGCGGGCTCTGGCAAACCGCGCACTCCGCGTCGAGGTAGTAGCCGACGATCTCGTAGTCCTCGAACGCCGCCTTGATCGTAAAGACGTTGCTCCCGCAATGCAGACATTGATTCGTGGGTATGCCGCGTTGATCGAGTTCGGCAACGCCGAGCGGGTCGGACCGCATAACTAGCCCTCGCTGACGGCGCGCTTGAGTGCTTGTCCCGCGGAGATCTTCACTGTGGTTCGCGCAGGGATGTGCATCTTCTCCCCGGTGGAGGGGTTACGCCCTTCGCGTGCGCTGCGCTCGACGGTTTCGAAGGTGACGAAACCGGTGATGGACACCTTCTGGCCCGAAACGAGGGCCTCGGTGATTTCCGAGTGCAGGGCGTTCATGGCCTGCTCGACGACATCGGTGGACAGCCCGCTGCGCTTAGCGGCGGCGGCGATCAGTTCGGATCGGTTCATCGGTCTCCTTAATGAAAACGAATGTCATTACTGTCAAGTTAGCAGAGGATGCGCTGTGCATCGGAGTTTGACCAGTTGAAGGTCGCCGCAATACCAAAGTCGTAATGATTTGCAGTACGATTACGTGGTGTTCGATCGTGTGGATTGGTCCAAACGGGGTCAGTACATGCTCGAACGCCACGCCATCAGCGTTCTGGTAGCACAAGAAGTCCTGGCCGATCCCAATCGTGTGGTCATCGACCCGGACTACAACAGCGCAACGGGTCAAGGAGTGCGCATCGTGGGTTACTCCAGCCTGGAAGGCGCTGTCGTGTCTTTGATCGTGATGGAGGTCGACGGCATCGCCTATGGGGTTAACGGTTGGCGTTCTAATGAGAAGGACCGGCGGATCTATCGAGAGGTGGAAGATGATGGGCAAGATTGACGAGGTCTTGAAGCAGGAAGCGCTGAACGCGGAAGCCGCGGAATCCTCCGCCGACCTTGATACGCCACTGCCTGCAGGCACCAAGGTCACCCGAGGCAGTTCCCGATCGAGGAACTTGCAGGTTCGCTTTCGTGACGACGAGTACGAGGATCTGTTGGCCTACGCAAACGAACAGGGGTTACCAGTATCGACCGTGGTTCGCGCGCTTGTCCTCAAGTCAATCTCACCCGCAGATGACTTGAAATCGGCACTGGACCGTCTGGAAACCGATCTCGCGGCCCTCCGGCGAAAGGCTTTGAGTCCTTGATGGTCGTGGCGTCGTGTCCGGGAGTCAGTTGCACTCGCAGCGCGTAGCGCTGCGGGACAGTCGGTTGGTGACATCTCCGGATTCGTCGATGGTCAGGTCGGCTTCGCCATCGGATACGACCGCGTAGGGCGCAGGGCCGGTCATGGCGCTGGTGACGAACGATGCGGTCAAGCCGTTCACATCGACCACCGCGCCGATATGGAACAGCGAGCGGGTCTCGTCGATGGCATCGCCGGTGCCGGCGCGGATGACCAAGCGCGTCTCGGGGGCGGTGGCAAGGGAGGAGACCGCAACGGCGATGTTGTCCCACTCGGCCGAGCCGGCGGCGATCAGGGCCTGGGCGTGTTCGGTGCGTGCTGCCTTGAGCGTGGTGCGCGAGGCGGCGTCGCCGACGATCACCGGAATCGACTTGGAGCGGGCGATCTGCAGGGAGCGAGCCTGCGGATTGACTTCGATACCGATGACCGCGATTCCGAGCGCTTGGAGTTCCTCGGCTAGCCGCAGGCCCACTTGACCCATGCCGACCACCACCACGTGGCCGCTGCGCGGGGCGACGCGCTTGCCGAGCAGTGCCACGTGCCGCCCGGAGAGCAGATAGTTGACGATGCCCGCGGCGAACATGGCGGTGAAGGTGAGCACGGCCAGGGCAGCGAAGGTCGCCCAGATGAGCACGAAAGGTTCGTCATCGGAAAGTTCGGGGGCCGAGATGGTGGCGGTGGTTCGGGTGGCGTCGTAGAGCGCGCGGATGAACTGCGCGTGCTGCAGGCCGACGATCGTGTCGAGGGCGATGATCGTGATCAGTCCGAATACGCCGGTGAGCAGCACTTTGGTGCCGGCGTCGTAGGCGCGAAGTTGGCCGGTGATCTTGCCGATGCGACCGGGTTTGCGGATGGCATCGGGGACCTCGTAGTCCTCGACCCGCACGTTGATGTCGTGCCCGTCGGGGGTGAGCGATACCCAGCGCTTCTCGTCTTGGGTGTCCTTACGCCGGATAGCCGAGGTGCGCGGATCGATGGCTGCGGCGACGAGGCTCGGCACGCTGATCGCGGCGGGGGACAGGACCACGGAGGTCGGCACCGCGGTGCGCAGTTGCTCGCGGGCGGTGCGGTCGAACATCGCGACGAAGAGCCGCGCGCCGGGGCGGATGTGGTGGACGGCTAGTGAGTAGCGCAAGGCTTTGATGTCGTCGTGCAGCATGACCGCGATGCCTTCGACATCGGTGGTCAGCGCAGCGCGAAGCTCGGAATCGGTGGGTTCATCGAGGTGGGTGGTCTCCAGCCCGGAGGCGTGCAGCAGGCCGCAGACGCGCCGACCCACCGAGGTCTTGCCGATGACCAGGATGCGTCCGCTCACGGGCGCAAGGCTAGGGGGCGAACTAGGGGGCGTTGGCCGATTCCTCGTCCTTCTTCGGCGGTTCGTATCCCTCGGACTCCACGCGTGCGGCGTTCTTGGGCAGTGTGAAGGAAGTCAGCAGGCCTAAGAACACGAAGCCACCGGCCACCCACGCGACGGTCTTGATCGCATTGGCGAAGCCCTGCGAGGCGCCTTCCACCAGCACCTGTCCGTCGGGTTGCTGGGCGAGTGCGGGGATGGCCTGACCGGCGGATCCGGCGACGGCTTCGCCGATCTGCTGGGCTTGTTCGGCCGGCACGCCGCGGTCTTCGAGCTCGGTGGTGGTCGTCTGCAATCCGATGATGAGAGTGGTGCCGATGATGGCGGTGCCGATAGCGGCGCCGACCTGACGGGAGGTGGACTGCACGGCGCTGGCCGAGCCGGACTCGGCGACGGGAACCTCGGAGAGGATGACGCCGGTGAGTTGCGCCGTGGCGAAGCCGACGCCCATGCCGTAGATGAACAACCAGGGCGCCATCTGCCAGCCGGTGATCGAGGTGGAAAGCATGATGCCCAGGCCGACGATGCCGATCACCTCGAGGACCATGCCCAGTTGCAGTACTCGCACCGGCCCGAAGCGTTGCGCCAGGCTCGCGCCGGCACCCGAAGCGGCGAAGGATCCCATCGCCAAGGCGAGCAGGATCACGCCGGTTTGCAGGGCGTCGTAGCCGCGGGTTGCTTGCAGGAACAGCGGAATGGCGAACAGTAGGCCGAATTCGCCGAGGCTGACGATGACGGCAACGGCGTTGCCGGCGCCGAAGGACTTGATCCGGAAGAGTTTCAGATCCAAGACGACGATCTTGCCGGCCTTGGATCGTGCGTTCTCCACGAAGAGCATGGTGATGAGCGCGATGAGCCCGAGCAGCCCGGCTACCGGTGCGATGGAGATGCTGGTGGAGGGCCAATCCCAGCCACCGATGGCGAATTGCTCGGTGGGCACCCACCAGCCGTAGCGCTGTCCCTCGATGAGCGCGAAGACCACACCGACCAAGCCGAGGGTCACCAAGATCGTGCCGGGAACGTCGATTCCCTTGCGCCCGGTGACATCGCGGGTTTCGGGGACGACGATGAATACGCCGATCAACACGATCAGGCCGATGGGCAGGTTGATCAAGAAGGCCCAGTGCCAGGAGTAGTAGGTGGTCAGCCAGCCGCCGACCAGCGGCCCGAGGGCCGCCATGCCGCCGATGGTGCCGCCCCATACGGCGAACGCGACAGCGCGTGCCTTGCCGACGAAGACGGCGTTGATGACCGACAGCGAACTCGGCAGGATCATCGCGCCGCCGACGCCCTGGAGCGCGCGGGCAGCGATCAGGGTTCCGGCGTTGTCGGAGGCGGCAACCAGGATGCTCGCGCCGACGAACACGATCACGCCGATGATGAACAGCAGTTTGCGACCGAATCTGTCGGCCAACCGTCCGAAGAAGATCAGCAGTGAGGCGAAGGTGAGGGAGTAGGCAGCGTTGATCCACTCGGCATCGTTCGTACTCAGGCCCAGGTCCTGCACCATCGTGGGGATGGCGACGTTCACGACGGTGGCGTCGAGGATGATCATGGCTACGCCGAGGGCGAGGAACAGCAGTGCTACCCACCGCTTCTTGCCGGTCATCGCCGCTTGATCGGGCACCATGTTCACGTGTTCTCCCTCGTTTCGTGCCTGATAGGCAGGCGCAGTCTGCCGTATTCGCCTCGTGCTGGGATAATTATTAGGTGAGTGTCGTTCAGGAAATGAGCCGCCTGCCGCTGCGGGTGGGCGATCAGTTGATCGACCCGCCGGTGGTTCTGGCTCCCATGGCCGGCATCACCAATCGAGCCTTCCGTCGGTTATGCCGGGAATCCGGAGCCGGGCTCTACGTCTCGGAGATGGTGACGAGCCGCGCCCTGGTGGAGCGCAATGCGGCCACCATGGACATGGTCGTGTTCGCCGACGATGAATCCCCGCGTTCGGTGCAGCTATACGGCGTGGATCCGCAGGTTATGGCGCAAGCGGTGCGCATCATCGTGGAAGAAGATCGCGCCGACCACATCGATATGAACTTCGGTTGCCCGGTGCCCAAGGTGACCCGCAAGGGTGGCGGTAGCGCGCTGCCGTGGAAGAAGGATCTGTTCGCATCGATCGTGGAATCGGCGGTGGCGGCGGCCGACGGGCGCGTGCCCGTTTCGGTGAAGATGCGCAAGGGCATCGACGACGATCACCTGACCTACCTCGAGGCCGGGCGCACGGCTGCCGCTGCCGGCGTGGCATGGGTTGCCTTGCACGGGCGAACCGCGCAGGAGATGTATTCCGGTCAGGCCGACTGGACCGCGATCGCGCGGTTGAAGCAGGAATTGGCTCCGTTGGGCGTGCCGGTGCTGGGCAACGGGGATATCTGGACGGCGGCCGATGCGCTTCGAATGGTCGAGGCGACCGGCGCGGATGGCGTCGTCGTCGGGCGTGGCTGCCTGGGCAGGCCCTGGCTCTTCGGGCACCTGGTCGCAGCGTTCCGAGGCGACCCGCTGCCCAGTGAACCGCGGTTGTCCGAAGTGCTGCGGATCCTGCGTCGGCATGCGGAACTGCTGTGCGCGGACTACGGCGAGGTCAAAGGATGTCGGGATATCCGTAAGCACATGGCGTGGTACCTCAAGGGCTTCCGTGTCCCGCAACCCATCCGGCAGGCCCTCGGCACGGTCGCCACGCTCGATGAACTCGATGGGCTGCTATCGCAGATCGACGGGGACCAGGACTTCAATACCGAGGTCGGTTCCGGACCGCGTGGGCGCACCTCCGGTGGGCGAGCACCCGCGCTGCCCGAGGGCTGGTTGGACAGTCCGTTACTCGATGCGGCGCAAGCATGCGAGGTGGCGCAAGCGGAACTGTCCGTCAGCGGCGGTTGATGTAACCGCAGCCAAATCCCGACTGCCATTCCACTATGTGGGAGAGGTCACGCGCGGCACGTGGGACAAATATCCGGATTGACTAGCAATCAACCGCTTGCATGGTGTGCCCTAGGACGATGTACGTCTACGACTTCCGCGACGGCGACCGCTCGATGAACGATCTTCTCGGCGGTAAGGGAGCCAACCTCGCCGAGATGACCAAACTCGGGCTGCCCGTTCCCCCTGGATTCACCATCACCACCGAAGCCTGTCGGCACTATCTGCAGCACGGCGGCAACCCCGACGGACTGGAAGCCGAGATCGCTACGCATGTGGCGAACCTCGAGGAGCAGATGGGCAGGCGGCTGGGTGATCCGAGCGATCCGCTGCTCGTCTCGGTGCGCTCGGGCGCGCGGTTCTCGATGCCCGGGATGATGGAAACGGTCCTCAACATCGGGCTGAACGACCAAAGCGTCACCGGTCTTGCTGCGAAGGCGGACGACGAACGCTTCGCCTGGGATGCCTATCGGCGATTGCTCCAGATGTTCGGCAAGACCGTGCTGGATATCGATGGGGAGGAATTCGAGTCCCGCCTCGATGCCGCGAAGGAAGCTGCCGGGGTCTCCACGGATGTCGAGCTTTCCGCCGATCAGTTGCGCGCACTCGTCGAACAGTTCAAGGAAGTCATCGCCCGGGAATCGGGTGCACCGTTCCCGCAGGATCCGCACGAGCAGTTGCTGCGCGCCGTGCGCGCGGTCTTCGATTCCTGGAACACCGAGCGCGCGGTGATCTACCGACGCCGTGAGCGGATTCCCGATGATCTCGGGACCGCGGTGAACGTGCAGGCCATGGCCTTCGGGAACGTCGGCGAAGGATCGGGAACCGGTGTGGCGTTCACGCGGGATCCGGGTTCGGGGGAGCGGGGCATCTACGGCGACTACCTGCCCGATGCCCAGGGCGAGGACGTAGTGGCCGGTATCCGCAACACGCTGTCCTTGCACGATCTCGAGCGCTTGGACAAGAAGTCCTACGACGAGTTCCTGACGATCATGAACACCCTCGAGAACCACTATCGGGACCTGTGCGACATCGAGTTCACCATCGAGCGCGGCAAGTTGTGGATGCTGCAGACCCGGGTGGGCAAGCGCACCGCGGGCGCGGCCTTCCGGATCGCCATCCAACTCGTCGACGAGGGCGTCATCTCGATGGACGAGGCGGTCGAGCGAGTTACCGGTCAGCAACTAGCCCAGTTGATGTTCCCGCAGTTCGACAGCGATTCCGAGGGTGAACTGCTGGCCACCGGTACCAATGCCTCGCCCGGCGCAGCGGTCGGCAAGGTGGTGTTCGACTCCGCATCGGCGGTGGACTGGACGGCCCGTGGTGAGCAGGTGATCTTGGTGCGCCGGGAGACCAACCCCGATGACCTCGCCGGGATGGTCGCCGCCGCCGGCATCTTGACCTCGCGGGGTGGCAAGACCTCGCATGCCGCGGTGGTCGCCCGGGGCATGGGCAAGACCGCGGTTTGCGGTGCGGAATCCATCGAGGTGCGCGGCGGCGAAGGCGTGCTGCGTGTCGGTGATCGGGAAGTGCGCGAAGGTGAGGTCATCTCCATCGACGGTTCCACCGGCGAAGTCTTCTACGGAGAAGTACCGGTGGTGCAAAGCCCGGTCGTGCGCTACTTCGAAGAGGGTCTGGATGCGGCGCTCACGGCCGTCGACGAGCCGACCGCGGATCTGGTGCGCGCGGTCGATCGGATCATGAAACACGCCGATGAGCGACGCCGGTTGGGCGTGCGGACCAATGCCGATACCGGCCCGGATTCGGCACGCGCACGGCGGATGGGTGCGGAGGGAATCGGGTTGCTGCGCACCGAGCATATGTTCCTCGGCGAGCACAAGAAGTACGTCGAGAAGTTGATCGTCGCGAGCAGCGACGAGGATCGCGAAGCGGCGCTGGCGGCACTGCTGCCCTTGCAGATCGCCGATTTCACCGACGTGCTCGAAGCGATGGACGGCCTTCCGGTGACGATCCGGTTGATCGACCCGCCGTTGCACGAGTTCCTGCCCGATCGCACCGAATTGGCGATCGAGGTCGCCTTGGCCAAGGAGCGTGGCGAGGTGAACGACGACGACGTCGCCTTGTTGCGTGAGGTCAATCGGTTGGCCGAGCAGAACCCGATGCTCGGTCTGCGCGGAGTGCGCTTGGGCCTAGTGCTCCCGGGTCTGTTCGCGCTGCAAGTGCGCGCCATAGCGGAGGCCGCCTGCGCGCTGCGGGCCAAGGGCAAGGATCCGCGCGCGGAGATCATGATCCCACTGGTCGCGACGGCGGCGGAGTTCGAATTCACCCGTGATGAAGCCCAGCAGGTGCTTGCCGAGGTGGAAGCCAAGAACGGCTGCCCGCTGGGTTTCCCGATCGGGACGATGATCGAACTGCCGCGTGCGGCCCTCACCGCGGATCGGATCGCCGAGCAGGCGGAGTTCTTCTCCTTCGGCACCAACGATCTAACGCAGACCACCTGGGGCTTCAGTCGCGACGACGTCGAGGCGGCCTTCTTCAGCCCGTATTTGGAGATGGGCATCTTCTCGGTCTCCCCGTTCGAGTCGATCGACCGCGAGGGAGTGGGGGCGCTGGTGCGCACGGCGGTGGAGAAGGGCCGCGCCACCCGACCTGGCCTGCACTGCGGCGTTTGCGGGGAACACGGCGGCGATCCGGACTCGGTGCATTTCTTCGATGAGGTGGGTCTGGACTACGTCTCGTGCTCGCCGTTCCGGGTGCCGGTGGCTCGGCTCGAGGCCGGCCGCTCGGCGATCGAGAAGGCCGGTGGCCAGGGCAGCGACAGTCGCTGACCGATCGCCGCGGGCGTGGCACACCTGAAACGGGTGTGACTCGTGTGACGATTGCGCCGTGGCTTCCCCGTCCGTCGTTCGAGCTCGTGCTGCGCGGACGGACACCCGAACCGCCGTGGCAACTCGGATCTCCGCCGGCAAGGCGGGAGGGGGCTTCTCCGCCCGGGCGGTCAGCACGCTGATCTTGACCATGGTGATCGTCGTCGCCCTGTTGATACCGGTGGGCGCCACGGTCCAGGTGGTCCTGGCCTCGCAACTCGACGACCGATCGCCCACCCAGGCGATCGTGATGCTGGATCCGGGTCGGGTCTGGGGTGATCCGCAGGCCGCACGCGTTGCCCGGGTCGAGCACGCCGCCACGCTGTATCGCGAAGGCGTGGCGCCCGTAGTGATGGTGACCGGCCCGCCACGCACCCATGCGGCCACCCGCGCTGCACTGTGGGTCGAAGGGGTTCCCCCGGCCGATGTGATCACCTTCGATACCGGCGCCGACACCGTCGGGCCGCTGAGTGTGGTCGCATCGGTCATGTCCGACTTGAATTGGTCGTCGGCGACGATCGTTACCGATCCCGCGCACGCAGCTCGGGTGCAGGCCACCGCCGGTGGACTCGGAATCGATGCCCGTGTCTCGCCGACCGATCGGGGTTCGAACGTGTCCTTGACTTCGGACTATGTGGGCAGGGAAGTCGCCGCGCTGCTTCGCCACCACGCGTTCACTCGGTGGACGCTGCCGAACATCGTCGAAACGGTGCCGGCTCGTTAGTGTCGGGGCGTGAACGCGCGCGACATCCCCGGCTACGACGAAGCCGACACTGCGCGGTTGGTCACCGAGCCGATCAAGGAGGGGGTGCGCAGCCCGTTCGCCCGTGATCGCGCCCGGGTCCTGCATTCCTCCGCATTGCGCCGGCTGGCGGCAAAGACCCAGGTGATGGTCGCCGGTCAGGACGACTTCCCACGCACCCGGCTCACCCACACCCTGGAAGTGGCGCAGATCGCCCGGGAGCTCGGCGAAGCGCTGGGATGCGATGCCGACGTCGTCGAGGTTGCCGGGCTCGCCCACGATCTCGGTCATCCGCCGTTCGGCCACAACGGTGAGGAAGAGCTCGACCGACTCACCGCTTCCATCGGTGGTTTCGAGGGGAACGCCCAGACCTTGCGTGTGCTCACGCGGCTGGAAGCCAAGGTCTTCGACGTCGATCTGGATCGAAGTGCCGGGCTGAACCTCACGCGTGCGTGCCTCGATGCTTCGTGCAAGTACCCGTGGGGACGGGGATCAGGAGGTCCGGGTTACGAGCGAAAGTTCGGCTACTACGCCGACGACGCCCCGGTCTTCCAGTGGCTTCGCGACGGGGCGCCCGGTGAACGCACCTGCCTGGAGGAGCAGGTGATGGATTGGAGCGATGACGTCGCCTATTCGGTCCATGACGTGGAAGACGCGGTGCACGTGGGACTCGTCGACCTGGATTGGCTCGCGGACCCAGGCGTACGCGGTGAGGTGGTCGCCATCGCCCACGAGCGGTACTTGCCGCTCGCATCACCGGAGGAACTCGACGCGGCGATCGATCGGCTACGCGGCCTGGACTACTGGCCGGCCCGATTCGACGGATCGCATCGGGACATGGTCGCCTTGAAGCGCTTCACCAGCTATCTCATCGGGCGCTTTTGCGTGAGCGCGCAGATCGCGACCCAGATGGCCTTCGGCGACGGCCCGCTCACCCGCTACTCCGCCGATCTCGTGGTGCCCGATGAGGTGCGACAGGAAGTGGCCGTGATGAAGGCGATCACGGTGAAGTACGTGATGCAGCGCGAAGGAGCGGAGGCCGAGTACGCGCGTCAACGCGAGATCATCGCCGAACTCGTGCACGCTCTCACCCTCGATGAGGGCCGATCGCTCGAGCCGTGGCTGCGGCCCACGTACGACCAAGCGGCGACCGACGCCGAGCGATTCCGCGTGATCGTCGACCAAGTAGCCAGCCTGACCGACGTCAGCATCGTGCAGTGGCACAAGCGCCTCGTGCGCTGAGGGGCACTCCCAGGCGCTCGGGAGCGTGGGTTCCAGAACCTAGGATCGGGCCATGGCCGGGCGGATTCGCGACGAGGATGTAGCGCTCGTCCGTGAGCGCGCGCGGATCGACGATGTGGTCCGGGAATACGTGACCCTCAAGTCCGCCGGTGGCGGCAGCCTCAAGGGCCTGTGTCCCTTCCACGATGAACGAACGCCCAGTTTCCACGTCACTCCGAGCCGGGGGATGTGGTACTGCTTCGGCTGCGGCGAGGGCGGCGATGTCATCAACTTCGTCCAGCGCGTCGATCATCTGACCTTCGCCGAGACGATCGAGAAGCTCGCCGATAAGACCGGTGTGCAGTTGCGCTACGTGGAAGGCGGCGCGGCGATAAACCGGCAGCAGGGTGTGCGCACCCGATTGGTGGAGGCGCACAAGGCCGCATCGGCGTTCTATCGGGAGCAGTTGACCTCGCCTGCCGCTCAGGTGGGTCGGGAGTTCTTGACTTCCCGGGGTTTCGACGCAGCCGCGGCCGAGCACTTCGGCGTCGGCTTCGCGCCCAAGTCCTGGGATGCGCTCACCTCGCACCTGCGAAGCAAAGGATTCAATGACGAGGAACTCCTCGCCGGTGGACTGGTCAGTCAGGGCAATCGCGGTGTCTACGACCGATTCCGCGGACGACTCATCTGGCCGATCCGGGACCTGGGGGGAGACGTCGTAGGTTTCGGCGCGCGCAAACTGCTAGACGATGACGACGGCCCGAAGTACCTCAACACCCCCGAGACCCCGATCTACAAGAAGAGCCAGGTGCTTTACGGCATCGACTTGGCGCGCAAGGACATTTCCAAGAGCCAGCAAGCGGTCATCGTCGAGGGCTATACCGACGTCATGGCCTGCCACCTAGCCGGCGTCCCCACAGCTGTAGCCACCTGCGGAACCAGTTTCGGTGCCGACCACATCAAGGTGCTGCGCCGGTTGCTGATGGACGACGATCAAATGAAGGGCAAAGTGGTCTTCACCTTCGACGGCGATGCCGCTGGTCAAAAGGCGGCGATGCGTGCATTCGCCGAAGACCAGCGTTTCGTCTCGCAGACGTTCGTGGCGGTGGAGTCCAACGGACTCGATCCATGCGATCTGCGCTTGCAGCATGGCGATGCCGCGGTGCGCGAACTCGTCGACGAGAAGGTCCCGCTGTTCGAGTTCGCTATCAAGTCCACGATCGCGAACTACGATCTCGACACCGCCGAAGGTCGCATCGCAGCGCTGCGCGACGCAGCGCCCATCGTGGCCAAGATCCGTGACGGGGCGCTTCGACCCGAGTACACGCGCCGACTCGCCGGATGGCTCGGCCTCGATGTGGCGGACGTCGCCAAGGCGGTGGGCGGCTCGAACCCACCGCCGACCCAAGTCACTCGCGGACCCCGACCGGGCGACCCTGCGCTGGTCGTGGAACGCGAGGCGCTCAAGTGTGCCCTTCAGCATCCGCAGGCGGTCGCCGATTGGTACGCCAGTGTCGAGGAGCCGGCATTCACCCACCCGCGGGCGATCGCGGTGCACGCGGCCATCGTCGCCGCCGGTGGTCCGCGCTCAGTGCAAGGAGCGAATTCGGGACTGCAGTGGATCGATGCGGTGCTTGCGGCCTGCCCGGACGATGATGTCCGTTCGCTGGTGCGTGAACTCGCCGTCGAGCCACTACCGGCCATGGACGGCCACGACACCCGCTACGCCACCGGCGTCATCGCCCGGTTGCTGGAACTCGATGCCGGTCGAAGGATCGATGACTTGATGGGAAGACTGCAGCGCACCGATGATCCGACCGAGCAGCAGCGCCTCGGCCAGGATCTCCAGGCGCTGCAGCAGTACCGCCGCAGCCTGCTCGAGGAAGCGGTGGGCAGCACGTGAGGTTCAAGCGATCGCCTATCGACGAGCAGGTCAAAGCTGCGCTGGGTATCGGCCCGCGTGAACGGGTGCTGGCGTGGGGAGTCGGAGATGCCGCCCAACCCGAGGACTCCTACGTCGTTGCCACCGATGCGGGTCTCTACGGGCAACGCGGTGACCTGCGGATTCCGTGGGAACGGGTGATCAAGGGCACCTGGGAGCAGCCCGACTTCGTGCTGACCATCGAGGGCCCGAACGGTGCGCAGCGGACCCGGATCCGATTGGCCGAGCCGCGAGATCTGCCGGCGGCGGTCCGTGACCGCGTGATGGACACCGTGGTGGCCTCGGAGTACGTGGAACTCGGCGAGGGATACGGAGCCCAACTGGTCGCAAGGCGGGCCCCCGGGGGCGGGGTGGAGGACATCTCCTGGTCGATCGTCTTCGACGCCGGCCTCGACCCGGCCGACCCACGCTTGCGGCAAGAAGCCGACCGGGCCCTTGCGGATATCCGGGCGTCGTTGGGCATCTGACGCAGCCGCTTGACCCCTCAGATCCCCCTGCTATGGTGAATGAGGTTCATTCATGTGAACCCGACGTGAGGTGAAGACCACCTTCGAGCGCTTCAGTTGAGGAGAAAGATGTCTGATTCGGAAAAGACGTATGTGCTGTACGCAGCCACCTACGATTCCAAGGATTTGGCCAAGCAGGATCTCGAAGCCATGCGCGAGATCCAAGATGCCGGCGAGATCCGCGACCTGACCGCTGCCCTGGTCTCGCGTAACGAGAAGGGCCGCTTGCACGTCCACGAGACCACCCACGCCGGCAAGGTCGCCGCGGGCATCGGTGTCGTCGGTGGCGCCATCATCGGAGCCATCTTCCCGCCGGCCGGACTGGCCGTCGTGGCTTCCGCCGTCGGTGGCGGTGCAGGACTCGGTGTGATCGCCGGCACGATCGGTCACTTCGCCGGTGGCATGTCCCGCAAGGACCTCAAGGAGCTCGGGGCCTACCTCGACGACGGTGAGGCCGCCATCGTGGCCGTCGCCGTGGACGCGATCGACACCGACATCGACAAGGCCCTTACTCGGGCGTCCAAGAAGGCCAGCAAGGCCATGGACAAGGGTGATGTCAGCGCAGCGATCGAGGATCTCGAGAAGGGCCTGGACAAGGCCGCCAATATCGCTGGCGAGTAGGACCTACTCGCGCGCATTGGTGCGCGTCTAGGGGGGAGAACCACCCGCCATGCCCATGAGGCATGGCGGGTGGTTCATTTTCCAGGCGTTTCACCGAGGCTTGAGGCAACCCTGGCCGCTAGCATGAGCCACCACCGCTCAGGTGGAGGTAGCCATGGAAACGAAACGTCGCTCGCGCGCGGAGCGTCGAGAAGAGATCGATCACGCTCTCGTGCACGCTGCGCGCCACTGTGTGGCGGAGAAAGGGCCCGACGTCAGCATCCACGACGTCGCCCGTGAGGCCGGGGTTTCCGTCGGCACCGTCTACAACCACTTCGAGTCCAAGAACGATCTATTCGCGGCTACCGCGGTGAGATCCTTCGTGGACTTCTCCGGCTGGGCCGAACCTGCCCTGGCGAAGATCGACGATCCCGCCCTGCGGCTGGCCACCTTCGGTCGATTCATGACCCGGATGCCAGATACTCACATCGAGCACGCGCACGTGATCTGGCACACACAGCGTTTCGTGTGGGGACCCAAATACCGGGAGAGCGAAGAAGGCGAGCTCGAACGGGACGTGCGTAAGGGGATCGAAGTCGGCAGATTCGATCCGTACCTGATGGAAGCGAAGATCACCACGATCCTCGGGGCCATGCTGCACTTCATCGGGCTTCGGATCCTGCACCCACGGATACCAGCGAAGGCCGGTGATGACGTCATCGAGATCGTCATGGGCGTCTTGGGTCTTCCCGCTAAGGAAGCACACGAGATCAGTCACGGGAAGTTGCCGCGTCGGCCACCGGTTCCGGCGAATTAGCCGACGCAGCAGGAGCGTGAAGGTCCGGCGGCGGCCTTGATAGTCTCCTCCTCGCAGTTCGATCCCCCATAGCTCAATTGGCAGAGCATTCGACTGTTAATCGAAGGGTTATTGGTTCGAGTCCAATTGGGGGAGC
>CAJXNV010000024.1 GCA_913057155.1 uncultured Actinomycetes bacterium | reverse complement strand
ACATCGGCGGTGCGGGTCGAGGTGGTGGTCGCGCGCGGGTTCACCACCAGCAGTGCGCGCATGAAGCGGAGCCTAGGTGGTCGTCGCTGGGCCTCTAGGCTCACAGTCATGTCGCGCCCGGCCCATCCGCTCTTGGTGCTGTTGGCGGCGATCGCAGCCGTGCAGGGAATCGCGCTGATCGGCTACGCGGTCTACGACATCGTGCAGGGCCTGCGCCTCGGGCTCACCGGACCCGAGGAGGTGTCCAACCTGCCGGGATTGATCCTGCAGATCGTGATCTTCGCGGTGCTCGGAGGTGCCAGCATCGCGATCGCCATCGGTTGGTGGCGGGCGAAGTACGCAGCACGTGCACCTTTCATCGTCGCCCAGTTGCTGGCCCTCGTCGTCGGCTTCCCGCTCGCGCAAGCTGCGGGATCGCTTCCGTCCGGAGTGGGAGTGGCGTTGGTGGTCGTTGCGATCATCGGCATCGCGGTCGCGCTGTTGCCACCGGTCACCCGGGCGATCGTGCCGGACTAGTTCCGGCTGGACTCGAAGGCGATCGGTGCTTCGAACGCCGCCCGCCTGCTCGCTCGGCGAAGGGCTACCAGGATCGGCCGACCGGCCACCACGATCAAGGCGGTGGCCAAGATGGCGCGGGGGATGTCGAAGCCCAGCGACGTCACCAACGAAAAGCGCACCCAGGACAGCAGGTTGGTTGCCACGGGTTCCCCCGGTGCGAACGCGATGCCGGGCGCGAGGTCGACGGTGAACGGCCAGAACCACAGGTTCATC
Organism: uncultured Actinomycetes bacterium; assembly: GCA_913057155.1. Lineage (GTDB taxonomy): Bacteria > Actinomycetota > Actinomycetes > S36-B12 > S36-B12 > S36-B12. The sequence goes on along the minus strand of CAJXNV010000024.1, from coordinate 15,302 downwards.
AGCATGCCGTAGGCGATCGCGGCGAAGCAGGCGAAGGCCGCGAGCGCGATGACCTCGCGCCAGGGATGCGCTCGTCGCCAGCGTCGCGCCACGGGCGTGGTGGCCAACGCTCCGGCCGCCAGTCCGATCCAGGCCGCAGCCAGCATCTGGAACGGCAGCCACGGACCGATGCCGCCGGTGATCAACGCCGATGCGAAGAGCGAGACGGCACCGAGGACGAAGCCGAAGCCGGGCCCGAGGGCGTAGGCGCCGAGGATGATGATCGCCCAGATCGGTTCGATACCGGCAACCCCCGCACCCAGCGGCCGCAAGGCTGCGACGACGGCGGTCAAGACCCCCAGCATCGCGACGGACTTGGCGTCCATGGCTCCGTCCGCGAACTGTGCCAACACCACGACGAGCACCGCCGGGACCAACAGTGCGAAGGCGATCGGTGCATCGGTCGAATGCGCGAGCACCGAGGACCCCGGTGCGGCCAGGAACGGCCAGCCGAAGGCGACGATGCCGATGACGGTGGTGAAGGCGATAGCGATCGCCGATCGCAGGCCGATGGGAACCGCGCGTGCGGTGCGTTGGTAGTCGGCGCGAGTCGTGGCAGGTGCGCTCATGCCGTGCCCTCCAGGTTGTCCAGTGCGCGCTGGACCTGGCCGACCGTCAGCCACGGTTGGGGACTGAGCACCTTGCTGACCTGCGGAGCGAACATCGGAGACGACGTCACCACCTGCGAGGTCGGACCATCGGCAACTACCTCGCCGTCGGCCAAGATCACGACTCGACTGGCCACCTCGGCGGCGAGTTCGACATCGTGCGTGGCCAGCACGATCGCGTGCCCTGCTTCGGCTAGGTCGGTCAAGATGGTGGCTAGACGGGCCTTCGTGGGGTAGTCCAGGCCGCGGGTGGGCTCATCGAGGCAGATCAGGCGGGGTCGGGCGGCCAGGATGATCGCCAGGGCCAGCAGTAGTCGTTGCCCTTCGCTCAAGTCGCGTGGGTGAGTGGGGTCGGTTACCTCCGGGGCCAGCAGCGCGACGATCGCGCGGGTGGTTCCGGGTTCGCATCCGGCATCCCGGTCCGATGCCGCGCACTCGGCCGCCACGGTCGCGGCTTCCAACAGGTCTGCGGGCTCCTGGGGGACCAAGCCCACGCGGGTGAGCAGTTCCGGACCGGCGAGGCCGCGCGGATCCATGCCGTCCACATCGACCGATCCGCGCGAGGGAGCCAGCCCGCCGACGAGGGTGTGTAGCAAGGTGGACTTCCCGGCGCCGTTGCGACCCATCAGCGCGACGATGTCGCCTCGATCAACACGCAGATCGACATCGCGAAGGGCCAGGACCGGTCCGTGATGGATCTGCAGGGCCTCGATGCTGGCGACCGGGCTGGAACCCGCATCGGGCACCGCGCGGATCGTCGGCACCTGGCCGGTGAGCAGCGTGCGCAGGGTGTCCGCTTGCCGCCGCGCATCACGGATCGTGATCGGTGTGGGGTGCCAACCGGCAACCCGACCGAGATGCACCACCGGCGGTGCGATGTGCGCGGTGGCCATGATCGCGGATGGTTCACCGATGGCGATCGCCTGCCCGGGACCACCGAGCTCGATCACGCGATCGGCGTACTGCACCACCCGCTCGAGTCGATGCTCGGCCATGACGACCGTGATGCCGAGGTCGTGGACCAGACGATGCAACGCCGCGAGCACTTCCTCAGCGGCCCCGGGATCGAGGGCGGAGGTGGGTTCGTCGAGTACCAGGATTCGCGGGTGGGCGGTCAGGACCGCACCGATCGCTGCGCGTTGGCGCTGCCCACCGCTGAGCGTGCGCAGCGGACGGTTCCGCAACTCCTCCAGCCCGAGCAGGTCCAAGGTCTCCTCGACCCGACGGCGCATAACTGCGGGCGCGAGCCCTAGGCACTCCATCGTGTAAGCGAGTTCCTCCTCCACGGTGTCCGTGACGAAGCTCGCCAATGGATCCTGCGGAACCACCCCGACGATGTCGGCTAGGTCGCGCGGCCGATGGTCCCGGGTACTGCGCCCGTCTACTCGAACGTCTCCGCGAAGGACGCCTCCGGTGAAGTGCGGTACGAGGCCGTTGATGCTCGATAGCAGCGTGCTCTTCCCGCTTCCGGTGCCACCGACAACTAGGACGAACTCTCCTTCGGCGATGGTGAGGTCGACCCCGGTGAGGACGTCGTCGGCCTCGGGTTCGTAGCGGATGGAGACGTCGTCGAATTCGATCATCGGTCGTCCTTCGGGGGAGCCGGTGTGAAGTAGGCGGGTAGCGCGGCCACGACGAGCCCCACCACCGCGAGGATGGGCAGGCTCGGCCACACCGGTGGCTGGGTGGATGTCGCCATTCCCAGCGGATCCACGCGAGCGGCCGCCGCGAAGGCGATGGCGGTGAAGGCTCCGCAGCCGAGGGTCCACAGGTCGGCGCGATGCCAGTTGTTGGGGCGGTAGCGGGTGCGGGTGCTGCGGCGGCCGGCGAAGGCGAGGCTCGCCGCGGCGCTGATGACCCCCAAGGCCACGATCGCCAAGCCCCAGTTCTCCCAGTCGCGCGATGCGGTACCGAGCAGGAAGAACACTCCGACCACGATGGCGACGATCCCGGCGAGCAATGCAACGCCGGTGCGCAGTCGATCCCCGGTGGAGCGATCCGCGGTGCGGCCGTAGCCACGCGAGTCCATAGCCGCGGCCAAGGTGATCGAGCGGTCCATCGCACTATGCAGGACGGGCATCATCGTCCCGGCCAGCGCGCGTACTCCCTTCTCCTTTCGACCACGCAGGCGTCGGTTCGCCCGCACGCGGGAGACGTCGGCCACCAGCTGGGGCAGGAAGGTCGAGGCCACGACAACACTGACGCCGACCTCGTAGACCGCAGCGGGGACGGACTTCAGTACCCGTGCCGGCGACGCCAGTGAGCCGGCCGCGCCGATCGCGACGATGATCGCCGCGAGCCGCAGGCCGTCGTAGACGGACTGCAGGAGCGGTTCGAGCATGACGGTGCCGCCGAGCCGGACACCGGCGAACCAATCCGGGAGCGTGAGTGCCGGCATCGACACGACCGCGAGCGTTCCGGTCGGTGCGCCGAACAGGATCTGCGCGAGCACCCGGATGATCACGATCAACACCGCGATCCGCAGGAAGAACGCGAACGATCGGGCCCAGGGCGCTTGGGGCTTACGCCGATCGACCACGAGCGCGGCGACGACGACGATGCCGATGAGCAGCAGGGGATTCGTGGTGACGCTGGCGGCGATCGCCAAGCCGATGGCCCAGGACCACCACGCCATCGGGTGCAGCCACCGTGCCTCGCCCGGGTAGGTGCGCGGGCGATCGGTGGCCGATACCTGTCCGGTGATCGTGGTCATGCCGACCCTGTGCTTTGGCTGCTTTGGCTGCTCTGACTGCTCCGGCTGCTTGGGCTGTGTCGTCGGCGTCGCCAGATGCCGAATCCGACGAGTGCGAGCAGTGAGATGGCCACTGCGGAGACCAGGGGTGTACCGACGGCGGGTGCACCCGAATCGTCACTACCTGCCGATCGGTCGTTCAGCTGGCCCGTCGCAGCGCTGGCTTCGGTGCTAGCGGTGCCTTCGTCGCTTCCAGCGGCTTGGCTGGCCTCGTCGATCTCCACCAGCGGCGCGCACTCCGCGGCTGGGTATCCATCGAGTCCGCATACGAAACCGGCGTCGGTGCGCACATCGACTACCTGGGCGAGCACCTGGAAGCCCGTCGCGTTCTCGTCCGCGACCACGCACTCGGTGCGGATGGCTCCGGGACTCTCACCGTCGGGGGCTTGGCTCGACGCACCCGGATCGATGACCACCGCAACGCGCTTGGACCCTTCGACCTCATCTTGTTGCGCGCAGATCGACTCGAAGTCGGCGGGGATCGATGGCTGGATGCGGGATTCCTCCCCGGCGATACCGAAGCGCCAACCCTCGACCGAACCATCGACCGGAACGCGTGTACCGCTTCCCTCCGTGGCGTAGGTCCAAGTCCCGTCGGTGCTCTCATCGGTTGCGTTCCAGTACGACCAGTACCGATAGCCGGTTTCCGCACTCGCGATCGGGGCGACGACGCCCACCGCACCCGCCATTGCGAAGGCGAGTACGGCGTGCGTCGCCGCCCGGGTGATCAACGGATGCTGCCGGTGATGGTGCGCACCAGATCGACACCGCCGAACGAGCGCGGATCCTCTTCCGCGGACTCGGCGACCATCAGCAACCATCCGGCGGCGCCCACACTGTCGCCGTCGTCGGTGGAGATCCACGCGGCGGCTGTTCGTTCCAAGGTCGCCACGGCGCGGTTGATGCCGCGCCTACCGAGGCCGGCCTCGCCGAGTGCGACGACCGCGGCGGCGGTGGAGCCGTAGTCGCTGCCACCGAAGCCGGAGTAGATCAGCACGCCGTCGCGGGTCAGGGTGCGTGCCAGGTAGCTGGACACTCGCGTGATGGCCGGACCGGAGCAATCGGGGTTGCCGGCCGGATCGGCGGGACCGGTCACCGGCAGGGCATCGGTCAGGCCCAGCAGTCCCTGGGCGGTAGCGAAGTTGCTCGCGGCCGGGGACGTGGTGTCGTTGCGTAGCGCACCGCCGTACTTGCGCGAGCACCCGATGATGCGTTGCCGAAGCCACCGCTTGCCCTCGGCGATGGCGGTGGTGTTCGCCCCGACCGACTGCAGTGCCGCGACGACTAAACCGGTGCTGCTGGCATCGGGAGTGCCACCGAAGTTGTACGGCCAGGCCGCCGTGCGGCGGGATTCCTGCGCACCATCGATGAGGGCTTGGGCGGCCCGTGTCGCGGCGCGCCGCTCACCGGTGGCTTGTAGCGCCATCGCGGCAAGGGCCGTGGAATTGGTGTCCGGGCCGGTGAACGCCTCCGGATCGCTCGGCGCGCACGGCACCGAGGTGTCCTCGCGGTAGGACTGGAAGCTGCCGTCGGCGCACTGTTGGTCGACGAGCCATCGGACCGCGCTGGCGGCGGGTTCGACGCCCACCGCCGTGAGTCCGAGGATGGCGAGCGATTGCCGGTAGACGCCATCGGCGGAAGGGTCCGGGGATCCGTACAGCCCGGTGTCCGAGGCCTGTGCTGGTGCGGCGAGCAGCGTTGCCGCGAGGGCTGCCGACGCCACAGCGGCGAGGGCAGAGGTGATCTTTCGGGTGACCAAGGGTCAACCTCCTTGTGGTGAGCGGTCCGGAGCGTCGCCCTCGGCAAGCACCGGCGCCCAACAAGAAATCCCTCATGCATTCGGCATGAGGGACGTGTCAGGGGGTGACCCGTGGACTCGTCCCGTTACCTCGACGGATGGAGCCGCTCGCGCTCGCCAGGTGCTCCGACTTGTCCTCTTCCCGGACGGGCGTAAGGACTCACGGTTGCGGGACAGCGCCGGATTCGCACCGGCTTCCCCTGGACGTCGAGCGCGTGCATTCAGTTGTGCTGCGAATCCGACCACGAATACCCGCGGGTGTCAAAGGACCCGCGCATAGTCGTTGTGGTTGAAATATCGATTACTGCGGTGGGTGCAGGCTCATCGAGTAGGCGATGGCGCCGTCGTGCACCAACGTCACCTGGTCGACTCCTTGTTCGAGCAACTCGCGGAAGGTTTCCCCGAGCCAGGACTCGGCGTCTGCTTGCTGGGCGAATTCCTCGTTGGTTGCGGCAGCTGGTCGGGGCGTGACCGGGCCACCGTCGGCGTACTCGAAAGTCCAGGTCCAGCCCATGGGTCTTCCTTACGGTCGGGGATTGGGGGATTCGGTGAGAGCGGGATCGGTGATGACGAGGTCACCGAGGGCGTAGTCGATGGCGCTCATGACGTCATCGGGAAGCGTGACACCGGCGGCCTTGACGTTCTCGTCGATCTGCTCGGGTCGTGAAGCACCGATGATCGCCGCGGCGACGTTGCTGTTGGTCAGCACCCAGGCGATCGCGAGTTGGGAGAGGGTCAAGTTCATGTCCTGGGCGATCGGGACGAGTCGTTGGACGGCCTGGAGGACGTCGTCGCTCATCCACCGTTCGATCATCCGTGCGCCCTCGCCGCCGGAGGCGCGGGTGCCCGCCGGTGGCTGGCTTCCCGGCAGGTACTTGCCGGTTAGCACGCCCTGCGCCATGGGCGACCACACGATCTGACTGACGCCGAGTTCCTCGCAGGTGGGGACCACGTCGGACTCGATGACCCGATACAGCATCGAGTACTGCGGTTGATTGCTGATGATCCGGTCGAAGCCCATGTCCTGGGCGATGGCTACGGCTTCGCGGATCTGCTCGGCCTTCCACTCGGAGACACCGACGTAGAGCACCTTGCCCTGGCGCACGAGATCGTCGAAAGCCCGCAGCGTCTCCTCCAGCGGAGTCTCGTAGTCGAATCGGTGGGCTTGGTAGAGGTCCACGTAGTCGGTCTGCAGGCGGCGCAGCGAGTTCTCGCAGGACTCGATGATGTGCTTGCGGGACAGACCGCGGTCGTTGACTCCCGGCCCGGTCGGCCAGTAGACCTTCGTGAAGATCTCCAGGCCCTCGCGCCGCTGTCCACGCAGGGCGGCACCCATGACCTCCTCGGCGCGCGTACCGGCGTAGACGTCGGCGGTGTCGAAGGTGGTGATGCCGGCATCGAGTGCGGCGTGGATGGTCGCGTGTGCGGTGGCGTCGTCGACCTGCGAACCGTGGGTGATCCAGTTGCCGTAGGTCAGGGCGCTGATCTTCAAACCGCTTCGGCCCAGGTGTCGGAACTCCATGGCGAAAGCCTATTCGCGTCGCGCGTGCCGCGGCCTCACGGTCTGGCGAGCACGACAGCGGAACGGGCCGCGAGTTCGACGACCCCGTGCGCCATCGCCGGAGCGTGCTCGGTGGTGTGCAGCACTATGCCGGACTCGGCGAAGGAGTCCGGCAACCGGAAATCCACTACGTGGTCGAAGGCATTGAAGGCCAATAGGAAGCCGGTCTTCTCGCGCTCGGCTTCCCTCGATGACGCCGTGGCGTTGGAGACGATCATGCCCAGGCAACGCTGTTCGGGGTCGTTCCAGTCATCCGAGGTGGATTGCCGACCGTTCGCATGCCACCAGATCACGTCGGCTTCCTCGCCTGCATCCTCGGTGAAGAAGTGTCGGCGTTGGAAGGCGGGGTTGTCCCTGCGCAGCTTCAACAAAGTGCGGGTGAATTCCAGCAATCGCACTTGCCAGTCCGCCAGGTTCCAGTCGTACCAACTGATCTCGTTGTCCTGGCAGTAGGCATTGTTGTTGCCGCGCTGGGTCCTGCCGATCTCGTCGCCACCGGAGATCATCGGCACGCCGGACGCGAGGACGCAGGTCAGGAGCATGTTCCGCATCTGTCGGTGTCGGATCTCGTTTATCCGCTGATCGTCGGTTTCGCCCTCGTGCCCGTAGTTCGCCGAGAGGTTGTTGTCCGTGCCGTCGCGGTTGTCCTCACCGTTGGCCTCGTTGTGTTTGTGCTCGTAGCTGACGAGGTCCCGCAGGGTGAATCCGTCATGGGAGGTGACGTAGTTGATGGAGGAGAAGGGACGCCGGCCGTCGGGTGCGTAGAGATCAGCGGACCCGGTCAGCCGCCAGCCGAGTTCCCGCAAGGCGACGTCGCCGCGCCAGAAGCGGCGGGTGGTGTCCCGGAAACGGTCGTTCCATTCGGCCCACAGCACCGGGAACTCACCGACCCGGTAGCCACCAGGGCCGACGTCCCAGGGTTCGGCGATCAGTTTCAGGCGACGCAGGACGGGATCTTGTCCGATCGCCGTCATGAAGTTGCCGAGCATGTCGACATCGTCGAGGGAGCGGGCGAGCGTGGAAGTCAGATCGAAGCGGAAGCCGTCCACGTGCATCTCGGTCGCCCAGTAGCGCAACGAATCGAGGATCAGCTGTAGTACGTGCGGATGCGATGCATCCAAGCTGTTCCCGCAACCGGTGTAATCGACGTATCGACGGCCGCCGTCGGTCAGGTAGTAGTAGTCGTCGTTGCCGATGCCGCGGAAACTGAGCGTGGGTCCGTCGATCCCGCCCTCGGCGGTGTGGTTGTAGACGACATCGATGATCACTTCCAATCCCGCTTCATGCAGCGTCTTCACCATCTGCTTGAACTCGGCGACCTGACCTCCGCCGCCACCGGCGCTTGCGTATCGGGCATGTGGCGCGAGGAATCCGATGGTGTTGTACCCCCAGTAGTTCGTCAGGCCACTACGCAACAGGTGCACTTCGGAGACGAAGTGATGCACGGGCAGCAGTTCGACGGTCGTAACGCCGAGGGTGGTCAGATGTTCGAGGATCGCGGGGTGCGCTAGCCCTGCGAATGTGCCGCGCAGATCCTTCGGTACCTGCGGGTGCGTCATCGTCAATCCGCGGACGTGCGTTTCGTAGATGACGGTGTTCGGCCAGGGGACTTGTGGCAGACGGTCATCACCCCAGTCGAAGGCGTCGTCGACCACGACCCCCCGGGGCACGACCCCGGCACTGTCGAGTTCGCTGCGGGCATCGGTATCGCCGGGGACATGATCGAAGGCCGCCGGGTCCAAGGTGAACTCACCGTCGATCGCTCGGGCGTAGGGATCCACGAGCAGTTTGTTGGGGTTCCACCGCTTGCCGTGCGCCGGATCCCAGGGCCCATGCACTCGAAAGCCGTAGCGGGTGCCGACCGGCACTCCCTCGATACGGCCATGGAAGACGTGGTGCAGTCGGTCGGGTAGGTCGATACGCGTCTCGACCCCGGCTTCGTCGAATAGGCACAATTCGACCCGGTCGGCGCCTTCGGCCCACAGGGCCGCGTTGACGATGCCCGATTCGTCGATGTGCACGCCCAGTGGGTCCCACCCCCAGGGCTGCCAGGCGGGGGAGGCCAACTGCGCTACCGCAGGCTCGAGCACAGGTGGGACGCTATCGCGCCCGCGACCATCGAACCGCCGGTGAGGGCTACGCTCGCGCACACGACCGGGCGAAGGGAGCGTTGTGCCTGAATTCGTGAACGTGGAGATCGAGGACGGTGTGGCGACGATCCGACTCGATCGTCCCCCGATGAACGCACTCGACGGCCGGATCCAAGGCGAGATCCGAGCGGCTGCCGAGGAGGTCTCGGCGAACGCGACCGTGGGTGCCACGGTGATCTACGGCGGACCGAAGGTATTCGCCGCCGGCGCGGACATCGCGGAGATGTCCACCATGGAATACGCCGACATGGCGCTGGCATCCCAGGCGTTGCGGCAGTCCTTCGCCGCCGTCGCCGCCATCGGTCACCCGACCATCGCCGCCATCACCGGATACGCCCTCGGTGGCGGACTGGAATTGGCGATGTGCTGCGACTTCCGGGTGGCGGGGGACAACGCCAAGGTAGGTCAGCCGGAGATCGCGTTGGGCATCATCCCCGGTGCTGGCGGTACCCAACGGTTGCCCCGACTGATCGGGCCGGCACGGGCCAAGGAGATGGTGTTCTCCGGTCGTTTCGTTTCCGCCGACGAGGCGCTGTCCATCGGCCTGGTCGACCGGGTCGTACCACCGGACGACGTCTACTCCGCCGCCGTCGAGTGGGCTCGGGTACTGGCTGCAGGTCCGCGGCTGGCCTTGCGGGCCGCGAAGGCCTCGATCGACTACGGCCTGGAAGTGGATCTGGCCACCGGACTGGAGATCGAGCGTGCGCACTTCGCTGCGTTGTTCGCGACCGAGGATCAGCGCGTGGGGATGCGATCGTTCCTGGAGAACGGTCCCGGACAAGCCGAGTTCACGGGCCGTTGAGGTCCGACGATCAGGCGATGGACGACCTGCAGATCGACGCAGCCTGGAGCGATCCCAAACTCGCGAACGTGCTGTATCACGATTGGGAGGCGGGAACCTACGACGACAAGTGGAGCATTTCCTACGACGAACGCTGCATCACCTACGCACGTGAACTCTTCGATCGCTCCGTGCCCGAAGAGATGTTCCTTCCTGCGGCCCGCGCGCTGGAGATCGGCGGCGGCACGGGCTTCTTCCTGTTGAACCTGATGCAGTCGGGGGTGGCTGAGACCGGGGTCGTGACCGATATCTCCGGCAACATGGTGCGAACCGCGGTGACCAACGGTCGACGACTCGGCTTGGACGTCACCGGTCAGGTCGCGGACGTCGAATCCCTGCCCTTCGCGGACGCTTCCTTCGATCTCGTCGTCGGACACGCGTTCTTGCACCACATCCCCGACGTAGAGCAGGCCCTTCGGGAGATCCTGCGGGTACTGACTCCCGGGGGTCGCTTCGTCATCTGCGGGGAACCCACCCGTCGAGGCGATGTCGTAGCCCGTCGCTTGTCGCAGGCGACCTGGTGGGCCACCCGGAAAGTGACGTCGCTACCGGTGCTTCGCGGTACCTGGGCACGCGACCCGGCTGAGCTCGATGCCTCCTCACGGGAAGCGGCGCTGGAAGCCGTCGTCGATCTGCACACCTTCGAACCCGACCGATTGGCCGCGCTGTGCATGCGTGCCGGTGCGGTGGACGTACGCACCAACACAGAGGAACTCACGGCCGCCTGGTTCGGCTGGCCGGTGCGCACCTTCGAAGCGGCGGTGCCGCGCGAAGCACTGGGCTGGGGGTGGGCGATGTTCGCCTATCGGACTTGGCAACGCTGCAACGCCGTGGACCGGGCCGTGTGGTCTCGGATCGTGCCGAGCGGATGGTTCTACAACGTCTGCGTCACCGGGGTGCGCCCGTAGTGCGGATCTGTCACCTGTCCTGGGAGTACCCGCCGGTCGTCTACGGCGGCCTCGGTCGCCATGTGCACGCCATCGCGCGGGAGCAAGCCCGAGCCGGGCACGAGGTGACGGTGCTGTCCCATGTCGGCATCGAGGCCGAGGACACCGCGACGGCTACCACCGAGGAAACCCTCGAAGGCGTGCGCATCGTTCGGGTGGTGCGGGATGCGCCGCACGTGGCGTTCGAGGCCGAGACGTTGCTCGGTTGGGTCGCCGGATTGAATTCCGCACTCGCCCGCGAGGGTATGTCCGTATGCGCGGACGCGGACGTGCTGCACGCCCACGACTGGCTGACGGCCCACGCTGCATCGATCCTGCGCACCGCGCTGGGAATCCCCTGGGTGCACACCATCCATGCAACGGAGGCCGGGCGGCACCAGGGGTGGTTGCCGGGGCCGTTGTCGCGATCCATCCATAGTGTCGAGGGCTGGTCGGCGCACGAGGCCGATCGGGTGATCGTCTGCAGTCGACACATGGGATGGGAAGTCCAGCGCCTGTTCGACATGCCCGACTCCACGGTGATCCCCAACGGCGTGGATGTGTCCGCCTTGTTGGTCGACGTGGAGCAGCGCGATGACATCCGGCGGGAGTACGGCGAACCACTCATCGTGCACACCGGACGATTGGAGTGGGAGAAGGGTGCGCACACTCTCATCGAGGCGCTGCCTCGATTACGACGCACTTTCCCTGATTTGCAGTGTGTAATCGCCGGACGCGGGTCCCAAGCCGATGCGCTCGAGCAACTCGCGCGCCGCAAGCGGGTGGGTAGGCGTGTGCATGTGACCGGTTGGCTACCGGAGGTGCAATTGCGTGCGCTGGTCGATGCGGCGGACGTAGCCGTGGTGCCGTCCTTGTACGAACCCTTCGGCATCGTCGCGCTCGAAGCCGCTGCGGTACGCACCCCGGTGGTGGCGGCCCGATCCGGTGGACTCGTGGAATTCCTCGACGAGGACCGACACGGTTTCGGGTTCGAACCCGGCGATCCGGCATCGCTGGCCCAGGCGGTACGAACGGCACTCGACGATCGCGTGCAGGCGAGCAAGCGGGTGGATGCTGCTTTCGAGTACGTGCGCACGCGACACGGTTGGCCTGCGATCGCGGAGCGGACGGTCGCGGCCTACGAATCGATTCCCCGTAACGGCGCGAGGCGGAATGCCGATGGTCGGCAATGGTCACCGCCTGCGATCCCGAGCCATCTCAACCTGTTGCACGAGTTGCCATGACGTGGCGATGGTGGGGCCTGGCGACCTGGCTCTGGATCCTGCGCAACCGGGCCTGGTCACGCTGGTACCTGGTGCGCTACCTGCGCTTCATCCGCATGCGGATCACGCACCCGGACGTCGTGGTGACCGGCCCGGTGTTCTTGGGAAAGCGCGTGAGATTCGAGCGACGACGCGGCCTCGGCCGGATCATCCTGGGCCGCTGGGTGCACCTCGGGGACGGGACGGTGCTGCGTTGCCACGAGGGCACTTTGCGCATCGGGGATAAGTGCGTCTTCGGCCAGGACAACACCGTGAATTGCCACCTCGAGGTATCGATAGGTGCGCAATGCATCGTCGCCGATTGGGTCTACATCGGCGATTTCGATCATCGGACCGAATCGACCACCGTGCCGATTCGCCGCCAGGGGCTAGTCAAGAGTCCGGTATTGATCGGGCCCGATGTGTGGTTGGGGGTGAAAGCCTCCGTGCTGCGTGGGAGCGTCATCGAAGAAGGGACCGTGGTGGGTGCGAATGCGGTGGTTCGTGGACACCTTCCGGCATTCGTCATCGCGGCAGGTGCTCCGGCGGTCGTCGTCAAGGACCGCAAGGATGCCGAGGCGCAGGCAGAGCAGCGTCGGATCGATGTCGAGGACATGGCACGCAAAGCGCGGGAAGCGACCGAACGGCGCATGCGTGGAGAAGGGTGAAGTGCCGCTGCGCTAGCGGCCCAGACGACGGGCATCGACGAACGGCAGGCGGTCATCGCGGAAAGTGGCCGCTGGGTCGTGGTGCACCGTGCGCAGCATGTCGCCAAGTCGCGAGAAGTGGTCACTGGAGCGTCCGCGCGCGTAGTGCGCTGCGGAATCCTTCGTGATCATGAAGGCCCAGTCGCTCGCCAAGGCCAATAGGAGTTCGGTGACGATCGCATCGCTGGTGGGCCGGCGCGTGATCCGAGTGTCCGGGGGGAGTCCTCGTAGGTACTCCAGTACCGCGTAGGAAGCGGCCCGACCGCGATCTCTAAGCGTTCCGGCCTCGCCGTCCTCCCACACCCGCGAGTCCTTGCCCGATCCCCATGTTCCGGCCGGCAAGTCCACGCGCTCGGTGGCCTCCTGCGCTACGGCCGCGAGGGTCGTCGTCTGGATCCCGTAGGAGTGCGCTGAGTCCAAGACGGTGGCCAGGAACTGTGGACCTTCGTGCCACCAGTGCCCGAACAACTCGGTGTCGTAGGCGACGACCAGGACCGGATCGGTCTCGTTGCTTTCGACCATCCGGGTTCGGGCGACTTCGAGGAAATCGTCGGCGTCGATGCGCACCTGTTCTCGGGCCCGCTGTTGCTGGTACGGCTGTTTGCTCTCCGAGGATCGACGGGTCACCCGTGAGGAGTGCAGGCCCCACTCGTGGTCGTAGTCGTGGAAGTCCTGATACCAACGATTGCCGGGATAGCCGCTGCGTGGTGACCACACCCGGTAGGTGACGTCGAGGTCGCGCGCGAAGGCGACGACCTGCGTATCCCCGACCAGATACGGCCGATGGATCGATAGGTGGCGGGACGCCAGGGTGGGGCCGTCGACGACGAAGTGTCCGATCCCGTGACGCTGGTAGTGCCGTTCGAGCCCGGGTACGTAGGCGCACTCGGGAGCCCAGATGCCTCGTGGACGCGCGCCGGTGCGAACCGTCGTATCGGCCAGACCACTCGCGAGAGCGAGATCGGCGATCGGTTCGAGCAGGTGCGGGGTGAAGGCGTGCGTTGCCGGGCCGCCGAGGAGTTCCACCGCGCCGGAATCGACGAGCGGTCGTATCGCCGCGGACCCACCTGCGCGCCAGTGCTGGGTGAATTCCTCCATCGCCGCCTTCGCCGCGTGAAAGTGGCGCTTAGCGTCCTGCGCTGCGATCGGATCCCCCGCGGCCTGTGCGCTGAGTCCCTTGCCGGTGGCGCGCGTGGCCCAATCGGCGATCCAGCGCTCTTGCTCGGTGATCGACGCAGGGCGATCCCACTGCGCCGCCAACACCGGCGTGACCCCGAGGGTGAGCAGACCGGTGCGGCCTCGCTCGGCCCGCTCGCGCAACATCGCCACGAGCGGAAGGTAGGAGTGCGCCCACGCTTGGCGAAGCCACTCCTCGCCCACCGGCCAGACACCGTGGCCGAGCAGCCAGGGGACGTGGGAGTGCAGCACGATCGCCAGCCGGCCGACCCGCGGCCCGGTCACAGCACGCTCACCAGATCGAGGTACTCGCCGGCTCGCTCGCGGGTGAACGGTTCGATGACGAAATCCGTCTGCTGCACCGCGTCGGCGAATTCCGGAACCGATCCGCTGATCAGTGCCGCCGGCAACGAGCCGTTGCGCTCCTCCCACTCGCTGATCGCCGGCCCGTGGCGGACCCCGAAGTGTGCGGCGCGCCGACCGGTGGCTTGCAGGTGCGGGCGCAGGAGTTCGTCGAGTTCGGTGAGGTCGTACTCGCGGACGTGGAACACGTTGCTCGGCTTCGCGCCCGGCGCCAAGCCGGGGGAATGGACGGGCCGGTTCGGCGTACTGAGGATGACCGGGCCGAGCGTGCAACGCAGTAGTTCGGCCAGGTAGCTCGGCACATCCCAGATGTGTTCGATGACTTGCAGCGACAGGCACGCATCGAAGGCATCCGAGCGCACGGGCAACGCGACCAGGTTCGCGCGCACCACACCGAGTTCGCGGTAGCGGCGCTGGGCGTGGGTGGCGGCGAGGCCGTCGAGTTCCACGGCGGTGACCAGGTACCCGCGATCGGCCGCCATGGCCGATCCGAATCCCTCGCCGGCGCCGGCGTCGAGCACCGTTGGGCGGAGCGTGCCCCTGAAGTGTCCGGTTAGGTGGTCCAACGCCCACCGGTAGCAGGCCTCGTGCCGACGGAACCAGTAGTTCTCCTCGGCTACATCGGGAACCGTCCGCTCGCCGGTGATGGGCAGGCCGGAACCCTGCGAACCTGGCACGCGGCCGAGCGTAATCGTCCGTCGGGACGAAGATGCACACTTGTTACTGGCGAGTAACATAGGTTTGGGTAACAATGCGAACGGGTATAACGAAATGTGCGTGATCGGGTGACGACGCGTAGATCGAGTTCCGACGGCCGCCGGCAGGCAGCGAGGGGAGAGACATGAAGATCGCGGTGTGTGTGAAGCAGGTTCCCGATACCTGGGCCGAGAAGGCCCTCAAGCCCGAGGACTCCACCCTCGATCGAGCCTCCGCCGACGGCGTGCTCAACGAACTCGACGAGTACGCGGTGGAGGAAGCCCTGCAGATCGCCGAAGCCCACGGCGGTGAGGTCACCGTGGTGTCGATGGGACCCGAGCGCGCCGCGGAGACCGTGCGTAAGGCGCTATCCATGGGTGCCGACGCCGGAATACACATCCTCGACGACGCCCTGCACGGCTC
>CAJXNV010000023.1 GCA_913057155.1 uncultured Actinomycetes bacterium | reverse complement strand
CCCAACGGCTCCGGCAAGTCCACGTCGATGCGCTTGATGCTGGGTTTGGACTTCGGCTCGGGTGAAACCCACTACGACGGCGCGTCCTTGCGCAAGGTGGATTCGACGAGTCGGACCGTAGGTGCGCACTTGGACGCCAAGAGCTTCCACCCCAAGCGTTCCGCACGCAACCACCTACGGATGCTCGCCCAGGAGGCGAGGGTGCCCGACGCTCGTGTGGACGAAGTCATCGACGAACTCGGCTTGGCGAGTGTGGCGAAGAAAGGCCCGGGAGCCTTCTCGCTCGGCATGGCCCAGCGACTCGGACTCGCCGGCGCGATCCTGGCGCAACCACGCAACCTCATCTTGGACGAACCGGCCAACGGGCTCGATCCGCAATCCATCCATTGGCTCCGCGACTACCTGCGTGCCTATGCGGCGCAGGGCAATGCGGTGCTGGTCTCCAGTCACTTGCTCTCGGAGATGCAGTTGATGGCCGAGCGCGTAGTGGTCATCGCCAAGGGGCGGTTGATCGCCGACGACTCCATGGCGGCACTGGTGGCGCGCGCGGACGGTTCCTCGGTGAGCGTGCGAACCGATAGCGAATCGGTGCCCACCTTGCGCACCGCGCTCACCGATCGCGGATTCGAGGTGGCAATCGGCGACGACGAGCTGTCCGTGAAGGGCGCGACCACCGAGCAGATCGGGCGCATCGCTTTCGAGATCGGGGTGCCCATCTTGGAACTGTCGCAACACCAGGCATCGCTGGAGAGTGTGTTCTTGGAACTCACCGACTCCGAACAGGGCTTTAGGACCGGGGGAGTCGCATGAGCCGGGTCCTCGCCTACGAACGCGTTCGAGCCGCCACGCTGAAATCGACGTACGTGTTCCCGTTGGTCGGTGCCGCGGTGGCTTGGGCAGCGTCGATCCTGTTCGTCACCTTGGGATCCGATGTCGATGAAGTGAATGCCGGCGCATTCATCGGCCAGGTCTTCACCCCGATCTCAGCGGTGTTCTTGACCATTCCATTCGCCCAGGCCTTCGGTCACGAGTACCGCGACGGCACGATGCGCCTGGCCCTGTCGGAGTATCCCCAGCGTTCGCGACTGTTCTTCGCCAAGTTGCTCGTGCCGGCGGTGATCGCCTTCGTCGCGACGCTGATCACGGTAGCGATCAGCGCGTTGATTGCCTGGTTAGGTGCCGAGTTCTTCGATTACGCGCAGATCACCGGACTGTCTTCGCTCGGTGGAGTCGCAGCTCGCGAAGCGGGATTCGTCGTGCTGTGGGGGCTGCTAGTCGCCGCCATCACAGCGCTGACCCGCAATATGGGAGCCGGTATCGCCGGAGTCCTGGTCTGGGGTCTGGTCCTGGAGAACCTGATCGCGCTGTTCTTGGTGGACCGGATTCCGGTGATCGTGGAATGGCTGCCGATCGGTCAGGGCTTCGGCTGGGTGCAGACCGGAGATGCGGCCTTGATCGTGCCGATGGTCGTGGCTGCTGCCGTCTTGACGGCGATCTCCTATGTGAAATTCGTCCGCACCGACGCCTAGCCGGCCTCCGCCCGCTCCTGCGCGAGTCGGGCCAACAGCAGCGCCACATCGCTCGGCGCCTCCACGCGCCATAGTGCCGCCGAATCACCCGCGCCCACCTTGATGCCTACATCGTGGCCGCTGAGATCGGCGAAGACCGATTCGTCGGTGAGGTCGTCCCCGATGAACAGCACCGTGGAAGCATCGAAGCGTTGTCGCAGAGCACGAACGGCATCGGACTTCTGGGCGTGCGCAACACTGAGTTCGATGACCTCCTTGCCGTGTCGACCGAGCACACCCGGGTAGCGACCCGGACCCATCACGATGGCCCGGATCAACTCCGCACCCGCCTTCGGTTCGCAGCGGCGCACATGGATCGCGATGCTGCCGGGCTTGGTCTCGATATGGGCTCCGGGAACGGCCGCTACGAGTTCCTCCGCGGCCGTGGTGCATTGCTCGAGCAGGCGCTGCTGGGCCGGATCGAGCTCCAGGGGTGCATCGACCTCGGCGCCATGACTGCCCACGAGGTGGATGTCCGTGGGCAGGTTCGCCACTTCCCGCAAGTTCTCCAAGGCGCGCCCCGAGACGACCACCACGGTCGTCTGCGGGAGGGCCGCAAGGGCCTGCAACGCCTGCACTGCTTCGGGCAGCGGGCGCGCGGCCTGCGGGTCGGCGACGATCGGGGAGATGGTGCCGTCGTAGTCCACGCAAACCAACAGGTGCCGCGCCTGCGCGAGTTGCTCGAGCGGCAACTTGGCCTGGTCACGATCATCGGCGACGGCGGCGGTGGTGCTCGCGAGTCCGGTCTGCAGCGTGTGCAAGAACTCCTCCGCCCAGGCCTTGGCGTCCGTGTCGAACACCGCCGCACGCAACGCGATCATCCGCGACTGCAACTCCGCCGGATCGGCCTCGACCGCTTGCACGATGGCTTCGCTGACTCCGGTGGTGTCGTAGGGATTGACCAGGTAGGCCTGCGTTAGTTCGCGCGCTGCGCCGGTGAACTCGCTGAGGACCACGGCGCCGGTGTCGTCGTTGCGGCACGCCACGTACTCCTTGCACACCAGGTTCATGCCATCGCGCAGCGGAGTAACCAGCATGACGTCAGCGGCCAGGTACAGCGCGATCAGTTCCTCGCGCTCGAGCACTCGTCGCAAATAGTGGATCGGAGTGGCACCGAAAGTGGAGAGCGCGCCGTTGAACCGACCCACGAGCAGTTCGATCTCATCGCGGATCTGTTGATACTGCGAGATGTTCTCCCGGGAGGGCACCGCCACCTGCGCGAAGACGGTGCTCGCCGGATCGAGCCGTTCGTCCTGCAGTAGTTCGGCGAAAGCCTTCAACCGGATGTCTATGCCCTTGGTGTAGTCCAGGCGATCCACACCGAGCAGCAGCGTCTTGGGGTTGCCCATTTCCTCCCGGATCTGCGCAGCCCGCTCGATGACCGACGGATCGCCGGCGGTGCGTGCGAACCCCTCGGCGTCGATACCGATGGGGAAGGCCCCGATCGCGACACGTCGGCCCTGCCAGCGCACCGTGCCTTCATGCGCGGTGAGTCCGAGGAAGCGCTCGCAGGAATACACGAATGCCCGGGCGTCGTCGTGCGTGTGGAAACCGATCAGGTCCGAACCCAGCAGGCCCTCCAGGATGCGGCGACGCCAGGGCAATTGCGCGAACAGCGCGCTCGGCGGGAAGGGGATGTGCAAGAAGAAGCCGATGTTCACATCGGGGCGCAGTTCGCGCAGCATGCCGGGCACCAACTGGAGTTGGTAGTCGTGCACCCAGACGGTCGCCCCCGGTGCGGCGACTTCGGCGACCCGTTGCGCGAACGCCCGATTCACCCGCTCGTAGGCGCGGTAGTGATGACGGTGGTAGCTCGGCGTGACGATGGCGTCGTGGTACAGCGGCCAGATCGCCGAGTTGGAGAAGCCCTCGTAGTAGTCGTCGGCATCCTCGGGGTCGATCGCGACGGCTTCGAGCCGCAGCGACCCGTGCTCGACCTCCGGCAACTGGTCACCGGCACCGATCCAGATCGCATCCTGGGTGCGTAGTACCGATTCCAGGGCGCTGACCAGGCCGCCGGGGGCCAATCGCCAGCCGATGACCTCCTCGTCCGGGTCTCCGTGGAGGTAAATGGGCTCGACGGGCAGCCGGTTGGCCACCACGACGAGTTGGCCTTCTGCCTCCTGCATGGCAGGTATCGCCTCCGCGAAGTCGAGCCCGGCGCCGGGGTCCGGGCGGCTCCAGCATACGCAGGCCCCGGCTGCCAGACTCCGGGCCGAGAGCCGCCGCCGGGGCGGCGCGAGCCCGGGAGGGTCGATGACGAAGGTCGGTTTCATCGGTTTGGGGAATGTCGGCGCGAAGCTCGCCGGGACCCTGCTGCGAGGCGGTATTCCTACCGTCGTGCTCGACCTCGATCCGGCCGCCATGGAGCCGCTGGTGGAGGCCGGGGCCCAGACCGCGGAGTCACCGGCCGACCTCGCACGCTCGTGCGAGGTGATCATCACCTGCCTGCCGTCCCCCGCCGTCGTGGCCGAGGTCATGGAGTCACCGGAGGGCGTGCTCGCCGGCTTGCAGCCCGGCTCGGTGTGGGTCGAGATGAGCACCACGGACGCCCAGGAGGTAGCGCGCCTCGCCGCAGCGGTGGCCGAACGCGGCGCGACGGCCGCGGACTGTCCCGTCTCCGGTGGTTGCCACCGGGCGGCGACCGGCAACATCTCGATCTTCGCCGGTTGCGATCGCGCCACCTTCGAGCGCCTGCTGCCGCTGCTGGCCATCCTGGGACGACGCGTCCTGCACACCGGCGAGCTCGGTAGTGCATCGAAGTTGAAGGTGGTCACCAACTACCTGGCAACCGCGAACTTGGTCGCCGTCAGCGAGGCACTCGCCGCCTGCGCCAAGGCCGGTCTCGACCTCGGTGTCGCCTACGAGGCGATCGCGGCGTCGTCGGGCACTTCGTTCGTGCACGAAACCGAATCCCAAGTGATCTTGAACGGCTCACGGGATATCAACTTCACGATGGACCTGGTCAAGAAGGACGTCGGATTGTTCATCGCGATGGCCCAGCAAGCCGGGATGGAATTGGAATTGGCATCGCTGGTGGCGGGGATATTCGACGACGGAATCGATCGATACGGACCCCGCGAATGGTCACCGAACATCATCCGCCGTCTGGAGGACGAGTACGGGATCGAGGTCCTGGCTCCGGGCTTCCCGCCCGAGATGGTGGACGACGAGCCGGAGGAACTCGGCGGCGAGATCGTGGTGCGGCGCTAGCTGGCTTCGAGCGCCGAGCGGATGACCTCGGGCACCGGGGTCGGTGTGCCGTCGTCGTCGACGTTGACGTAGCGGGCCGTGCCGGTGAAGACGGGTGCGCCAGCACGGGTGATGGTGTAGGTCAAGACCACGCTGGAGTTGCCGACCTTGTCGCATCGAACGTCGAAATCGAGGACGTCGTCGATAGTCGCGGTGTCGTGGAACGTGGCATCCATGTGGGCCAGGGCGCCGTTGTAGGGCGCGGCGTACAGATCGCCGGGCGCGAACCCGAGTACTCGGAAGTACTCCGTGAACGCCTCATCGCACATATCCAGGAACTTCGAGTTCAGCACGATGCCGGCCGAATACACATCGCGATACCGAACCCGGTACTGACCGACGTGCATGGTTAGCGGGTCATCACGATCTTGCCGCGCAGCGTGCCGTCGATCATCGCGGCGAAGCCTTCGCGTGCATCGTCCATGGCAAGGGTGCGGTCGATGATCGGCTTCACCCCGGACTCGGCGAGCAGCGCGAGCAGTCGGTGGAATTCCTCGGCGGTTCCCATCGTGGAACCCACGATCTGCAATTGCAGGAAGAACACCCGGTTCAGTTGCGAAGGCGGCATCGCCCCCGAGGTGGCACCGGAGACGACGATGGTGCCGCCCGGGCGCAGCGATTTCAGCGAGTGATCCCAGGTGGCTTCGCCGACCGTCTCGATGACGGCGTCGACCTTGTCGGGCAGCCGCGCACCGACCTCGAAAGCCTCATCGGCACCGATACTGACCGCCCATTCGCCCTTGGCTGCGTCGCGGGAGGTCACCCACACGCGCAAGCCCATGGCCTTGCCGAGCACCACCGCCGCGGTGGCGACGCCGCCACCGGCACCCTGGATCAAGACGGTGTCGCCCGCGCTCGTCGCGGACTTGGTGGCCAGCATCCGGTAAGCGGTGAGGTAGGCGGTCGGCAGGCAGGAGGCTTCGGCGAATCCCATTCCCTCGGGCAGCGGGATGAGGTTGGTCGCCGGCACGCGCACCTTCTCGGCGAAGGTGCCCGGATAGACCTCGCTGAGCAGCGAGCGCTTGGGGTCGAGGGTCTCATCGCCTCGGACCGGTGAGCCGATCACCGCGTGCACCACCACGGGCGTCCCGTCCGGGCCGATCCCCGCGGCATCCGTGCCCAGGATCATCGGCACCTGTTCCTCGCGCAGCGCCTGACCCTTCAGCGCCCAGACATCGTGGTGATTCAAACTCATCGCCTTGACGTCCACATCGACCCAGTCCTCGGGTGTGGGTTTGGGTTCGACGTCGCCGATCCCCAGTACGGAAAGCGGATCGTCACGGTCGATGCCTGCGGCGTAGATAGCGTGCATGCCCGAAACGCTAGTGGACGCCAGCACTTGTGCACGACCCGAATCGCAACTAGCGTTTCCTAGCCGGCTCCCGCCCAGCAGCGTCGTCCGTACCCAGCCCTTCGCCGGTGCCTCTCACTTCACCTCGCACCCATCACCTACCGGCCTGCGCAACCAACCCAGCCGGCTTCTTGTTCACCGTTCGTCCCGCGGGAGGCGCCATGACTACTTTGGAT
This sequence comes from uncultured Actinomycetes bacterium, assembly GCA_913057155.1. Taxonomy (GTDB): domain Bacteria; phylum Actinomycetota; class Actinomycetes; order S36-B12; family S36-B12; genus S36-B12. The sequence continues at coordinate 9,758 of CAJXNV010000023.1, read as the reverse complement.
GTACGTACCGACGAGGAAGCACTGATCCCGATACCCGAGCGTGCGGCTCACCGCAGCGTCCGCGGGTTGATCGACCCCGACTCGATCGTGGTCGTCGGCGCCAGCGCCCGACGCTCGGCGGTCGTCGCCGAAGCCATCGCCGGACGCAGCCAGGCTTTCTTGGTGCACCCATCCGGGGATTCCATCCTCGGTGAGGATGTCTTCCGGTCCGTCCGCGATCTGCCCGAGGTCCCCGACTGCGCTTTCATGCTCGTGGGTCACGAAGCGATCGTCGAGGTGATGCGCGAGGCGCTCGAGTTCGGCATCCGTGCGTTCGTGATCCCCGGACTCGGCGCGGAGGCCGGTTCGCGGGCCGCCGACCTCGTCCCGCAGATCCTCGAACTCGCCGACTCCTACGACGCCGCCATCCTCGGACCCAACTGCATGGGCATGGCCGTTCCGCACGGCGGCTCGATGTGGGTAGCCAACGTCCCGAAGTCCTTTCGGCGCGGGCACGTCTCGGTCATCGCCCAATCCGGCTCGATCGCCGATGCCATGTTGAACTGCGGACCGCGCATCGGATTCCGAGCCGTGTTCTCCACCGGCTCGGAGGGCAACCGGGATGCGGCCGACTTGCTGATGGGACTCGCCGAGGACGAGGAGACGAAGGCGATCGGGCTGTTCGTGGAGACCGTGCGTCGTCCCGAGGCCTTCGCCGACGGCCTGCGCGCGTGCGCGGAGGCCGGCAAACCGGTCGTGTGCATGAAGGTGGGGCGATCGCGGGTCGCGGCGCAGGCAGCCTTGGCACACACCGGCGCGATGGTCGGATCGGCGAAGGCGTTCACGAACTTCGTCCACCACCACGGCGGGATCGAGGTCACCGACACCTCCACGTTCATGGAGGCACTCGAGATCCTCGGACAACCGAAGTGGCCGATCGGTATCCGCTTGGGGGCGATATCGGAATCCGGTGGCGAATGCGGGATGCTCGCCGACGCCGCCGAACCGACCGGGCTGGAATTCCCGCCGATGCCCTACGAACTCGTGGCATCGCTGCAGGAGCGATTCCCGAACTTCCTGAACCCGCAGAACCCGCTCGATGCCTGGATGGTCGACGATGCCGAGGTCGTGTTCCCGGAGTCCTTGGAACTGATGGCGCTGTCGGGTGAGTTCGACATCCTGCTCGCGCAGGTGGACATCACCCAGTACCGGGGCGACGCCGAGAACGATTGGTGCTTGGCCATCGTGCGCGGCCTCGCCGAAGCGACCAAGGACCGAAGGATCTTCCCGGCCGTGACCACCGTCCATGTCACCGATCCACCGCGCCGCATCGCGAACTTCGCCGCCTCCAACGGGGTGGCGTTGTTGCGGGGAACCCGGGCCTCGGTCGAGGCCCTCGCGGCGGTGTCGACTTGGCACCCGTTCACCAGCAAGGACCTCGATCCGCACGAGGAAGTCGACCTGTCGGATCTGCTGCGTCCGGGCGCGTTGAGCGAACACGAATCGGCCGAGGTGATGGAGCGCTACGGCATCCCCATGGCCGATCGCCGACTCGCGGAAGGATCCGAGGCTGCCGTGGCAGCAGCCCAGGACCTCGGCTTTCCCGTGGTGGTGAAGATGAACGGGCCCGCCCACAAGGCCAGCGTCGGCGGTGTTGCATTGGGACTGAACTCAGCGGAGGAAGTCTCGGTCGCGACCCAGGCATTCGGCGGTTCGGTGCTCGTCGCGCAGGAGATCGCCGCCGGACCGGAGGTGATCTGCGGGATGACGCGCGATCCGCACTACGGGCCGGTGATCGCCGTCGGCATCGGTGGGCGTTACGCCGAGGCGCTCTCGCTGACGGCTACGTCGCTCGCGCCCATCACCCACGATCAGGCCGTGCGGCTCGTGCGCAAGGCCCCCGGGCTGGCGAAGCTCACCAACGAGGAGACCTTCGATGCCATCGTCTACACGGTGCTCGTGCTCTCCCGGATCGCCGTCGACCACCCCAGCATCGTCGAAGCCGACATCAATCCGCTGATCCTCGGCCCCAACGGAGCGGTGGCCGTGGATGCGTTAGTGGTGTGCGAGCAGGTCGGCGCGGACGGGTAGCACCCGCCGGACGAGTTCGATGAGCGCTGCCTCGTCGACCGGATAGCCGACATACTCCGAGGCTTTCTTCAGCACCTTCGTCTTCTCGCCCTCGCGCTTGTCGTCGGGTTTGGCCAGGGCGCTCGACCAGTCGCGGTACAGGGCCCAGGCAAGTTCGCGCTGGCGCATCACCTCGTTGATGCGCTCCATCTGCTCGTCGGTGGCGGGCAACCGCCAGGTCTCGCTGATGGCTTGGGGCAGGACTTCCCGGTAGTCGTGGCCGCCCTGCGCGAACACACCCGGAGTGGGCGTGAGGGCGTTGAGCATGTCCACGAACGTCATCAAGAAGGTGGCACCGGGAACCCACTGCGTATTCCGCGGGGCACCGATGGGGCGATGGGGGCCGAGCCAATCCGGCTTGCGCCAGATCAACTGCGAGCCGAACTTGGGGATGGGGTCGTCGCCGTTTTGCAACAGCAGGTAGTGGATCTCCTCGCGCTGGTCGGCCGGCAACTCGATCCAGTCACGGATAGTGCGGGGCAGGTAGATGTGATCGGGGCCCACGTCCGGTGCCTGCTCGATGGAGCGATCACCCCACAGTTGCTTGCGCCAAGTGGTGGCTGACGGTGTGCCGATCCACAGGGCGTAATCGACCTTGGCTCCCGACAGTCCGTAGGTCCAGGTGCCCTCGAACATTCCCTCGCTCACCTGGGAACCCAGGCTCTCACCGAACAGGTAGAACATCGGTCGGCGCTCGGGTGCGATGTCCAAGAGCCTTTTGGTGATGCCGTCGATCACCATGCGGGTTTGATCCACGCCTGTGGAGACGTCGCCGAGGGAGAAGCTCGACGGCAGTACGGAGTATTGGATCGCCGCCGATGCGCAGTCACCACCGGTGAGGAATTCGAATGTCTCGGTGGCGACGTAGTTCACATATCCCGAGCCGGTGGGGGAGAACAGGGCGAAGTGGCTGCGCTCGAGCGCCTTCGTTCGATCGATCTCGCGCAGTAGTACCGCCACGCGTTCGTGGGGATCTTCCGCCACGTCCAAACTGCCGTAGACGCGGATGGGTTGTCGCGCGTTGTCGGTGCCCATCGCCGAGTCGATCTCGCTGGGCCGCAAAGTCGCGGCCAGCCAGCGCGCACCCTCCCGGGTCTGCTTGAGCCAGTCCAGGCCCGATTCCGGGCAACCGGTGATCTCCGGGATATCGGGGGGAATGTGCATACCCGGCTCCACGGCACCGCCGCCCTTGGTCAAGAAGGCCGATGCCTGGTTCAGTGCCGCGTAGGCGACACCCAGGCTCACCCCCAGCGCGGTGATGCGTCCCAAGGCCCGATGGTCCTCGGGCTTGCCGCCCAGCGTGGCACTGGCCAGCCGCGCCGCCCCATGCGTCAGCAGCGATTCGACGCGGGACAGGCCGTACATGCTCCCGGCCACGCCGGCTCCGATGGCGGCCATCTTCACCGGCGCCACCTCGCGCACGGAGTCCTCGAAGAAGCGCTGCTGTCCGGGGGAAGGCTCGCCGTTGGTCACCTGGCGGATCAGCGAACCGGGTGCCGCCCGCCACGGGGACACCAGCGCCCAACTGCCGGCGGTTGCCAGAGCCGCTGCTGCCACGCCCCATTTGCGTCCGGTGCTGCGGCTGCTGGTCAAGGACGATGCCGCGCTAGCCAGCGACCCCACGACGGCGGTGCGACCGATGAGTCGGGCCATGGCACGGGGCTTGCGCTCGTGCTCGCGCCAGCGGGTCCCCAGGAAGGTTCCGAGGCCGGCGGCGCCGATGCCGGCTGCGACGGCGAGCCGGGGGCCGGTGCCCGGATCGTCCTGACCGCTGATGCGCGATGCCAGCGCGTCGACGATGGCATCGGCCGAGGAGAAGATCCCGTAGGCCAAGGCGGTACTGGCTCCACTGATCACGGCTTGGTCGGTGGTGCCGCGGGTGAGCAGGTTCGGCTGGAAAGTGCGGCCGAGGACGATGCCCGCTCCGATCAACCCGGTGCGGGCCGGATGGTCCATCCCTCGGGACTCGGCCAGGGGTTGCGCCGAGATCGCGCCGGTGGGCTTCGGGTCGCTCATGCCCGAAGGTTAATGGGGGGTGCGCCGGCCGGGCCAGGGTCGCTAGAGTCGAAACCGGCAGCCTGACGATCGGCGCGCAATGGCGCCAGCCGTAGGGACCCCACGGGAAGCACGAGGCACGATGTCGGCACCCACTGCAGAGCAGCCAACCCCCTTGACGATGGGGGAGACCTTGGATCAGCATCCGGGCTTCGGCGCGGGCGGATCATGGGCCGCGGAGGAACTCGCGCAGCAATACCGCTGCGTGCGTAACCTCACCGAGGATCTCGCGGCGCCGCTGAGTCCGGAGGATCAAACCGTCCAGACGATGGCCGACGTCAGCCCCACCAAGTGGCACCGCGCGCACGTGACGTGGTTCTTCGAGGCTTTCGCCCTCGCCGAGTTCCAGCCCGAGTTCGCGCCGTTCCAGGACACGTACTGGACGCTGTTCAACAGTTATTACGAGACCGTCGGCCCGCGGTACCCGCGGCCGAATCGGGGCTTCATCTCCCGGCCCGGGGCCTACGAGGTCGGGGACTATCGCGCGCATGTCGACGACCGCATGCTGAATCTGATCGCCGATTCAGGCGAAGCCAGGCTCGAGCGTCTTGCTCGGGTGGTCGAGCTCGGCTTCCACCACGAGAACCAGCACCAAGAACTCCTGCTGATGGACATCAAGCACGTGCTGGCGCAGAACCCACTGGAACCGGTCGCCTATCCGGGTACCCGGCGAATGGGCAACGCTGCCGCACCGATGGGCTGGCTGGACTTCGACGGTGGCGTGGTCGAGGTCGGCCACGACCACGGTGGCTTCTCCTTCGACAACGAATCACCCGCCCACCCGGTGCTGTTGCAGCCGTTCCGCATTGCCGATCGGCTGGTCACCAACGGCGAGTGGATGGACTTCATCGCCGACGGTGGCTACCAGCGCCACGAGTTGTGGCTTTCCGATGGCTGGGCCCGAATAGGTGCGGAAGGTTGGGACTCCCCGCTGTATTGGACGCAGGATGGCACCACGTGGCTGGAGCACACCTTGCACGGCACGCGGCCGGTGCGCCCGGAGGAACCGGTCTTGCACGTCAGTCACTACGAAGCCGACGCCTACGCCACGTGGGCCGGCAAGCGGTTGCCGACGGAGTTCGAATGGGAGTACGCGGTGCGCGAGTGCGGCACCCTCGCCCCGACCGCGGATGGCGGCATCACCGGATTCCATCCGGAACCGGCCTGCCCGCAGGAGGCGGGATCGGGATCGGCCCTTTCCCAGGTATTCGACACCGCGTGGCAGTGGACGTCCTCGGCCTACCTGCCCTATCCGGGATTCCAAAGTCCCGAGGGGGCCATCGGGGAATACAACGGCAAGTTCATGTCCGGGCAGATGGTGTTGCGTGGTGGCGCTTCGATCACCCCGCGCGGGCATGCCCGCCTGACCTACCGCAACTTCTTCCCGGCATCGGCCAGGTGGCCCTTCACCGGTGTGCGGCTCGCCGACGGACCCCGCTGACTGCTGACCACTGACCACTAACCACTGACCCGCAACCAACCCCGACAACCCGGCGATCCTCGTGGCACACACAGCCCTGGCTGACGTGATCGAGCGTGGCCTCAGCAGCGTCCCGAAGTCGCTGCCGCCGCGGGTGTTGTACGACGAACGCGGATCGCGGCTGTTCGAGCAGATCACCACACTGCCGGAGTACTACCCGACCGAAGCCGAACGCGCCCTGTTGACCTCCAGCGCCGCGCAGATCGCCGATGCGACCGGCATGCGCACTCTCGTGGAACTCGGTGCGGGGGTCTTGGACAAGTCCCGCATCCTGATCGATGCCGGGTTGGCCGGTGGGACGTTGGATCACTACGTACCGGTGGACATCAGTGTCGAAGTGCTCGAGCAGTCCGCCCGGGAGTTGCAGTTGCGCTACCCGTCGTTGTCGATCGGACCGCGGGAAGCCGACTTCATGGAAGAACTGGCCATCGGGGATCTCACATCACCGGTCGTTCTCTCGTTCCTAGGCGGCACGATCGGGAACCTATTCCCGATCGAGAGGATCGACTTCCTGCGTCGGATGGGTCACGCCGCAGGCCCGGGCAACTACCTGCTCGTTGGAACGGACCTGGTGAAGGACATCGACCGCATCATCGATGCCTACTTCGATTCGCAGGGGATAACCGAGGCTTTCTTGCTCAACGTGGTGCAGGTCATCAACGACGAATGCGGAGCGTCCCTTTGCACCGAGGATTTCGACTATGTGCCGCTGTGGGATGCCCGCGAGGCGCGCATGGACCTTCGGCTTCGGGCACGACGTGACCTGGACATCGATCTCCCCGGAAGCCGGTCTAGGTGTCGCATCGCAGCGCAGGAGGAGATCCGCATCGAGGTTTCGTCCAAGTTCACCCTCGAGCAGGTGCGTACCGAACTCCAGGTGGCGGGATCCACGGTGCTGGATCAGTACTCCGATGGGGACTTCGCCCTCACCCTGGCCGTCGTCGATAGCTGATCGGCTGCGCGAAGCGGCCACGCATTGCCATGCTGATGCCTTCGACATCGAGGGAGGCACTATGGCGGAGCAGGATCTGCAGGATCGGGTGGCACTCATCACGGGTGCATCGCGCGGGATCGGTCGGGCGATCGCTGAGGAGTACGCGGCGCGGGGCTGTGCTGTGGCGCTCGCTGCGCGAACCCCCGATGCAATCCAGCAGGTTGCCGATGGCATCAACGCGGATGGTGGCCGCGCCGTCGCCTTCGCTGCGGATGTGACCGAAGAAGGTGCGGCCGAACGGCTCGTGACCGAGACCGTGGCCGCGCTGGGCAAGTTGGACATCCTGGTGAACAACGCCGGCGGCAATAGCTTCTCCGTACCCGTCGCCGCGATGCGCCTGAGCGGATGGTCGAAGACGATGGGCTTGAACGTCGAAGCCAACGTTCGCTTGATCCAACAAGCCTTGCCGCACCTCGTCGAGTCCGACCATGGCGTGATCATCAACGTCGGTTCGGTTGCCGGCCTACGCGGAGCACCGCTCATGGCCCACTACGGAGCCGCGAAGGCCGCGATCGCGTCCTTGACGCGCAGTCTGGCGGTGGAGGTCGCGCATCAGGGCGTGCGTGTCAATGCCCTCGTCCCGGGTTGGATCGAAACGGACTTGACCGACTTCCTGCGCGGCGACGACGCCACCGAGCAATCGGTGCTCAGTCGAGTGCCGATGGCGCGCTGGGGACGCAGCGAGGAGATAGCTCAAGCCGCGGTGTTCTTGGCGAGCGATGCATCGTCGTTCATGACCGGCCAGGAGTTGATCGTCGACGGGGGCCTTTCGGCTATGCCGTAGTCGTCGACCTGATCCGAGGTGATGGCAGTGAGCAATCGTTGTTGCATCCTCCGGTAGTTGGACTGATGGAAAGCCAAGGTCATGAGCGCTTGCGGAATGAGGTCGACCGAACGACGCAGCAGCCAGGGGACACCATTTCGGATGAGCCAACGAACCCGCGGTGGCTGTTCGGCAATAGCGGACACAGGTAGTCCCGCATCTAGGGATCCGGTTCGCACGAGTGCGCAGGCGGTGCGAGCTAGGTAGTCGTGTCCGTTGGCACTTGGGTGCATTCGGTCGATATGCCAGTGACGAGGGTCGGCCGCATTCGGGTCATCCCAGAGATCGACGAAGTAGGACTTCCCGATGCCACGAGAGCCTGGTGATGTGTTGGTCACAGCCACGCCGGCGCGCAGGGCGGTGTTCACCAGATCAGCGCGCTCATTGAGGGCTGCACGCACGGCTCTAGGTAGGAATTCGTGGGCCTGCACCTGCGGCAGTCCGAGAACGAGGACCACGGTGCCCGATCGCGTCAGTTCCCGAACCACGGTTTGCGTGTGCTGCCACATAGACACCGGGTCGAAGTCGGCGCGCAGCAGATCGTTCCCACCCACGCTGATGAGTGCGAAGGTGGGCTGGAGGAGCAGCGCGGCAGGCAGTTGATGTCGGGCGACGTCCGCTGCCCGTTGACCTGGGGTCGCGAGATTCACGAGACGGTCGGCCCGCACGGCGTGTGCGAAGCGGCCGACCCAAGATGGCCCGATCCAGTCCGCGCCGAAGTCACCGATGCCGTAGCAGACGGAATCGCCCATTCCCACGACAGTCGACGGGCGCTGCACGCTACGCCGCCTTAGCCAAGAAAGGTGATCGTCGAAAGTCCCGCCCAGGATGATCGACGAGGCCGTGCAAGGCGAGCATGCGTTGCACGGTCTTCGCCCAAGGCATCGAGATCGCGCGCTCGCGTGCTCGCTGGCGAGCGGTGTAGTCGCGAGGTGGAGTCAAGGCTGTTACCGCATCGACCCACTGTCGAGGATCGCTACCGACCGATAGTCCGGCTTCCCCGACAACCTCCGAGAGCGCCGATCGCTCACTGCACACAACGGGAGTGCCGCAGGCGAGGGCTTCGAGGGCGGCCAGTCCGAAGGTCTCGATCGGTCCCGGTGCTAGCACCGCATCGGATCGCTTCAGTTGGTCTGCGACGGCATCGGGCGAGGAAAGGAATCCCAGGAAAGTGACGGGGAGCCCGGCGGCTTGGCGACGAAGGCTCCCGCGCAAGGGGCCGTCCCCGATCACCGTCAAGTGCCATGGTCGGCCTTGTCGAACCGCCTCGGCGAGCACCTCGATGGCCTTGCCGGGATGTTTCTCGCGCGAAAGTCGCGAACACAAGGTGATACGGATGCGATCGTGGCGGATGTCGCGGGCTTCGTCTTCGCGGGGTCGAAAGCGGTCGGCATCCACCCCCAGCGGCACATGGAAGGTGGCCACGCCAAGCCGCTCGAACTCCGCTGCCGCATAGTGGGTAGTCGTCACGATCCGCTCCACCTCGGAAGCGATTCGGGTGTTCATCCGGTCGGCGATAGCCGTCCCCGGCAGCCGGGGCGCGTGCTCCGCCACGACCCCGTCCACCCGCTCGTGAGCGAACAGCGTGCAAGGGATTCCGTGCTGTCGCGCCCAGCGCGCTGCGCTAACCAGGGTCAAGCGATCGGAGAGTTCGACGATATCCGGGCGGATCTCGTTCAGCACATCCCTTATCCGGTTCGGTGACCACACCAGGCGATACCCACCGCTGCGTGGAACACGGACGCTGCCCAGAGCGTGCGTGCGGGCCGTGGTCGACTGCTGCCAGCCGTCGGGCTGCGATGGCACGACCAAGTGAGTTTGGTGTCCAGCGGCTTGGTATCCCTCGGCGAGACGCACCATCATCGTGCGCAGGCCCCCGCTGCGTGGCCCGAAGAAGTTCGCCAGATGCACGATTCGCGCCATTAGGCTGCCAACCCGATGGGTGTAGAGCCGAGCACTCGGCGGTAGTGCTCGACCAGATCGTCTCCGATGCGAGTCCACGTGCGATCGCGGATCGTGGATCTGCCCGCGGCGCCCATCACCGCTCGTGCCGCGGGGCTCTCGACGAGCGCATCGACGCATCGCACGAACTGTCCTTCGTCGCCAGGTCGGTAACGCAGCCCGACCTCACCGTGGACGACGAGATCACGTGGACCGCCTATGTCAGGGGCGATGACCGGCAGACCCGATGCCATTCCCTCTTGAATAACTTGGCAGAACGTCTCGCGCTCCCCGGGTGCGACCAGGATGTCCAGCGAGGCCATCGCGGTGCCGAGTTCGGATCCTCGCAGCATGCC
>CAJXNV010000022.1 GCA_913057155.1 uncultured Actinomycetes bacterium | reverse complement strand
TTTCGTACCTGGGTCAAGTACGTCGATAAGGGCGAGTACCCGAACACCACCCGGGAAATGGGGGTCATGCGGTGCAACCACTGCACCGACGCCCCTTGCGTGAAGGGCTGCCCCACCAACGCATTGTTCATCCGCGATGACGGCATCGTCGACTTCGACAACGAGCTGTGCATCGGTTGCAAGATGTGCATGCAGGCGTGCCCGTACGACGCCATCTACATCGACGCGAACACCAACACGGCCGCGAAGTGCAACTTCTGCGCCCACCGCATCGATCAGGGTCTTGAACCTGCCTGCGTGCAGGTGTGCCCCACCGAGTCGATTTGGATGGGCGATATCGACGATCCCACTAGTGGGATCAGCAAGTTCTTGAGCATCGAGCCGGTCAACGTGCGCACCCCGGAACAGGGCACGCGACCTAATACCTATTACGTCGGCGCCGATTCCAGCGTCCTGGATCCGATGGCGGCTCCGGTAAGCGGCAGCTACCTGTGGGCCAATGCCGATCCGCTGCGATTGGAAACAGCAGCGGAACTGCCCGGCGATCCGCTGAGCAATGCCCGGCTGACCTTGAATACCTCCCATCCCCGGCCGTGGGGTTGGAAGGTCTGGACCTACCTATGGACCAAGTCCATCGCCGCCGGCTCGCTGGCCCTCGCCGGATTGATCGTGCTGCTGCTGGGGGACACCAGCGCGCTCATCAGCACCGTGGCGCCGTTCTTGACCGAGGCGTTCTTGCTCATCACCGCGGTGCTGTTGATCTGGGACCTCAAGCAGCCCAAGCGTTTCATCTACCTGCTCGACCCCCGGAAGATCAACAAGACGTCCTGGCTGGCGATCGGTGGCATCTTCCTCGGGCTCGGTGCGGCGATCGGTGGCGTGTGGTTCCTGATCGGTGCCGCCGATCTCCTCGGTATCGCCGATTACACCGAATGGCTCACCTGGTTGGCCTGGCCGGCCATCCCGGCCGGCGCGATGGTCGCCGGATACACGGCCTTCCTGTTCGGCCAGGCCGAGGGCCGGGACCTATGGCAATCGCCGGTGCTGTTCTGGCACCTGCTCGCCCAAGCGGCGATGGTCGGATCCGGCGCCTTGCTGATCGTCGGTGCGGTCATCGGCACCGACGCAGCCACGATGCAGTGGCTGGCGTGGGCACTGGTCGCCGGGGTGGTCGCGCACCTGCTGATCACCGCGGTGGAATTCGGTGGCACGCACAGCACCCGCAACGCCGAGATGGCCGCGCACGCCATCACCCACGGCAGGTACCGCCTGCAGTTCTGGGGAGGCTCGGTGGTGCTCGCCATCGTCGGTGCCCTCGTCGCGCTGCCGACGGCCCTAGGAGGTGCCATCATCTTCGCAGCGATCGCCGGCTTGATCGTGCAGCCAGCACTGATCTTGCACGAGCGGGTGTTCGTGATGGCCGCCCAAGACCCGCCACTGTCCTGACGTTCGTCGAGTAACACCGATCGAGAGGTAAGAGTCGATGACCCCACGTGATCCGGAGGCCATGCAGCGGCCCGCCGCGACACCCGTTGGCACCGATAACCCCGAGCATTACGGTCTGCGCGTCCGCGAGACGGTCTCCAACTACCCGCCGGTGGAGCAGTGGGACGACGTCGTCATGTACGACGCCAAAGCCCACCCGCGCAAGGTCGAGAAGCACTACATGCTGGTGCCGACCACCTGCTTCAACTGCGAGTCCGCGTGCGGTCTGCTGGCCTACGTCGATAAGGAGACCAAGGAGGTCGCCAAGATCGAGGGGAACCCGGCCCATCCCGGGTCGCGGGGCCGCAACTGCGCCAAGGGTCCGGCCACGATCAACCAGACCTCCGATCCCGAGCGCATCCTCTACCCGATGAAGCGGGTGGGTAAGCGTGGCGAGGCGAAATTCGAGCGGGTGTCCTGGGATGACGTCCTCGACGATGTAGCCGGACGTATCCGCAAGGCCATCGAGGAGGAACGCCGCAACGAGGTCATGTACCACGTCGGTCGCCACGGCGAGGACGGCTTCATCGAGCGGGTGCTGCTGACCTGGGGTGTCGACGGCAACAACACGCACACCAACATCTGCTCCGCCGGCGCGCGATTCGGCTACTCGGTGTGGGGTGGCTACGACCGTCCCTCGCCGGACCACGAGAACGCCAACGTCATCTTCCTCATCTCCGCGCACCTGGAATCCGGGCACTACTTCAACCCGCATGCCCAGCGCATCATGGACGCGAAGGTGCGCGGCAACGCCAAGCTCGTGGTGCTCGATCCCCGGTTGTCGAACACCGCATCGCATGCCGATGAGTGGGTGCCGGTCTGGCCGGGTAGCGAAGCGGCACTGCTGCTGGCAGTGGCGTCGTACCTGATGCGCACCGATCAGGTCGATTGGGACTACATCCACCGCTGGGTCAACTGGAAGACCTACATGCGCGAACTCCACCCCGACCGCTCGGCGGAGGACTTCGATGCCTTCAAGCAGGCGCTGACCGAGGACTACGCGCAGTACAGCTTCGAGTTCGCCGCTACCGAGTGCCGTATCCCGGTCGAGCAGGTGGAGCGGGTGGCCAAGATCGTCGCGGGCTGCGGCGGCAAGATGGCGGCGCACACCTGGCGCGCCGCATCCGCCGGCAACCTAGGTGGCTGGACGGTCGCGCGGGCGCTGTTCTTCCTGACCGTGCTGACCGGCAGTGTCGGCAAGAAGGGTGGCACCAGCCCCAACGGTTGGAACAAGTTCATTCCGCACGGCCCGACCATGCCCGGTGGGCACGACTCGTGGAACGAGTTGCTGTGGCCGAAGGAATTCCCGATGTCCACCAACGAGCTCTCGATTCTGCTGCCGCACTTCCTGATGGAAGGCCGGGGCAAGGTCGATACCTACTTCACCCGCGTGTACAACCCGGTATGGACGAACCCCGATGGTTTCTCCTGGATCGAGGCGCTTTCCGATGAGGACCTCGTCGGCTGCCACGTGGCGATGACCCCCACCTGGAACGAGACCGCCGTCTGGGCCGACTACGTCCTGCCCTTCGGGCATAGCACCGAACGGCACGACACCCAGTCCTACGAGCAGTACGCGGGCAAGTGGCTGGGCTTCCGCCAACCGGTTCGTCGCGTCGCGCTGGAGAAGATGGGCGAGAAGATCGGCGATACCCGCGATGCCAATCCCGGTGAAGTCTGGGAGGAGACCGAGTTCTGGATCGAGTTGTCCTGGCGCATCGATCCCACCGGTTCGCTGGGCATCCGCAAGTACTTCGAGGCTCCGGGTCGTCCGGGGGAGAAGGTCACGGTCGACGACTACTACGGCTGGATCTTCGACAACCAGGTACCCGGTTTGCCGGAGAAGGCAGAGAAGCTCGGCCTGACCCCGCTGGAGTACATGCGCAAGTACGGCGCGGTCGAGATCGCCAACGGCCTGTACCGGCAAGACGAGCGGCCGCTGACCGAGGCGGAACTCGACGGTGCGGAACCGGACGAGGAAGGTGTGTTGCGCAAGCCGTACACCCCCGAGACCCAGAAGCCACTGGTCGGCGAGCCGGGCTCGGTGGGCGTGCAACTCGAGGACGGTTCGAAGGTCGCCGGTTGGTTGACGCCTTCGCGCAGACTGGAGTTGTTCTCACCGTCGATGGATTCCTTCGGCTGGCGGGAGTACGCGACCCCCTGCTACATCCCCTCGCATGTCTCGCATCACGAGTTGGACGAGGCCGGTGGCGAGATGGTGCTGGTTCCCACCTTCCGGTTGCCGACGTTGATCCATACCCGTTCGGGTAACGCCAAGTACCTGAACGAGATCTCCAACAAGCACCCGATGTGGATGAACCCGATCGACGCGGGGCGCTTGGGTCTGGACACCGGGGACATGGTCCGCGTTACCACCGAGATCGGTTACTTCGTGGCGCGTATCTGGGCTACCGACGGCATCCGACCGGGCGTCAGTGCGCTGTCCCACCACATGGGTCGCTGGCGCACCACCGATGATGCCGGTAGCCGGTGGGTCACCGGCAAGGTGAACGTCGGCAAGCTCGATGATGGCCGCTGGCGGCTTCGCTACGTCGAAGGCATCAAGCCCTTCGTCAGCGAGGACTCCGATTCGGCGCGGATCAACTGGGAGGACCCCGGCGTCCACCAGAACCTGGCCTTCGCGGTGCACCCGGATACCTGGTCCGGCATGCACTGCTGGCATCAGAAGGTCCGGATCGAGCGGGCGCACGATGAGGACAAGTACGGCGATGTGGTCGTGGACACGAACCGTTCGCGCGAGGTCTACCGCGAGTGGATGGCCAAGACCCGGCCGGGTCCCAATGCCGAGGGCTTGCGTCGTCCGCTGTTCATGATGCGCAACGTCATGCCGCAGGTGCGCGCGTACTACGCCAACGACAACTAACCCCTCCCTCCCCGTTGCGGCGTCCGGCGTGGCCGCGGAATCGTTCCGATTCCGGCCACGCGCGACGCCGCATCGGGTACGGGTCGGTGGCATGCTTTGCGCGTGCCGAATCCCCTGTGGTCACCGGATGACCGCCGCGGCGACGCCATGCGACGCTGGCTCGCTGCCTGCGAGGTAACGAACTACGACGACGCCCACCGGATCAGCATCGAGGACCCGGCTGCCTGGTGGGCTTGGGCGTGGGACGAATGCGGGATCGTCGGTACGAAGGGTGCCCGCGCGCTCGAGGGCCGGGAGCTAAGCGGCCCGGACAGCGCCCGTTTCTTCCCCGATGCGCGTGTGAACGTTGTCGACACCTTGCTCGCCGGACCCGTCGAGGATGAGGTCCTCGTCGGTGTCGACGAGGCTGGTAACCGGCGCGCGTGGAGCAGGGGTGAATTGCGCGCCGATGTCGCAGCGGCGGCGCAGTCGATGCGCGAGGTGGGCGTGGGTATCGGCGATCGGGTTGCAGCCTGGACGCCCAACGTCCCCGAAACCGTGGTGTGGGCGCTGGCCGCCCTTTCCATCGGCGCCGTCGTGTCGACCGCATCGACCGACTTCGCCGCGCAGGGAGTCCTAGATCGCTTCGGGCAGATCGAACCGGTGCTGTTGCTCGTTGCCGCGGACTACCGCTACGGCGGCAAGGAATTCGACCTGCGCGAGGAAGTGACGGTGGCGCTCGATGCGCTGCCGTCGGTGCGTCAGGTGGTGGTGATCGGGGAGCCGTCCGCTGCTTGGAGTACTGCGGCGATGTCGTGGCAGGCGTGGCTGGCGCGATCAAGCGGAGCCGAATTGCAGACAGTGCCGCTTGCCTTCGACCATCCCGGTTTCATCCTGTTCTCCAGCGGGACAACTGGCGCGCCGAAATGCATCGTGCACAGCGCAGCGGGGGTGCTGGTCAAGGATCTCGCCGAACAGCGCGTACACCTGGACATCCGCGCCGGGGATCGGGTCTGCTACTTCACCACCTGCGGCTGGATGATGTGGAACTGGTTGGTGATGGCGCTCGGTACGCAGGCGACCGTGGTGCTCTACGACGGACAACCGATGTTCCCCGAAGCCGACCGGCTCCTAGGGCTGGTCGTGGACGAGGAACTGACCTTCCTCGGGGTCTCCGCCAAGTACATCGAAGCCCTGCGTGAGAAGGGGGTGCAGCGAGCGCCCGGATCGATGCCGAGCCTGCGCACGCTCGCGAGTACCGGATCACCGCTGGCCGCCGAACTGTTCGAATACGTCTACGAATCAATCGACCCGACGGTCCATCTCGCATCCATCTCCGGGGGCACCGACATCTGCGGGTGCTTCGTCCTCGGAGTACCCACCGAGCCGATCTACGCCGGGGCGATCCAAGGAGCGGCCTTGGGTATGGATGTGCGGGTCTACGACGACGACGGCCAGGAGGTAGCCACCGGAACGCGCGGTGAGTTGGTGTGCCGCACACCGTTCCCATCGCAACCACTCGGATTCTGGGGAGACGACGGGAGCCGATTGCACGATTCCTACTTCGCCCGCTTTCTGGGAGTGTGGGCGCACGGAGATTTCATCTCCCGCACCGACGAAGGCGGATTCGTCATCCACGGCAGATCCGATGCCACCTTGAACGCCCACGGTGTGCGCATCGGAACGGCCGAGATCTACCGGATCGTCGATGCGTTGGATTTCGTCAGCGAGTCGATCGTGGTGGGCCAACGACTCGGGCTCGACACCCGCATCGTGTTGTTCGTGGTCACGCGAGATGGCCGCGAGTTGACCGAGGAGATGCGAGGAAAGATCGCGCAGGCTCTGCGCCGACAGGCGAGCCCGCGGCATGTCCCGGCCGAGATCGTCCAGGTTCCCGCAGTGCCGCGAACCGTCACCGGCAAGCTCGCCGAACTCGCCGTCACCGACATCGTGAACGGCGATCCGGTCCGCAACACCAGCGGACTGGCGAACGCGGATGATCTGCGAGCGTTCGCCGAATGGGCGCAGGGCGCCTAGTTGCGCTGCCGCTGTGCCTTCGGTGCGGCGGTGGTCCCGCGCACCATCAACTCCGGTTCCAAGACGATGGATCGTCCCTGGAGTCGCTTGCCGGCCATGCGGTCGAATAGCCGCTCCGCGGCGAGCTCTCCCATCGCGGTCAACGGCTGGGAGATGGTGGTCAGGTTGATCGCGTGCAGTTCACCGATGGAGATGCCGTCGTAGCCGAGGATGGAGATGTCCTCGGGAACCGAGAGCCCGTGTTCGGAGCACGCGGACATGACACCGATAGCCGAGATGTCGTTGCTGGCGAAGATCGCCGTGGGTGTCGGACCGTTGCTCAATAGTTCGCGCGCGGCGCGCAGGCCCCCTTCGTTGGTGAGGTCGCCTTCGTAGACGCTGATGTGCGCTTCGAGGCCGGCGGCGCTCATCTCCTCTCGGTAGATGCGCTCGCGGACGACGGCCGGTTCCAGTGATCCACCGGATATGTGCGCGATCCGCTCGTGGCCGAGATCGAAGAGGTGTCGCATCGCCATCCGTGCGCCCGCCTCATCATCGGAGGTCACCGAGTCGATTCCCGGTCCGGTGATGCCCTGCAAGGTCAGCACCACGGTGGGGACATCCGAGGCCAACGAGCGAACCGTGGTCGCGGACATCCGGTGGGAGATCAGGATCAGGCCCTCGATCTGGAACTCGAGTAACTTGGCCAACTCACCGAACTCCACGAGTGGGTCGCGTTCACCGGAGACCAGCATCGTGTTGTAGCCACGCTCGCGGATGACGGCGTGGGCGCCGCTGAGCATCTGCGGGAATATCGGGTTGTCGATCTCGGCCATATTGATGCCGATGGTCCGGCTCTTGCGGTCCGCCAGGCTTCGGGCCGTGGCGTTGGGTCGGTAGCCGAGTTCGGCGGCGGCCCGCTCGATGGCTTCACGGCTAGCGTCGCTCACCTTCGACGAGCCGCGCAAGGCCAAGGAGACCAGCGACTTCGATACCCCAGCGCGGGCTGCCACATCGTGGATGGTCGGCTTCTTGTCAGCCATCGGTCACATCTCGCACGGTGATGGTCCCGCCCTCACGGACGGCGATCTCGCAGGCGATAGCCGCCCGCAACGATTCGGTGGCCGCTTGCGGTGGGCACGGATTCGCGGCGCCACCGATGGTGTCGACGAAGGATGCGGTCTCGGCGCGGAAGGCATCGCGGAACCGGTCGATGAATCCGGTGTAAGGGTCGTGATCGACCGGAACCCCCGGATCGTCGAGGACCCGCAACGGAGTGCGCGGGGTGATTCCGGCGCTCAGTGCGTCCTTGCTGCCGAAGATCTCCAACCGCACGTCGTGTCCACGCGCGTCGTGCCGAGATCCACAGATCGAGGCCAGGACACCGGATTCGGTGACGGCGATGATGCGCGTCGAGTCGAAATCACCGAACTCCTCGTACGGGCCCTCACCACGGATCCGCGCGGCCGCCTGCACGGTCTCGATGGGTGAATCGGTGAGCCAGGAGACGAGATCGAGATCGTGGACGTGCAGATCCCGGAAGATGCCGCCGCTGCCGGGCAGGAAGAAGCGATCCGGGGGAGTGTGGTCGCGGGAGGTGAGCGAGATGTCGTAGAGGGTGCCGAGTTCACCGCTGTCCACCGCGGACCGGGCCCGCCGCATCGCGGGATCGAAGCGACGCTGGAACCCGATCTGCACCGGTGCCCCGCTCGCTGCCGCGAGCGAGCAGATGTGTTCGGTCTCGTGGATCGTCAGTGCGATCGGCTTCTCGCACAAGATGGGTACGCCCCGCTCCAACAGCGCTTCCAGGAGTGTGGCGTGCGCATCGGTGGCCAGTGCCATTACATAGCCGTCGGCGTCGGTTTCGGTGATCTGCTCCCAGGGCAGTGCGCGAGCGCCGAGTTCGCCCGCGAGTCGCTCGGCCCGCTCCGGTGTGCGGTTCGCGATCAGTACCTCGGTTACGCGCTCATCGGCGGCCAGATCCTGCGCGCGGATGCTGCCCATCCGTCCCGCTCCGATGACCACCACGCGCATCGCGTCCACCGTGCCTTCCTGCATCGAAGCCCGACCGCTGCGAGGGCAGTCTGCTTGCCTGTAGGTCGCCAAGTGTGACACGATCAGCCGTTATTTTGGAGCGTTCCAAGGAGAGGGCATGACCGGCCCCGGAGTTCACGACATTCCCGCGGTGATCACCGTCGGGCGAGTCAGTGTCGACCTGTATGCGCAGGAAGTGAACGCCGCGTTCGGGGATCCACAGACGTTCCGCAAGTCGGTCGGCGGTAGCCCCACCAACGTGGCCGTCGCCGCCGCCCAGTACGGCCATCGCGCCGCCGTGGTGACCAAGGTCGGAACCGACGCGCTCGGGGACTACGTGATCAATCGGCTTCGCGATTTCGGTGTCGATACGCGGTATGTCGGCCGCGATCCGAACGCGTTGACCCCGGTCGTGCTCGCCGCGCTCGCCCCGCCGGAGGATCCGCAGATCATCTTCTATCGCGGCGAGGCCGCGCCCGACACCACGATCACCGCAGCCGAGGTCCCCGAAGCGGCGATCACCGAGTGCCGGATCTTCTGGATGAGCCAGGGTGCGCTCGCCCAAGGCGCCACCGCGGAAGCATCGTTCGCGTGGCTCGCCGCCCGCGGGCGCGCCGAGGGACGCGACACCATCTTGGACCTGGACTACCGCCCCTCCATGTGGCCGGACATCGAAACCGCCCGGGCCGCCGCGCAGCGGGCCATCGCCCACAGTTCCGTCGTCGTCGGCAATCGCACCGAATGCGACATGGCCCTGGGCATAGACGACCCCGATTCCATCGCCGACCGACTGCTCGCCGATGGTGTGCGCCTGGCGATCGTCAAGCTCGGTGGCGGGGGAGTGCTCCTTGCCGATGAGCACGATCGAGTTCGCGTCGCGCCGCTGGAGATCGATGTCCTGTGCGGCCTAGGTGCCGGTGATGCGTTCGGCGGCGCCCTCGTGCACGGGATAATCGAAGGCTGGAGCCTGGAGCGCATAGGCCAGTTCGCGAACGGCGCCGGCGCCTACGTGGCAACGCAACTGACCTGTGCCGATGCGATGCCCGGCACGGACATCGTCGAGGACATCATCGCCCGAGGAGGCACCCGGTGAGCGGGATCGATCGCAAGGCATACAGCGAGATCATCGAGGCCCGGGTTCGCGCTCCGGAGTCCTTGCGCACCGCACTCACCTCGCGGCGACGTCGTGAGCTCGTCGGCGACGACGGCAACATGCTCATCGTGGCCGTGGACCACACCGCCCGCGGCATGCTCGCCGCGGGATCGGACCCACTCGCCGTCGCCGACCGCTACACCCTGCTCGATCGGGTGGTGCGTGCGCTGCGGGTGCCCGGTGTCGACGGGGTGATGGCGAGCGCGGACATCCTGGAGGAGTTGGCGTTCCTCGGTGCGTTGGACGATGTCCTGGCGATCGGAACGATGAACCGCGGCGGCATCATCGGAGCCCGCTGGGAACTCGACGATCGCCTCACCGCCTACGACCCCGACCACATCGAGGAATACGGCCTCGACGGCGGCAAGACCCTCGTCCGCATCGAGGACACCGACGCCGGGGTAGCCCGCACGCTCGAGATGGTCGCTGCCCTGTCCACCGAGATGGCCGACCGCAAGATCATGAACATGATCGAGCCGCTGCCCTACGTGATCGACGAAACCGGTCGAGCCCGGCTGGATTCCTCGGTCGAGCGTTTGATCAAGGTGGTCGCTATCGCCTCCGGGCTCGGTTCGTGCTCCGCCTACACCTGGTTGAAGCTCCCGGCATCGGAGCGGATGGCCGAAGTCGCCGGAGCGACGACCATGCCGATCGTGATGCTCGGTGGCGATCCCGGTGCCGATGCCGCGCGGACCTTCGCCGGGTGGCAGGCTGCGATGGCCGAGCCGAACGTCCGCGGACTGGTCGCCGGCCGCGCGTTGGTGTACCCCGAGGACGGCGACGTCGAGAAGGCCGTGACCGCGGCCGCGCAGATCGTGCACCCGAGTGAAGGGAAGTAGCGCAATGGCCGAGGAATCCTCCTGGTTCATCCCCGCCGGCACCGCCGCGCAGGGCCGGGCCGATCTGCGGATCACCCCCGAATCCGCCGGCTGGACCTACTGCGGGCAATACGTGTTCACCCTGCGCGCCGGTGATCCGGCGACCTTCGAGTTGGAAGGCGAAGAAGGCGTCCTGCTCTCGCTCTCGGCGCGGGATTTCGTCGTCGTCGTCGATGGCCAGAGGTTCGAGATGCGCGGGCGCGAGGGAGTCTTCGCCGGCGTCTCGGACTGGGTCTACCTACCGGTCGGCTCGCAAGTGTCGATCGAAGGCGATTCCGGCGAAGTAGCGATCGTGACGGCTCGTGCGAGCCGATCCTTCCCGGTGCACTACGGCAGCGCCGAGTCCGTTCCCGTCGAGGTGCGCGGAGCAGGCAGGTCCACCCGTCAGGTGAACAACTACGCCACCCCGGACTCGTTCTCGGCAGCGGACAAGATCAACGTCTGCGAGGTGCTCACCCCAGGTGGCAACTGGTCCTCCTGGCCACCGCACCGCCACGACGGCATCGGCGATTGCGTCACCAGCAACGAGGAGATCTACTACTTCCGGATCGGCAAACTGGACGAGCCGCACGGCCACCCGAGCGGCAGCGGACTCTTCCGCCTGTACACAGTCGACGGGCGTCACGACGAGACGCTGACCATCACCGACGGGGACACCTACTTGGTGCCCGAGGGCTACCACGGTCCGACCGTCGCGAACCCGGAGTACCCGATGTACTTCCTCAACGTGCTCGCCGGTCCCGGCGAGGATCGCACTATGGCTTTCTGCGACGACCCCGATCAGCACTGGATCCGGGCTTCGTGGGAGGACCAGGAACAGGACCCGAGGCTGCCCATGACATCGGCCGCCGGCCGAGTGAAGTGATCGAGGTTTGCAGATGAAGAAGAACATCGGTGTTGCCGTCCTTGGACTCGGCTGGATGGGTCAGGCCCACAGCCGCTCCATGCTGCGCATTCCGTCCCTATTCCCCGAGCGCGGTGTCTCCCCACGGCTCGTCGTGTGCGCCGATACCGAGGAAAGTCGGCGCACCCGTGCGGTCGATGACTTCGGCTTCCAGCGAGCCACCGACGATTGGCGCGAGGCCATCGCTTCCGACGACGTCGACGCCGTATGGGTCACCGCTCCGAACATGCTGCACCTGCCGATGATCGAGGCGGCCACCGCCGCCGGTAAGGCCGTGTTCAGCGAGAAGCCGATCGGCGGCAAGCCCGAGCACGCGGTGCAGGCCTACCAGCTCGCGCAGAGCGCGAACGTGGCGACCGGTGTGGGCTACAACTACCTGTGGGCGCCGCTGGTCATGCACGCGAAGTCCGTCATCGAATCCGGCGAACTCGGCGAGATCACGCACTACCGCGGACGGTTCCTGTCGATGTACGGCAGCGATGAGCTCGGGCTGCTGACCTGGCGCTTCTTCCTGGAGCAGGCCGGCTACGGCGTGACCAGCGACATCCTCAGCCATGCGGTCTCGCTCGCGCAGTACCTCGTGGGCTCGATCACCGAGGTGGTCGGCATGCGCAACACCACCATCAGCCACCGCCCGATCGCGCAGCCCGGCGCCGGGCACTACGGCCGCGGCAACCCCGATGATCCCAAGGGCGAGGTGGAGAACGAGGACTTCGCCTCGATGCTGTGCACGTTCGCGAACGGTGCCACGGGCACCTTCGAGTCCAGCCGCACCATGGTCGGGCCGGAGAGCCAGAACGCCTTCGAGGTCTACGGCACCAAGGGCGCGATGGCCTGGAACTTCGAGACCATGAACGAGTTGCGCTACTACCGGCTCACCGACGATCCGAGCTCGGGCTACACGACCATCTACGGCGGTGACCGCTTCCCGTTCCACGGGGCGTTCGTGCCCGGTCAGGCCAACTCGATCGGCTTCGAGGACCTGGTGGCGATCGAGGACCACGTGTTCTTGGAGTCGTTGGCCGGGGGAGAGCGCTTCAGCCCGGGCTTTCGGGAGGCCGTGGATGTCGTCAGCGTCCAGCAGGCGCTCATCGACTCCTGGACCTCGCGCCGCTGGGAGCCCGTCGTCGACCTCGCCCCCTAACCCCCTCACCCCTTCAAGCGAATCCCCCGGATTCCGGGGGATTCGCGTCGCTTTTCCCGGAATCGCCCCCGCGTTGCGCGTTTCCCCCGGTTCACAAGATTCACAGGGTTCACACGGTTCACACGGCAGCCTCGCGCCTGTAACGGGCCGTAACGAGTTGGTAACGCATCCGAGCAGAGCCTTCCCAACGCCCGTGTGAAGCACGACACTTACCGTCCATTGGAGCGTTCCAAACCGCTCCCGATCCAACGGGGTTTCTTTCCCTAGAACTCCCCGTACGGGGCGGTCGGTGCGCTGTCATTCGACGACGCGTCCTCGAGGCGCCTAGGAGGTCTACATGAAGGTTGGCAAGTTCGCCATCGCCGCGGTCGCGGCGTCGGCACTTGTGCTGGCGGGGTGCTCGAGCTCCGACAGCGGCGACAGCGCGGCGGAGTCCACGGACGACGCCGCAACGAGCGAGGACTCCGGTTCCGATGATTCCGGCGATTCCGCCGATGCCGGTGGTTCCGGCGGCGGAGACAACTCGCAGTACAAGATCTGCATGGTCACCCACGGTGACGGCGGCGGCTTCTGGTCGGTTGCCAAGGCCGGTGCGGACAAGGCCGCTGAGGATCTCGGCGTGGACTTCTCCTACCAGGAGACCACCAACGACGCCCAGCTGCAGGCGCAGCTGATCGAGGGCGACGTCTCGGCTGGTTGCCAGGGCATCGCCGTCTCGGCTCCGAACCCGGATGCCATCGAGGGCGCGCTGCAGACGGCTGCTGACGCCGGCGTTGCGATCGTCACCATGAACTCCGGTTCCTCGGTCTTCAAGGACCTCGGCGCCTTCACCCACGTGGGTCAGGACGAGTTCATCGCGGGCCAAGAAGCCGGCATCAAGTTCAACGAGGCTGGCCTCACCAACGTGTTGTGCCCCATCCAGGAGCAGAACAACATCGGTCTGCAGCAGCGCTGCGACGGCGCGGCTGACACCTTCGAGGGCACGGTAGAGAACCTGCAGCTCTCGGCTGGTCTGGCCGACCTCGCGCAGAGCCAGGCAGAGATCCAGGCCGCCCTCGAGGCGAACCCGGATATCGACGGCATCTTCGCCCTGAACGCCGACATCGCGACTGCGGCAGCACTGCCCGCAGCCGAGGCTGTCGGACGCGACGTGACGATCGGCACCGTCGATCTGTCCGGCGACGCCGTTCAGGCCATCGCCGATGGCGAGCTCGCTTTCGCCATCGACCAGCAGCAGTACGCCCAGGGCTACATGTCCGTCGTGCTGCTGTACCTGAACCTGCTCAACGGACACGAGCTCGGTGGTGGACAGCCGATGTACACCGGCCCGGGCTTCGTCGTTCAAGAGAACGCCGAGCTGGTCCAGGAACTCGCGGCCAACGGCACGCGGTAGTACCTGAGTTGGTGGGTGGGGCGAAAGCCCCACCCACCAACACTTTCCGTGGCAATCATCGGACTTCGAAGAATCCATCACCGGCCAGGCTCTCCGGCGCTAGCGTCTTAGCCGGCCCATCTGAATCGATCGAGGGAGACCATGTCGACCACCACCGCGGTTGATGACCGCGTAGCAACGACGAGTTCGTTGACCCGCATCATGCGGCGTCCGGAGATCGGCGCCTTCATGGGCGCACTCGTCGTCTACATCTTCTTCGCCCTGGTCGACCAGACCGGCACCTTCTTCTCACTCGACGGAACGGCCCGCTGGACCGACGTCGCTTCCACCTACGGCATCATCGCCGTAGCCGTCGCAATGTTGATGATCGGCGGCGAGTTCGACCTCTCCAGCGGGGTCATGATCGGCTCCTCCGGCCTCTTCGCCGGGTTGTTGATCACCGAATACAACATCGCGGTGTGGCCCGCGATCTTGATGACCTTCGTGTTCGCTGCTGGCATCGGATTCACGAACGGCTGGCTAGTGGTCACAACGGGCTTGCCGTCCTTCATCGTGACCCTCGCGATGTTCTTCTCGCTGCGCGGCATCAACCTCGGTGTCACCAAGGTGCTCACCGACACCGTCCGCGTTGCCGGAGTAGACGAAGCGCCAGATGGTGGCATACGCGCCGGCTACGAGAGTGCGGAAGCGGTCTTCGCCTCCGCTCTTACGCAATACAACTTCCGCATCGCGGTCGTGTGGTGGATCGTCCTGACGATCATCGCCACTCTCGTGCTCACCCGAACCAAGTTCGGTAACTGGATCTACGCAGTCGGTGGCGATGCGAACGCCGCCCGCAACGTGGGTGTTCCGGTTCGTCGCACCAAGATCATCTTGTTCATGTACGTGTCGATGTCCTCGTGCCTGGTCGGCATCATCAGTCTGATGCGCCTGAAGTCGATGCAGGCGGGCCAAGGCGTGACCCAGGAGTTCATCTTCATCATCGCCGCGGTGGTCGGTGGCTGTCTGCTCACCGGCGGTTACGGATCGGCCATCGGCGGCACGATCGGTGCGGCCATCATCGGCATGGCCTTCATCGGAATCGCCTACGCCCAGTGGAACACCGACTGGACGTGGCTGTTCCTCGGCTTGATCCTCTTCGCCGCCGTGTTCACCAACTCACTCATCCGCCGTCGCTTCCAGGGAGCTCGAAGATGACCGAGGTAACCACGAACGAACCAGACGCCCTCGCCCTGGAGGATGTGGGCAAGCGATTCGGCAGCGTCATCGCGCTGCAGGACGTCTCGATGCGGGTGCCCAAGCGGCAAGTGACGTGCGTCCTCGGTGACAACGGCGCCGGCAAGTCCACGCTCATCAAGATCCTCAGTGGCGTGCATACGCCAACCGAGGGCCAGATGTTCGTCGACGGCAAGCCGACCACGTTCAACTCCCCGCGCGAGGCCCTCGATAACGGAATCGCCACGGTGTACCAGGACCTCGCGACCGTTCCGCTCATGGCGGTATGGCGCAACTTCTACCTCGGCAATGAGCCCACCAAGGGCTTTTGGCCGTTCCGGGGCTTGCGCACCAAGTACGCCAAGGAATCATGCAAGGCCGAGATGGCGCAGATGGGTATCGACATCCGCGATCCCGAGCAGCCGGTCGGCACGCTCTCCGGTGGTGAGCGGCAGGCCGTCTCCATCGCCCGCGCGGTCCACTTCGGCGCCAACGTGCTGATCCTCGACGAGCCCACCAGCGCCCTGGGCGTCAAGCAGTCCGGTGTGGTCCTCAAGCACATCCGCACCGCCGCGGAGTCCGGGGTTTCGGTGGTGTTCATCACCCACAACCCGCACCACGCTTACCTGGTGGGTGACAACTTCTACCTGCTCAACCGCGGACGCATGCTCGCCGAATACACCAAGGACACCGTCTCCCGCGAGGAACTCGTCAAGGCGATGGCTGGCGGCGCGGAGCTCGATGCGCTCGCGCACGAACTCGGCGCGGAGACGTAGCAGCAAGCAGCAATCCAGCACCACGTATCGACGGGGCCGCCTCTAGGGTTGGCCCCGTCGCTTATTCGGGAAGGGAAACCACGTGACGGTTCGCATCGGAGTGCTCGGCGTTGGCCGCATCGGCAAGATGCATGCGGAGATCATCGCTACCAAGGTGCCGGAGACTTCGCTTGCGGGCGTATTCGACGTCAACGACGCCGCTGCGCAAGCCGTATCGGAGGAACTACGCGCCCCCGTCATGACCGTCGAGGAGATGCTCGCTTCCCCCGATGTCGACGCCGTTGCCGTGTGCTCGAGCACCGACACCCATGTCGATCTGATCGAACGCGCCGCCGC